>NZ_JADWOW010000035.1:0-268 GCF_015767455.1 Brevundimonas sp. BAL450
AGGCGGTGGGCGACATCACCTTCGCCCTGGCCGACCCGCTGGTGGATGACGTGCTGGTGGTGGACGAAGAGGATTTCGAGAGAGCGGTGGCCTTCTATGTCACGCTCGAAAAGACCGTGGCCGAGGGCGCCGGCGCCGGCGCCCTCGGCCACGGTCTTTTCGAGCGTGACATAGAAGGCCACCGCTCTCTCGAAATCCTCTTCGTCCACCACCAGCACGTCATCCACCAGCGGGTCGGCCAGGGCGAAGGTGATGTCGCCCACCGCCT
>NZ_JADWOW010000036.1:0-48212 GCF_015767455.1 Brevundimonas sp. BAL450
ATAGGCCATCGCCTTGGCGCCGCCGGCCTTGGCCAGCGTCATCGTGATCGCCGCCGTCAGCGTCGTCTTGCCGTGGTCAACGTGGCCGATCGTGCCGATGTTGCAGTGCGGCTTGTTACGTTCGAACTTTTCCTTGGCCATATCTCTTAGCTCCTGTCCCCCAAACGGGGTCCTATAAGGTTGGGGGGTGTGGTTAGGCGTACTTCTTGATCACTTCGTCGGCGACGTGTTGCGGCACCGGGTCATAGTGGTCGTACTGCATGGTGAACTGCGCGCGGCCTTGCGACATGCCGCGCAGGTTGTTGACGTAGCCGAACATGTTGGCCAGCGGCACGAAGGCGTTCACGACGGTGGCGTTGCCGCGCACGTCCTGGCCCTGGATCATGCCGCGACGGCCGTTCAGGTCGCCGATGACCGAACCCAGATACTCTTCCGGGGTCACAACCTCGACGGCCATGATCGGTTCCAGCAGCTTGGGCGCGCCCTGGGTCCGCAGTTCCTTGAAGGCGGCGCGCGAGGCGATTTCGAACGCCAGCACCGAGGAGTCCACGTCGTGGTAGGCGCCGTCGATCAGGGTGGCCTTGAAGTCGATCAGCGGGAAGCCGGCCAGCAGGCCGTTGTCCTTGGCGGACTCGATGCCCTTCTGGACGCCCGGGATGTACTCCTTGGGCACGTTGCCGCCGACAATCTTGGACTCGAACACGAAGCCCGAACCGGGCTCACCGGGCTCGAAGACCATCTTGATGCGGGCGAACTGGCCCGTACCGCCGGTCTGCTTCTTGTGCGTGTAGTCGATCTCGGCGGTCTTGCCGAGGGATTCACGGTAGGCCACCTGCGGCGCGCCGATGGTGGCTTCGACCTTGTAGGTGCGCTTCAGGATGTCGATCTTGATGTCCAGGTGCAGCTCGCCCATGCCCTTCAGGATCGTCTGGCCCGACTCGTGGTCGGTGGAGACGGTGAAGGACGGATCCTCGGACGCCAGCTTGGCCAGGGCGACGCCCAGCTTCTCCTGGTCGGCCTTGGTCTTGGGCTCGACGGCGATCTCGATGACCGGCGCCGGGAACTCCATCTTCTCAAGGATGACGGGCGACTTGATCGGGTCGCACAGGGTGTCCCCGGTGCGGGTGTCCTTCAGGCCGGCCAGGGCGACGATGTCGCCCGCGTAGGCTTCCTTGATGTCCTCGCGGTTGTTGGAGTGCATCAGCAGCATGCGGCCGACGCGCTCCTTCTTGTCGCGGGTCGAGTTCAGCAGACCCATGCCCGTTTCCATCTTGCCGGAGTAGATGCGGCAGAAGGTCAGCGAGCCGACGAAGGGGTCGTCCATGATCTTGAACGCCAGGACCGACAGGGGCTCGTCGTCCGAGGCGTGACGGACGACCGGCTCTTCGGTCTTGTAGTCCAGGCCCGGGGTCGGGGGGATGTCCAGCGGCGACGGCAGATAGTCGACCACCGCGTCCAGCAGGGGCTGCACACCCTTGTTCTTGAACGCCGAGCCGCACAGGATCGGATAGAAGGCCGCATTCAGAACCGCCTTGCGCAGGCACTTCTTGATGACTTCCTCGGAGGGCTCGTTGCCTTCCAGATAGGCTTCCATCGCCTCGTCGTCGAGTTCGACGGCGTTCTCGATCAGATAGCTGCGGGCCGCCGTGGCGCGCTCGACCAGATCGGCGGGAATTTCCTCTTCCCGGAACTCGGCGCCCAGGCCGTCATTCTCCCAGATGATCGCCTTCATGCGGACCAGGTCGACGATGCCGCGCAGGTCGGATTCCTGACCGACCGGCAGCTGGATCGGGACGGCCTTCACGCCCAAGCGGTCGCGGATCGACTGCACCGAGGTGTCGAAGTCGGCGCCCAGCTTGTCCATCTTGTTGATGAAGATGATGCGCGGCACGCGGTACTTGTCGGCCTGGCGCCAGACGGTTTCGGTCTGGGGCTCAACGCCGGCGTTGCCGTCCAGCACGGTCACCGCGCCGTCCAGCACGCGCAGCGAGCGCTCGACTTCAATGGTGAAGTCCACGTGGCCGGGGGTGTCGATGATGTTGAGGCGCTTCTCTTTCCAGAAGGCGGTCGTCGCGGCGGACGTGATGGTGATGCCGCGCTCCTGCTCCTGGTCCATCCAGTCCATGGTGGCGGCGCCGTCGTGCACTTCGCCGATCTTGTGGGACTTGCCGGTGTAATAGAGAATCCGCTCGGTCGTCGTCGTCTTGCCCGCGTCGATGTGGGCCATGATGCCGAAGTTGCGGTAATCCTCGATCTTGTTGATGCGGGCCATATTCGAAAACTCGGGTGTTCGGCGCCGATCCGGCGCCTGGGTCAGGGAGGGGTCTTCAGGAGCGCGGGCGGTCTAACGCAAACCGCCCGCTTCTTGAAGGGCCGTCAGCCGGAAATCCGGCTTACCAGCGGTAGTGAGAGAAGGCGCGGTTGGCTTCAGCCATCTTGTGGGTGTCTTCGCGCTTCTTGACCGCGGTGCCGCGGTTGTTGGCGGCGTCCAGCAGCTCGGCGGCCAGCTTCTCGGTCATGGTGTTCTCACCGCGGTTGCGCGCGGCGTTGACCAGCCAGCGGATGGCCAAGGCGCGGCGGCGATCGGGGCGAACCTCGACCGGCACCTGATAGGTGGCGCCGCCGACGCGACGCGACCGGACCTCGACCGCCGGAGCGACGTTTTCCAGCGCCGAGTGGAAGGTGGCGACCGGCTCCTGGTCCTTCTTCTTCTCGGCCAGGATTTCGAACGCGCCGTAGACGATGTTCTCGGCGACGGCCTTCTTGCCCTCGTACATGACGTAATTCATGAACTTGGTGACGATCAGATCACCATACTTGGGATCCGGCAGAACTTCACGCTTCTGTGCGCGGTGACGACGGGACATGGGGTTATCCTCTTAAATAATATTCTGGACGCGCAGGGCTTACTTCGGACGCTTCGCGCCGTAGTGCGAACGGCGCTGCTTGCGGTCCTTCACGCCTTGCGTGTCCAGCACGCCGCGCAGGATGTGGTAGCGGACGCCGGGAAGGTCCTTCACGCGGCCGCCGCGGATCAGGACCACCGAGTGCTCCTGAAGATTGTGACCCTCGCCGGGGATGTAGCACACGGCTTCGTAGCCGTTCTTGGCCAGGCGGACCTTGGCCACCTTACGAAGCGCGGAGTTGGGCTTCTTCGGGGTCGTCGTATAGACGCGGGTGCAGACGCCGCGGCGCTGGGGCGAACCCTCCAGGGCCGGCACCTTGTTGCGCACGGGCTTGGGCTTGCGCGGCTTGCGGATCAGCTGGTTGATCGTAGGCATTCGTGTCTGGTCTCTTCTGCGATGGAGGCGTGTGCCTGTCGGCCGGGGCGCCTCGCGTTCCTTCTTTTGGACGTGGCCGAAACCGCGCCCGGGCTGTTATCGAGACCGACCGTGCGCTCAAACAGAAAAGCCGGAACGCGCGCTTTGGGCGTTCCGGCGGGCTCAGCCCGTCCGTTCGATTGTCACGAGATCAGCAGACGGCGGACCGCCCATGCCTCGAAGTGCGCGCCGTTTACGCTTCGGGGGGCGGAAGGTCAAGTTCGCTGGTCGTAGAAGGCGTCCCACTTTCATCCAGTTGCCACTGAACCGGAATGCGAACGCGCGAGCCTACGGCGGACTGGCCACGCGCATTGACTGTCGGCATCTGAAATCGATTGGCCAGAGCCAGGGTCGCTTCTCCGATCCCTGCGCCCTCAGGGGTCTCGCTGAGAATACGGCAGTTATACAAACGACCGTCCCTGCCGATCACGCATTCCATGACGACCCCGCCATCAGCTCCCGGAACAAGCCGCGGGGTGTCGGAAGCTGTCGCAGCGCAGCCCCCGACAATGAGGAGCGCTGCCGCAAGAACAGGCTTTAGCATGATCAATTCCATCGTTGAGAAGTAGGCAGGACGCCTCCCCGTCAGCTTCGCCTTAAACCGGACGCATAACCCCGAATAATGGCGATGCGAACCGCTCGCGGCAGACTCAGGCCTTCGGCCCGGCCGCGCGAGCACGACAAGGGGCTTCATGTCGACTGTACTGCGTCTGCACGAAGGCGTCGCCCGCAACCGGGCCCTGCTGGGGGTGGTCGGTGCTTCGCTGATCCTGCACCTGATCGTGCTGGGCGTCGTCGGCATGCGCACCGGCCTGGACATGTCCGGCCTCCCCGCCCCGCCGCAACCCCTCTACATTCGCATCGAGCCGCGCCCCGTCATGCCGGGAGAGGTGCTGCGCGAGCCGCCCCTGACCGTGATCGAACAGCCGCGCGAGGCCCCCGCCATGGGCCGCGAAATCCGTCTGCGCGCGCCTGAGCGGGATGAAGAAGAGGAACGCCGCCGTCTGGAGGCGCTGCGCCTGCCGGCCCGGCCCGACGCGGCCGCCCAGGGCGTCGAGCCCCGCTGGCGTGTGGGGCCCGACGGCCCCGGCGACCAGGTGGCCCGCGCCCTGCGGTCGTCCGGCCTGGCCTGCAGCCGTCCGCGCCGGGACATGACGCCGTCCGAGCGCGTCGCCTGCGACGAGCGCTTCGCCGGCGCCGGCGACACGCCCCCCATTCGCGGCAGCGGCGATCCCGAACGCGACGAAGCCTTCGCCCGCCAGGGCCGGGCCAATATCGCCCGCTACGAAGCCCAGCGCGCGCCGCTGTCGGGCGGAACCGGCGTGGTCGGCCCCGGCGACTGCCCCGGCTCCAATCTGGGCATGGGATGCGCGGGCGCCCACCTGCGTGATGTACCGGGCGTCGACGTGCGCCAGGGCGCCGAGACCCCCATTCGGCAGCGCAGCAACCGCGTCGACGACGAGTGAGCCCGCCTTCGGCCTTGACGTGGCCGCAATTAGCGACCATCTAGCGCTGCATCGCACAAACGCGATTTCCGGTGCCTCCAGCGCGTGTGGGTCTTCTTACGAAAGACCTGACTGTAGCAGCAGCCGGCTTCTCCAGATTCATTCGTCGCCCGGACACGCGGGGCGGCGCCCGATCACTCCCGTCGGCCCGCATTTCGCGGACCCCATCGGGATTGGCGGCGCGCGGCCTTCGGCTTTGAGCCCGGCCTGATGCGCGTCGCCGCATGCGAAAGAACCATTTTGACCAAGACCCTTATTCCCTTCGCCGACATGGGCCTGAATCCGGCCCTGCTGCAGGCTCTGACCAGCGAAGGCTATCACACCCCCACCCCCATCCAGTCCCAGGCCATCCCGGACGTGATGAAGGGCAAGGACCTGCTGGGCATCGCCCAGACGGGCACCGGCAAGACCGCCGCCTTCGCCCTGCCGATCCTGCACCGGCTGGCGGCGGACCGTAAGGCGCCCGTGCCGCGCACGACCCGCGCCCTGATCCTCTCCCCCACCCGCGAACTGGCCAGCCAGATCGCCGACAGTTTCAAGGTCTACGGCGCCCACCTGGGCTTCCGCGTGGCCGTGATCTTCGGCGGCGTGAAGTACGGCGGCCAGGAACGCGCCCTGCAGCAGGGCCTCGATATCCTGGTGGCCACCCCGGGCCGCCTGCTGGACCACGTCCAGCAGAAGACCCTGGACCTGTCGACCACCGAGATCTTCGTGCTCGACGAGGCGGACCAGATGCTGGACCTCGGCTTCGTCAAGCCGATCCGCCAGGTGGTCTCGCGCATGACCGCGCGCCGCCAGAACCTGTTCTTCTCGGCCACCATGCCCACCGAAATCGGCAAGCTGGCCGGCGAACTGCTCAAGGACCCGGTCAAGGTCCAGGTGACGCCGCAGGCCACCACGGTCGAGCGCATCAACCAGAGCGTCATCATCGTCGAACAGGGCCGCAAGCGCGCCCTGCTGTCGGAGATGTTCGCCGATCCGGCCATGACCCGCTGCCTGGTCTTCACCAAGACCAAGCACGGCGCCGACAAGGTCGCCGCCTATCTTGAGGCTGGCGGCGTCGAGGCCGGCGCCATCCACGGCAACAAGAGCCAGTCCCAGCGCGAGCGGGCCCTGGAAGCCTTCAAGAAGGGCAAGTTGCGGGTACTGGTCGCCACCGACATCGCAGCGCGCGGCATTGACGTGGACGGCGTCTCGCACGTGGTCAATTTCGAGCTGCCCTTCGTGCCGGAAGCCTATGTGCACCGCATCGGCCGCACCGCGCGCGCCGGCGCCGACGGCTCGGCCGTCAGCTTCTGCGCCCCGGACGAGATGAAGCTGCTGCGCGACATCGAGCGGGTCACGCGCCAGAAGCTGAAAAGCTGGGATCGCCGCAACGACAAGGCCCTGGCGGCGCTGGACGCCTCCATCATGGCTGCGGGCGTCGGCAAGAAGGCCACCCTGCCGGACGACGAGCGTCCGCGCGGCGACGGACGCGGCCCCGGCGGTCGCGGCCGCAACCGCAATCCGCACCGCGACGGCGTGCGTCCCGAAGGCGGCAAGGGTCAGCCCCACCGCGTTCGCGGCCGCGGCAAGCCCGGCGCCCAGTCGGCCGACCGCGCCCAGCCGGCGCGTCCGACCTTCGATCCCATGGCCGGCGAACGCACGTCCAAGCCACCGGTGGAAGGCGACTTCAAGATGAAGCGCCGCGGCCGCAACCGCTCGGGCGCCCGCAAGCCTGAAATGGCCTGACCCTCTACCTTAGGCCGGGTCCAGGCGAATTGACCCGGCCGCCGTTTCGGCATCCCCTGTCCGGCGAATGCGTTGAACACGCATCACCGGACAGGGAGACGCCCATGACTTTCACCGTCACTTCGAACGATTTCAAGGACGGCGACACGCTGCCCGACGCCCACGTAAAGGCGCACGGCGACACCTCTCCCCACCTGACATGGTCGGGCGCCCCGGACGGGACGAAGTCTTACGCCGTCACCTGCTATGACCCCGACGCGCCCACCGGCTCCGGGTTCTGGCACTGGACCGTAGCCAACATCCCCGCCGACGTGACCGAGCTGGCCCGGGGCGCCGGCGCCGTGGGCGGCGCGAACCTGCCCAGGGGTGCCGTTCAGGGCCGCACCGATTACGGAGACTCCGGCTTCGGCGGCGCCGCCCCGCCCCCCGGCCATGGCCCGCACCGCTACATCTTCACAGTGTTCGCCGTGGACACCGACACGCTGGACGTGACGGCTGACAACTCCGGCGCCGTGTTCGGCTTCAACCTGCATTTCCACACCCTGGCCCGGGCGCAGATCACGGCCATCTATGAGAACAAGGGCTAGCCCAGCCGGCGGATGTCGCCGTTGAACCCCTCGCCGAAGCCCTCGGGCAGGAAGGGGGCGATGCGGTCGATGTCGCCGTTGTCGAACACCAGCCCTCCAGGGCTGATCGTCCGCTTCTGGATCACCACCGAGATGTTGTAGCCGTACTGCCGGATCCACGGCGTGCGGCAGTCGAAGCCGGCCAGCACCAGATTGTAGAGCACCAGCCCCGCGTTCCACAGGGTCACGTGTCCGCCGACGATCTGGTGCTTCAGCGGCGGCACGGAAAGGGCCACGATCCCGCCCTCGCGGACACTGGCGTGCATGGCCTTCAGAAAGGCGTTCACGTTCAGCTGGTGCTCCAGCACGTGGGAGGCGATGACGCAGTCGAAGGGTGTCTCGAACCGGGTCTGCAGGAAATCGCCGATGATGACTCCACCACCGTCCTCACGGCCCAGGAACGAAGGGCTTTCACCGTAGTCCAGCTCCGTGACCTGCTTGCCATGCCGCCGCAGGGCCTCGGCCTGCTCTCCCGCGCCGCTGCCGACGTCCAGCACGGTCTGGAACTCGCGATCGTCGAGCAGATGCTGGATCATCAGACCGCTCTTGCGCATGGCCCGGAACTCCGGCCGGATCTGCGACAGGACTTTCTGCTCCCGGGCGTTCTCCTCGTAGGGGTCTGACCCGGAAATCTGCGCCGCCCGGCTCCACAGGGCGGCGGACTCCTCGTGCCGTCCCAGCCGCGCGGCGATCAGCGCGTTCAATGTCAGCCCCGAGACATGATCGGGCCGCTGCCGTCGAAACCGGGCGATATCCTTGGCGGCCTGCTCCAGATCGCCGAGACGATAGCGGTTTTCAGCGCTCAACCGGTCCAGATCGATCACCGGGCCGCTGGCGGTCCTGTCGCCCGCCGCCGCCCGCGCCTGACCGATGACCGCCAGGGCCGCCTCGCTGTCCCGGGTCCTGGTCCGCCACTGCGCCAGCCGGTGCAGCCCCGTCACCCAGCCGGGCTTGGCCGCCACGGTCTCCTCCAGCAGCGCCACGGCGGCGTCCGGGGCGCCATGGGTCCACAGGCTGGCCGCATGGGCCAGATCATCGGCGGCGCGCCGCCCCGGCGGCGGCTTGCGATAGACCTGGATCGCCGCCTCGAAGCGGGGGCTGCGCGACAGGATGCGGAAGCAGAAGCCCTGCTCGTTCAGCCATTCGCACAGGGCGCGCCACTCGCCCTCGCGCCAGAGGGGATAGACCCCCTCATCCTTCCAGTCGGCCAGTTCGTCGAACACCAGCACCGCCCCGTCCGCCAACCGGTCCGTCAGTCGGTCCAGGACAAATTTGGCGGCGGAATAGAGGTCCGGGTCCACATGGACGAAGCCCACGGGACCGGGATTGGCCTCGAGCCAGGCGTCCAGGCTGTCCTCGAAGAAGCCCGCGACCAGTTCCACATTGGCGGGCATCGCCGGCAGGGCTTTCAGGGCGAAATGGCCCGCTTCATAGGTGCTGGTTTCGCTGCGGCGCCAGGCCTCCGGCAGCCCCTCGAAAGAATCGAATCCGGTGAACCGGCGTTTGGGAAAGGCCAGCGCCAGCGCCCGCAGGGAGACGCCCTTGAACACCCCGAACTCCAGCGCCAGGCTCTCGGGCGGCGACAGGTCGAGCGCGGATTTCAGCTGCGCCAGCCGATCGATCACCAGCGGAAAGTGCTGGAACGGTTCGATGGCGATGGATGCGCCGTCGAGAACCTGATTCAGGGCGGGGCGAAGGGTCCCTTCCACGGGGCGCGCGCTTTCGATCATGAAGGGGGTCGATCCTCGGTTTCCGCATCACGGTAGTGGGGCGCGGGCGCCGAGCGCAATGGCTGATCGACGAGGATAGTGGCCGGAGCAGAAGCGGACCGACGCTCGGGACGCCGCCCGTGAAGTCGCACTGACAAACGCTGCGAACCCTGCTACAGGCCCGCGCCATGAGCGCAGCCGTCATCGTATTTCCGGGTTCCAACTGCGACCGCGACTGCAAGGTCGCCGTCGAACGCTCCACCGGCGCCAAGGTGGACATGGTCTGGCACGCCGACACCGAACTGCCCTACGGCGTGGACCTGGTCGTCCTGCCGGGCGGCTTCTCCTATGGCGACTATCTGCGCGCCGGCGCCATGGCGGCCCGTGCGCCGATCATGGACGCGGTGAAGAAAGCCGCCGATGCGGGCGTGGCGGTGGTCGGCATCTGCAACGGCTTCCAGATCCTGTGCGAGGCCGGCATGCTGCCGGGCGCCCTGATGAAGAACGCCGGGCTGAAATACGTCTGCAAGCCCATCGAGCTCGAGATCACCAACGGCCAGACCCGCTTCACCGCCGCCTATCAGGGCCGGCGCGAGGTGGTCATGACCCAGGGCAACGGCGACGGAAATTACTTCGCCGACGAAGAGACCCTGAACCGCCTGGAGGGCGAGGGCCAGGTGGTGTTCCGCTACGTCACCAACCCCAACGGTTCGGCCCGCGACATCGCCGGCATCGTCAATGAGCGGGGCAATGTGCTGGGCATGATGCCCCACCCTGACCGCGCCTTCGAGGCCGAGCTGGGCTCCGCCGACGGCGCCGTCCTGTTCCAGAGCGTGATGGCCTCGGCCTGACCTCCGGTCGCTGATCGCGCTTTACGGCGCCGCTCGGCCCGCGCCATGATGGCGGCCTGTCGAAAGGGCCGTTCATGATCATTGTCCACCACCTGGCTGATTCCCGCTCGCAGCGGGTGCTGTGGCTGCTTGAGGAGCTGGGGCTCGACTACGAGGTCCGGCGCTATGAGCGGGATCCCCGGACCATGCTGGCCCCCGCCGAGCTGAAGGCGATCCATCCGCTGGGCAAGTCGCCGGTTCTGGACGACGGCGACGTCCGGGTGGCCGAGACCGGGGCGATCATCGAATATCTGCTCGACACCCACGGCGAGGGCCGCCTGCGTCCCGCCGACGGCTCGGCGGAGCGCCATCGCTTCACCTACTGGCTGCATTACGCCGAGGGCTCGGCCATGCCGCCCCTGCTGCTCAAGCTGGTGTTCAGCCAATTGCCCAAGCGCGCGCCGGGTCTGGTCAAGCCGATCGTCAACGGCATCGTCAAGGCGGCCAACAAGGGCTTCATCGACCCCCAGCTCAAGACCCACGCGGACTACTGGAACAGCGAACTGGGCCGCAACGGCTGGTTCGCCGGACCGGACTTCACCGCCGCCGACATCATGATGAGCTTTCCGCTGGAGGCCGCCGCCACCCGCATGGCGGTGACAGAGGGCCGGCCCAACATCGGCACGTTCCTCGAGCGCATCCACGCCCGCCCCGCCTGGCAGGCGGCGCTGAAGCGCGGCGGGACCTACGCCTATGCCTAGGGCCGCCGCCCTGCTGGCGGCCGCGCTGATCCTGGCCGCCGCCCCCGTCGCGGCGCAGCCGAAGCCGGTCGTCGACGCCGAAGCGCGGGCCGCCCGGCTCCAGGGTCTGGCCGAGCGCGCCTATGCGCTCAACATGGCCGACGACCACGTCGCCGCCGAGCCGGCGCTGCGCGAGGTGGTGGAGGGCTGGCGCGCCCTGGGCTGGGGCGAGACCGAAGCCACCCACGCCACCGTGCTGCTGTGGGCCTGGAGCCTGATCGAACTCGGTCGTTTCGACGCAGCCGAGACGGAACTGCGCGCCCTGGTCGACTCCGCTTCCGCAGGCGGCGCCGAACGCGCCTCGGCCTGGGGGTTGCTGGCCAAGACCTGGTCCCGCTCGGGCCGCTTCATCGACGCGGAGCAGGCGGCGGTCGCGGCCCTCGATCACGCCCGGCGCGCTTTCGGCGACACGCACGCGGAAACCGCCACCGCCTGGCACAATCTGGGCACGGCCCGCGGCGAGGTCGGCCGCAACAGCGACGCCGCCGCCGCCCTGCGCCACGCCATGGCCCTGCGCGAACAACTGTTCGGCCCCACGGGCGAGCCGACCCTGTCCTCCCTCTACAATCTCGCCGCCCATCTGCATGCCCGCGGCGACATCGACCAGGCCGAGCCCCTGCTGCGACAGGTGCTGCTCCACGCGGAGCCGGGCGGCGAAAGTCATACCTACGCCCTGCACCACCTGGGCTTCACCCTGACGCGGATGGGCCGTCACGCCGAGGCCGAACCGTGGCTGCGTCAGGCGGTCGATCTTCGCGCGACCCTGCCCGACCGGCATATGCACGCAGTCAGCCTGGCCGCCCTCGCCGACGCCATGAACGGTCAGGGCCGCCACGAAGAGGCCGACGCGGCCTATGACCGCGCCATCGGCCTGCTGCGCGAGCCGTATCAGCCCGGTTTCGCCATGACCCTCAGCGGGGTGCTGCTGGGGCGGGCCGAGACCCGGCAGGCCATGGGCCGGACAGAGGCGGCGGAGGCCGACTATCGCCAGGCCGTCGAGATCGCCCGCGCCCACGTCGCGCCCGGCCATCCCCGCCTGACCTTGCGCCAGCTGGGCCTGGCGGCCTTTCTGAATGACCAGCGGCGCCCCGGCGAAGCCCTCGCCCTGCTGCGTCCCGCCCGCGACGCCTTGCTGGCCCGCACCCGGGATCTGGGCGGCGGCGAAGCCCGCGCCGAGGTCGAGCCCTTTCGCTCACTTTTTCGCGAAACGGTCCAGGCCGCCTGGGTCGCCACGCAACCGGATGAGTCCTTGATCCGTTAAGGGGCCATGCGACTTTCAGTTATTCAGTACGTCTCCCTTGCGCTGGCCGGCATTGCCATGGTCTTCGCCTTCCTGGCCGCCGGGGTGGCCGCCGCCTCCGGCCTGGCGGCCCTGCTCCTCGGCGCGGGCCTGATATGGCTCGGCTGGCGCGCAGTGCGGCATCGCTTTTCGCAAACGCGAGACACGACCGCTTGAAGTCCGTCTCAACGCGCCCTATCCTTTCTGGCCGGTCGAAGCGCCCTCGACCGGCATTTGTTTGCTTGCACCTTCTCTAGGGCGAATAAGAAACCCAATCGCACATGGAAAAAGTGCCGATGACGGCCGGGGGCTATCGCGCTCTCGACGATCAGTTGAAACAACTCAAGTCGGTGGAGCGCCCAGCGGTGATCGCCGCGATCTCGGAGGCGCGCGAGCACGGCGACCTGTCCGAGAACGCGGAGTACCACGCCGCCAAGGAACGTCAGGGCTGGATCGAGGGCCAGATCGCCGAGATCGAGGACAAGATCAGCCGCGCCCAGGTCATCGACGTGTCCAAGCTGTCCGGCGACCAGGTGAAGTTCGGCGCCACGGTCACCGTGGTTGACGAGGACACCGAGGAAGAGGGCCGCTACCAGATCGTCGGCGAACACGAGGCCGACGTGAAGCAGGGCAAGATCTCCATCACCTCGCCCATCGCCCGCGCCATGATCTCCAAGGAAGTCGGCGACGTGGTCGAGGTGAACACGCCCGGCGGCGTGAAAGCCTACGAGATCCTCAAGGTCGAGTGGAAATAAGCCCGGCTCCCGTCTGGCTCATCACCAACGGGGCGACCGGCTCCGACGTTCAGGCGCGCGGCGTGGCCGAGGCCCTCGGCGCGCGTCACGAACTGTTCCATGTGACCCCGAAAGCGCCCTGGCGCTGGCTGGCGCCGTGGGGCCCTGTCGCGCCGGGCGAAGTGGGCGACGGCGCGCGCTTTTCGCCCCCCTGGCCGAAGCTTCTGATTTCCGTGGGACGGCAGGCCGCGCCCTACGCCCGCGCCATCCGCACGGTCTCCGACGGCCATGTCTTCACCGTCGCCCTGCAGGATCCCAAGACCGGCCCGAAAGCCTTCGACTTCATCTGGGCGCCCGAGCACGACCCGGTCCGCGGGCCCAACGTCCTCAAGACCCTGACCTCGCCCCACCGGCTGAACGCCGCGCGTCTGGCCGAGGAAGGCGCCAGGGCCGAGGCCGACCTCGCCGCCCTGCCCCGCCCCTTCGTGCTGCTGATGGTGGGCGGCCCCAACGGCGTCTACCGATTCGACGAGGCCGAGCTCGATCGCCTGCTGACCCTGACGGATAAGGCGGCTGGCGGCGGGACCGTCCTGGCCACCGCCTCGCGCCGCACCCCGCCCGCCTTCACCGAGCGCCTGCGCCGGTGGGCCTCCGCCCGCACCGCCCGCCTCTATGACGGCTCCGGCCCCAATCCCTACGCGGGATGGGTCGCAGCGGCCGATTCCATCATCGTCACCGCCGATTCCGTGAACATGGCAGGTGAGGCCGCCTCCACCGGCAAGCCGGTCCATGTGTTCCACCCGCCCGGCGCCGAGGGCTCCAAGTTCGACCGCTACCACCAGGCCCTGGCCGCGACAGGCGCCACGCGGCCTTTCGAGGGGCGTCTTGACGCATGGACCTATGCGCCGGTGGACGCGACGACCTATATTGCCGATGCGCTGCGGCGGCGTCTGGCCGAACGGGGCGTGGTTCTGAACGCGGAGTAGGCCCATGGCCCTGCTGGACATCGACAAGCTGAACGCAGCGCCCCTGCGGCGCGAGCCCTATGACTATCTGGTGGTCGAGAATTTCGTGAAGCCCGAGGTCTTCGGCGAAGTCAGCCGCGACTTCCCGTCCATGGACGTGCCCGGCTCGGTCCCGCCCAGCGAGCTCGACATTCACGGACGCTTCGCCGAGATGCTGGCCGAGATGGACGGCCCCGCATTCCGTCAGGCGGTGGAGGCGAAGTTCGGCATCGATCTGGGCGGCAAGCCCACCATGTTCACCGTCCGCGGCCGCTGTCGCGCCACCGACGGCAAGATCCACACCGACTCCAAATCCAAGATCATCACCGTCCTGCTCTACATGAACGACGACTGGGACGCGGACGGCGGACGCCTGCGCATCCTCAACAGCGATGATCTGAACGATGTGGCCGCCGAGGTGCCGCCCAACGGCGGGACCCTGCTGATCTTCCGCCGCTCGGACACCTCCTACCACGGGCACGAGCCCTTCGAGGGCAAGCGCCGGGCCATTCAGATGAACTGGGTCACCAGCGGGGGCGTCGTGGCCTGGGAGCAATTCCGCCACCGCCTGTCGGCCATGTCCAAGAAGCGCAAGGCCGCCGCCGTGGAGCGGATGTAGGCGGGTCAATCCCCGCCGCCGCCGCCCCCGTCGCCGTCTGACGACTCCATGTCTTTCCGCGCCTTGCCGGACGAGGTGTCGGCCACGGGGACCGAGCCCTCTCCGTCTTTCTTGCGTCGGTCAGAGGGCATGGCGGCGCCCATGGCCACGCCGATGCCCGCGCCGATCGCCAACCCGAGGCTGATGCCCAGGGCGATGTTGTCGAGGGCGACACCCAGCGCCGTGCCGATGGAGAGTCCCACGCCGATCCCGAGCGCCAGACCCGCCCCGGGGCCACCCGTCGTTTTTTTGTCCTCAGCCATCTGCCTCCCCCATGTCGCAAAGCCGATGATTGCATCCTAGATTGGGACCATGTCGAATCCCAACGCCCCCCGCACCGTCCGCGTCGCCATCATCGGCTCAGGCCCCGCCGGTTGGACCGCCGCCATCTACGCCGCCCGCGCCATGCTGGAGCCCGTGATCATCGCCGGCCTGCAGCCCGGCGGCCAGCTGACCATCACCACCGAGGTGGAGAATTATCCCGGCTTCGCCGAGGTCATCCAGGGCCCGTGGCTGATGCAGCAGATGCAGGCCCAGGCCGAGCATGTGGGGACCGAGGTGATCCACGACATCGTGGTCGAGGCGGACCTGTCCAAGCGCCCCTTCCTGCTCAAGCTGGATTCCGGCGGCGAGCTGCTGGCCGAGACGGTCATCATCTCCACCGGCGCCCAGGCCAAATGGCTGGGCCTGCCGTCCGAACAGAAATTCCAGGGCTTCGGCGTCTCCGCCTGCGCCACCTGTGACGGCTTCTTCTATCGCAACAAGGAAGTCGTTGTGGTCGGCGGCGGCAACACGGCGGTGGAGGAGGCCCTGTTCCTCACCAATTTCGCGTCCAAGGTCACCGTGGTTCACCGCCGCGACGAGTTCCGCGCCGAGAAGATCCTGCAGGAGCGCCTGTTCGCCAATCCCAAGGTCGAGGTGATCTGGGACCACGAGATCGACGAGGTTCTGGGGACAGAAAACCCCATGGGAGTCAGCGGCCTGCGCCTGAAGCACGCCAAAACGGGGGAAACCCGCGAGATCTCCTGCGACGGCTTCTTCGTCGCCATCGGCCACGCCCCGTCCTCGGAGCTGTTCAAGGGCCAGTTGGAGATGAACGAGGGCGGCTATCTGAAGGTGAAGCCTGGAACCACAGCCACCGCCATCCCCGGCGTCTGGGCGGCGGGCGACGTCACCGACGACGTCTATCGTCAGGCGGTGACGGCCGCGGGCATGGGCTGCATGGCGGCGCTGGAGGCCGCGCGCTTCCTGGCCGAGGTCGATCACGCCAGGGCTGGCGACCCGATCAGCCACAAGGAAGCCGAGAAGATCGGGGCCTGGTAAGCCCTAGGCGAACAGTCTCAGTTCCGCCGGCGCAGGCGGCGACATCTCGCCCTGACGGCGGCGCAGGGCGTAGGCCACGGCGGTCTGCACCGCCCGTTCGTCGGTGGGCTTGGTCAGGACACCGATGGTCCCGGCCACCCCGTCGCGCACCATGCCGGGATTGGCGGTCATGTAGAGGACGGTGACGTTCTGATCGTTGGCCAGCTCGCGGCCCAGTTCGACCCCCGTGGGACCGTCGGACAGGTGAATGTCCACAAGCGCCAGGTCAACCGGTGTCTCGCGCACCACATTTCGCGCCGATCTGGCGTCAGCCACGGCGTCCACGACCTCGTATCCGAGATCCTCCAGCACGAAGCGCAGCTCCATGGCCACGATCGCTTCGTCCTCGATGATCAGAATTCTCGGTTTCATATCCTCAACTCAAAGACTTGATGGCCCTCCGCCGACAATAACGCAGAACGGCGTTACAGGGTTTCACTGGTCTTGGCCGCCGCCCTGCGGCGAGACAGCGCAGTGGACGGAAGATCTGCTGTGAGGATCAAACCCTGCGGCTCCCATCTTCGTTCCAATTTTCCACCCAGCTGATTTTCAACCGACAGGCTGGCGAGACTGGAGCCGAAGCCGGCGTGGCGCGGCTCATGGCTGATGGTCGGTCCGCCCTCCTCCACCCAGGTCAGGACGAACCGGTCGTCCCGGGTCTCGGTGGTCAGGATGACGCGGCCTTCGGGCATGGACAGGGCGCCGTACTTGGCGGCGTTGGTGGCCAGTTCGTGGAACAGCAAGGCCACAGAAGTCGCCGCCTGGTCGTCGAAGGCCGCGTCGTCGCCCTTCAGGAGCACACGCGGCGATCCGTCCTCGGCGGCGTAGGCCCGGAACAGATCGGCCAGGAAGGCGTGCAGGGTCATGTCGCCGACCGTCGGCCGTGACACCTCAGTGTGGGGCCGCACGAATTCATGGGCTCGCGCCAGGGCCCCCACCCGGGTTCTCAGATCGCGGGCGAAGGGGGCGGCCTCCGGGTGCTTGCGCGCCGACAGGGCGATCAGGGACGACACCACCGCGAAGATGTTCTTGATCCGGTGGCTCAGCTCCTGGCTCAGCACCTCCTTGTGCTGCTCCATGCGCTTCAGGTCGTCGATGTCGGTGCAGGTGCCGAACCAGCGTGTGACACGCCCATCGCCGTCCTTGAGCGGCACGGCCCGACCCAGGGTCCAGCGATAGACGCCGGATCGGTGCCTCAACCGGTACTCAATCTCGTAAGGTTCGCCGGTCTCGAGAGAGTGCACCCAGCGTTTCCGGGCCCGGTCCTGATCCTCCGGGTGGAACATGCCGTTCCAGCCCTCACCGTCGGTGGAGCCGTCGGGCACGCCGGTGAATTCATACCAGCGCGCGTTGAAGTAGTCGTGGAATCCGTCTGGCCGTGTGGACCACACCATCTGGGGCATGCTGTCGGCCAGCACCCGGAACCGGGCCTCGCTGGCGGCCAGGGCCTCCTGGGCCTTGCGCAAATCACCGGCGTCGTCAGTCTCGATGGTCACGCGGTCGTTCACGGGCGCTCCGGCGGCGATCCCGGCGCGACATTCGCGCGGGCCTAACGTAATGCAAAAGCCGCAGTATCGTTGCAGCACATGGGTTTGCGCAGACGTCAGGCGCCGGGACGGCCCACTTCCTCGACATCCAGAACCGTCACGCCGGGCGGTGGGGCGCGATCCTCCGCAGGGGCTGCTCGGGCGTCTTCGAAGTCGGCCAGACGGGCGTTGATGGCCGCGACCTCCTCGGCGGTGGGCTGGCGCCGTCCGCCCAGGCTGATCACCCCCACCACGCGGGTGGCGCCGTTGATCTCCACGGTGCGGGGCGCAGCGCCCGAAGCCTCGGCCAGGCTTTCCAGGCTCTCGCCGGCCGCGGCGGTCTGGAAGCGGGGACGGGAGAAGCGGGCTTCGTCGATCACCGGCTCGCGTCCGGCGTGGGCCTGGATGAAGGCGGCCGTGTCGCCCAGGGCGCCGTTCCAGCGATAGAAGATGTGCGCGCCGATCTGGCGGATCTTGGTCACCGTCGGCGCCCACCAGGGGTAGACATAGTCGGCGTGATAGTGGGTCGCGGTGCCGACCTCCGCCGCCACGTGACCGGCCAGGGCGCGCTGCGCCACCGCCTCGGCCCGACGCCAGGCCCAACCCACCGGCCCCTGGGCCAGAGAGCCGTCGCAGGTGAAGCTGAATTGGCATCCGGTGGTGCGCTCGGCGCCCTCGAACACCACGCCGCAGACTGTGTTGGGATAGTTAGGATCGCGCACGCGGTTCAGGACCACCTGGGCCACCGCCTCCTGCCCCAGGGTGCTCTCCAGCGCCGCCTCGTAATAGACCGCCTGGGTCAGGCAGCGCTGGGCGCGCCGCCGGTCCTCGGCCGTGGCCGCATTGAATACGAATGGCCGGGCGGGACGCAGGGCCCCCGCCTCCGCCGCCATGGCGGCGTTCAGCCGCCGCGCATCGGCGCCCGAGGCCGTGCCGTCCAGGCGCGGACGGCCGTTCAGGGTCAGGCTCTCCCAGCCCGGCGTGAGACCGGAGATGCCGGGCCGGCCGAACGCGGGATCATGCCGCTGCGCCAGGGCCAGGGTCGCCGGGTCCAGTCGACCGGATACGGCCAGCAGACCCGCCTCGTTCAGCTGTCCCTGCGTCAGCCGCGCCAGTCCCTCGGCCGTCCGGTCGGACTCCGGGCGCACCGTCGAACTGGCCGACATCGCCAGGGCCAGGGCGCCCACGACGACAGGCGCGGCCGTGACGATGCGCCACGTCCGCTTCAGGGCCTGTCTGACGTCATGGGTCCGCATCGGCGCTCCGGGTTCTGGCGCGACGTCGCGCGCTCACACTCTCATACCCGCATTTTCCGGCGGTTTCTTGTTCCCGATCTTACGACCGGTTCACCTCACTGGGTGGTGGCGCGCAGCATCCAGGCGGTCTTCTCATGCGCCGCCAGACGCTGGGTCAGCAGGTCGGCCGTCGCCTCGTCCCCGGCTTCGTCGGCCGTCTCGATGGCCTTGCGCAGGGTGGCGATGACCGTGCCATGGTCGCCCACCAGTTCCTCGATCATGGCCTGGGCCGTCTTTTCAGGGTCGCCGTCCTTGATGCTGGTCTGGTTGCCGAAGGTGCCGAAGCCCTGGGGCGCGGTTTCATCCAGAGAACGGATGCGTTCGGCGATCTCGTCCAGCGCGGCCCACTGCTCGCGGTATTGCTCTTCCAGCATGTTGTGCAGGCCGAAGAACTGCGGCCCGCGCACGTTCCAGTGGTAGCCGTGAGTCTTGAGATACAGCGCGAAGCTGTCCGCCAGCACCTTCTTCAGTTCGACAGCGATGTCGGTGCGGTCAGCCTTCTTCAGGCCGGTGTCCATCTTGGCGGTCATAGTTGCTCCTTGGAGTCGACTCGGGATGATCTTGAGGTAGGAACAGTGCAGCTGGACGCAAGGGCTTCGCGGGCCCGGCCGACCGTTCTTGCGGCGCCGGAACGCGTTTGGCCTCAAAGCGTTGCCAAGCACTACCGCGGCATCTCCGTGAGCGGACGGAGCAAAGGAAAGCGGCATCGGGGGAGCCATGTCCTCAGGGACGAGCGCAGGGCACGAGCAGCAGGCGGATCGAATCTTTCGCATCGTCGCGCTTTCGCGTGAGCGTGGCCTTGGCCATGCGCTGCTGATCGGCATTGCCGGCGCCGCTGTCGGGGTGCTGGTTCGACTAAGCCTTCAAGGCGTTTACGGCAGTTCGCCCGGCCTGATGCTTTATCTGCCGGGCATTCTCATGGCCGCACTCTGGGCCGGACGGCTGGCGGGCTTCACCGCCCTGGTGCTGGCGGTCACCTCGGCGTGGGCCTTCACAACCCTGCCGGGCCTTTTCGTGCTCGATACGGCGCAGGGGTTGGTCAACACCGCGACATTCTCACTGACGAGCGTGTTCGGCATCATTCTGGCCTCCTCGTTGCGCCGCACCCTGCAATCCCTGGTCGAATCCAACGCGGCGCTGCAGGCCTCCACCTCTGCAGTGGACGAGGGCGAGGCCCGGTTCCGGCTGGTCAGCGAGGACGCGCCGGTCATGTTGTGGATGAGCGACGAGCAGGGCGACTGCGTCTACCTCAACAAGGCTCTGCGCGAGTTCTGGGGCGCCCCTGACGACCTCAGCCAGTTCGACTGGACCGCCACCCTGCATCCTGAAGATGCGCCGGATGTGCATCAGGTCGCTATGGACGCCGCCATGGCGGGACAGGGATTCGAGGTGGAGGCCCGCTATCGCCGGAATGACGGCCACTGGCGCATCGTGCACACCAACGCCCGTCCGCGCCTGGACTCCGAAGGCCGCTTCTTCGGCATGATCGGCGTCAATCTGGACGTCACCGACACCCGCATGGTCGAGGACGCGCTGCGCGACAACGAGGCCGAACTGACCGCCATGGTCGAACAGGCCGCCGCCGGCATCGTCAAGGCCGACCTCAACGGCAGAATCCTCAAGGTCAACGATCGTTTCTGCGAAATGCTGGGCTATTCGCGTGACGAGATCGTCGGCATGGCCACCGCCGACATCACTCATCCCGACCACATCGACCAGACCGGGACGGCGCTCAGAACAGCGGGCGAACAGGCCGACGGCGTGAAGATCGAAAAGCGGTACCGCCGCAAGGACGGCGCGGATTTCTGGGCTCTGACCTCCGTGCGCATCGGCCGCCAGGGCCCCGACGCCGAACCCTGGCTGATGGCCGTGGTCACCGACATCACCGACAGCAAGGCCGCCGAGGCCGCGCTGCGGGAAAGCGAGTCCCGTTTCCGTCTGCTGGCGGACACCGCCCCCGCCCCCGTCTGGCTGACCAACGAAGAGGGCGAGGTCGAGTTCGTCAACGAGGCCCTGGTGGAGTTCTACGGCCGTCCGGCGGAGGAGCTGCGCGGCCATATCTGGAAGGACACCCTCCATCCTGACGACCGCGGCGTCGTCGCGGAAACCCAGGCGGACGCCCGGTCCGCCCGGCGGCCCTACGGGTTCGAGGCGCGCTTCCGCAATGCATCGAACGACTGGCGCTGGATGCGCGTCAGCGTCAAGCCGCGCTTCGACGCGGACGGCGCCTTCCGCGGCTATGTGGGGATGTCCTTCGACGTCACGGAAACCCGCCAGGCCCTGGACCGCATGGCCCGGGACGAGCGGCGCCAGACCTTCCTGCTGGGCCTGACCGACAGGCTGCGTGACCTGGACGAGCCCAACGAGATCATGCTCGCCGTCGAAAGCGCCCTGGGCGAGGCGCTCCAGGTCCAGCGCGTGGGCTATGGCGAGATCGACGATGACCATGGCGTGGTCACCTTCGGCCGCGACTGGACCGACGCAGTGGCCAGCGCCGAGGGCGACTGGGCCCTGGACGCCTTCGGCGCGGCGGTGATGCAGGAGCTGGCTGCGGGCGCGATCGTGCGGATCAGCGATGTGCGCGAGGATGCCCGCACCCGGGATGCTGCGGCGGCCTTCGACTCCATCGACACCCGCGCCCTCATGCGCGCGCCGCTGGTGCGCGGCGGGCGGCTGCGCGCCTTCCTCTACGTCCACGACGCCCATCCTCGTGAGTGGACCGACGCCGAGGTCGAACTGATCGAGGAAGTCGCCGACCGGACCTGGGCCGAGCTGGAGCGCGCGCGCGCCGAAGTCCACCTCCGTGAGAGCGAAAGCCGCTTCCGCGACATCGCGGACACCGCGCCCGTTCTGATCTGGGTCACTCGCGCCGACCGGGTCCGGTCCTTCGTCAACCAGGCCTATGTGGAATACATGGGCGCGGACTACGAGACCGTGCGCCTCGCCGACTGGCGCGAGTATCTGCACCCCGACGACCACGAGCGGATTCTCGCCGAATCCCTGGCTGGCGAAGCCACCGGCAAGCCATTCTCCCTCGAGGGGCGCTATCTCCACAACTCAGGGGAATATCGCTGGCTGCGCTCGTTCTCCCGCCCCCGACTGGACGCCCATGGCGAGGTCATCGGCTTCGTGGGCGTGGCCTTCGATGTCAACGAGGCCAAGCGGGCCGAACAGGACCTCAAGCGCATCAATGAACTGCTGGCCGAAAAGGTCACCGAAGCCCTGGAGGAGAAAGCCCGGGCCGAGCAGGACCTGATGCACGCCCAGCGCATGGAGGCCGTCGGCCGCCTCACCGGCGGCGTGGCCCACGACTTCAACAATCTGCTGACCGTGGTCATCGGCGCCCTGGACATGATCCTCAAGTCGCCCGACGACGCCGCCCGGCGCCAGAAGATGGGTGAGGCCGCCCTGGCCGCCGCCCGGCGCGGCGAACGCCTGACACATCAGCTGCTGGCCTTCTCGCGCCGGCAGGCCCTGCGGCCGGAACCCTGCGATCTCAACGCCCTGATCCGCGAGAGCGAGCCCCTGCTGCGCCGCGCCCTGGGCGAGGCCATCGACTTCCGGACGCGGCTGAAGCGCGGGGGCGCCTTCGCCCGCGTGGACGCCGCCCAGTTCGAGGCCGCCCTGCTCAATCTCGTGGTCAACGCCCGCGACGCCATGGGCGAACAGGGTAGCCTGCGCGTCACCACCGAAAGCTGCGATCTCCCCGGCGGCCCGGCCAACGCCCCCCACATCTGCGTCACGGTCAAGGATTCCGGCGAGGGCATGAGCGACGAGGTGCGGGACCGGGTCTTCGAACCCTTCTTCACCACCAAGGCCGTGGGCAAGGGCACCGGCCTTGGGCTGAGTCAGGTCTACGGGTTCGCGCGCCAGAGCGGCGGCGACGTGCGGATCGAAAGCGCGCCCGGCAAGGGAACCCGGGTCCGGCTCTACCTGCCCTCCCTGAGCCGCGAGGACATGGGCGACATCGTCATGACCGAGGACGTGGCCCCCGCCTCCGTCACCGGCCGCCGGGTGCTGCTGGTCGAGGACGATCAGGCCGTCTCGGCGGTGGCCATGGACCTGCTGATGAGCTTCGGCCTGGAGGTGGTCTCGGTCGAGAACGCCGATCAGGCCCTCACCGCGCTGGAGGCCAGCGTCTTCGACCTGATGCTGACCGACATCGTCATGCCCGGCGGCATGAGCGGCATCGATCTGGCGCGCGCGGCGGCGGAACGCTGGCCGGACATGCACATAGTCCTGACCTCGGGCTATGCGGGCGATGACGTGGACAAGGCCCTCAAGGACGCGCCCTGGCCCCTGCTGCCCAAACCCTACGCCACCGAACAGCTGCAGCGTCGCCTGGGCGAGATCCTGTCCCTCGACTGACCGATTTCCCTTGCATCGGGGCCATGTAGTCCTACATTAAGCCCACTTATACTCACTATCAGCATAAGTCGCCGGTCTCGACCCCTTCCGGGCCGGCGTTTTTAGGAACCTGGATTTGCTCAAATCGAGCAAAACTGGAGGCGACCATGGCGGACGGACAAATGCTTTTCGCGCCGGACCTGGACCGGGACAACGACCCGGTGTGGAACAAGGTCAAGGACCACGTCACCCCTGCCGAATGGGCGCTGCACGCCCCCCTGATCGCCGAGATCAACGCCCTGAAGATCCAGCGCGACGCGGTCATTCTCGCCCACAACTACATGACGCCCGAGATCTTCCACGGCGTGGGCGATTTCGTGGGCGACAGCCTCGCCCTGGCCAAGGAAGCCGCGCGCTCGGACGCGAAGGTGATCGTCCAGGCCGGCGTGCACTTCATGGCCGAGACCTCCAAGATCCTGTCCCCGGACAAGACCGTCCTGATCCCCGACCCGCTGGCGGGCTGTTCGCTGGCCTCGTCCATCACCGGCGCCGACGTGCGCCTGATCAAGCAGCGCTATCCGGGCCTGCCGGTGGTCACCTATGTGAACACCACCGCCGATGTTAAGGCCGAGACCGACATCTGCTGCACCTCCGCCAACGCCGTTCAGGTGGTGGAGTGGGCGGCGAAGGCATGGGGCGTGGACCGCGTCATCCTGATCCCCGACGAATACCTGGCCCGCAACGTGGCCGCCCAGACCGACGTCAAGATCATCGCCTGGAAGGGCGCCTGCGAGGTCCACGAGCGCTTCACCGCCGCCGACATCGCCGACATGCGCGACGCCTGGCCCGGCGCGGTGGTCCTGGCTCACCCCGAGTGCCCCGAGGACGTGCTGAACGCCGCCGACTTCGCGGGCTCCACCGGAGCCATGAACGACTATGTGATGAAGAACCGCCCCGCCCAGGTGGTGCTGATCACCGAATGCTCCATGGCCTCCAACATCGCCGGCGCGGCCCCGGAGGTGAAGTTCATCGGCCCGTGCAACATGTGCCCGTACATGAAGCGCATCACCCTGGAGAAGATCCGCGACTCCCTGCGCGACATGACCTTCGAGGTCACCGTGCCCGAGGACATGGCCGAGCGCGCCCGCCTCGCGGTCCAGCGCATGGTCGACCTGCCCCCGCCCGAAAAGCCCGCCCGCTATGATCTGGTCCGCGCCCGCGGCCATCAGGTCGCGGTCGAGATGATCTGATGAGCGACCTGCGTCCCGGCCCGACAAACCCGGCCAAGGTCGGGCCCTGGGGCGCCGTGGGCGACCCGGCCCCCTCCGCAGCGCGAGCCAGCACGCCAGCACGCCGCGTCGACGGAGACGAGAACCCCGGTCAGAACCCGGTCTGGGCGCTGGTCTCCACCGCCCTGCTGGCCGGGCTGCTGTGGTGGCTGATGGGCTGGGTCTATGCGCTGGCGGGCATCGTCGGCCTGCTGGTCCATGAGTACGGCCACGTGCTGGCCATGAACCGCCTCGGCATGGGTCCGGCGCGCATCTACATCATCCCGTTCCTGGGCGGCGCGGCGAAAGGCGCGCGCGGCGCCGCCAGCGAATGGATCGGCGTGCTGGTCTCGCTGGCCGGTCCCGCCTTCGGCCTGATCGCCGCCATTCCCTTCTTCGCCGTCTGGGCGGTCACAGGCGACCCGGTGTGGCTGCAGGGTGCGTGGTTCGTGGCCCTCATCAATCTGCTCAACCTCGCCCCCGCCCCGCCGCTGGACGGCTCCAGGGCGCTGGGTCCGGTGCTGGCCCGCGTTCACCCGCTGCTGGAGAAGGCCGCCCTTCTGGGCGTCGGCGTCCTGATCGTCCTGTGGGGCCTTGAGCGCGGCGCCTACATCCTCGCCGTCTTCCTCGCGCTCGGCGTGTTCAGCCACCTGCGGCGGGGCGCCTGGCGACCCGACACCGCCCCGCTCAGCTGGACTCAGGCGGGTGCGTCGCTGGGCCTGTTTCTCGTCACCGGCGCCGCCTGCGCTGCCGTCGGCCTCACCGCCATGGCGCTCTACACCGGCGACGGTCTGGCCGCCGCCCTGACCGCCTCGGGCCGCTTCTTCGGACTGGCGTCATGACCGTCCAGCGCCGCCATCACCACGGCCCCCTGATCGTGGGCGCGGGGCTGGCGGGCCTGTCCGCCGCCCTGACCGCCGCGCCGCGCCCGGTGCTGGTGGCGACCCCCGCGCCCGTGGGCCAGGCCGCCGCCTCCGCCTGGGCGCAGGGCGGTGTCGCCGCCGCCCTGTATCCCGACGACAGCGCCGAGCTGCACGCCGCCGACACCGTCGCCGCCGGGGCGGGCCTGAACGACGCCGACGCCACCCTGGCCCTGACCCGCGCGGCGCCCGAAACCATCCAGCGCCTGTTCGAGCTGGGCGCCCCGTTCGACCGCGACGCCTCCGGCCGCTTCGTCCAGAGCCTCGAGGCCGCCCACGCCCGCCCCCGCATCGTTCGCGCGGGCGGCGATGGCGCGGGCCGCGCCATCGTCCGGGCCCTCGGGGCCGCCGCCCTGGCCGCGCCCCACATCACCCTGCGCTCCGGCCTGACCCTCGCCGCCCTGATCCAGGACGCCGACGGCCGTGTGCGCGGCGCCGCCTTCCGTCAGGATGACGGTGCGCTGATCGAGATCCTCGCCCCCGCCGTGATCCTCGCCACCGGCGGGATCGGCGGGCTCTACGCGGTCACCACCAATCCAGCCCAGCTGCGCGGCGAGGGTCTGGGACTGGCGGCGCTGGCCGGCGCCGAGATCCTCGATCCCGAATTCGTCCAGTTCCACCCCACGGCGCTGGACGTAGGCGCCGATCCCGCCCCCCTCGCCACCGAGGCCCTGCGCGGCGAGGGTGCGCGCCTGATCGACCGCGACGGCGCGCCCATCGTGGAGCATCCCCAGGGTGATCTGGCCCCCCGCGACATCGTCGCCCGCGCCGTCCACGCCGCCATCGCCGCCGGACGCGGCGCCTTACTCGACGCCCGCGAGGCCATCGGCGCGGACTTCCCCGAGCACTTCCCCGCCGTCTTCGCCGCCGCCATGGCCGCCGGGATCGACCCCCGCGTCCAGCCCATGCCCGTGGCCCCGGCGGCGCACTATCACATGGGCGGGATCGCCGCCGATACGGACGGCCGCACCAGCCTGCCCGGCCTGTTCGCCGTGGGCGAATGCGCCGCCACCGGGGTGCACGGCGCCAACCGTCTGGCCTCCAACTCCCTGCTGGAAGCCGCCGCCTTCGGCTGGCGCAGCGGCCTGGCCGCCCGCGACGAACCGGAGGCCCCCGCCGCCCCCCTGCCGCCCGTCGCCGCGCCCGAGGCCCTGCCCCCCGCCGCCTTGCAGCAACTGCGCGCGGCCATGAGCCTGCACGCCGGCGTCGTCCGCGATGCGGCAGGCCTCGCCACACTGATTGATCTGATCGGCGGCCTCGAGGCGGCCCACGGACCCGCCCCCGCCCTCATCACCGCCCGCCTGATCGCCCAGGCCGCGCTGGAGCGCCGTGAAAGCCGGGGCGGCCACTTCCGCGCCGACCATCCCGACGCCGCTTCCCACGCCCGCCACACACGCATCACCCTGTCCCCCTCACCCGTCGCCATGGCCGCTGAATGAGCCTTCCCCCCATCCTGATCGAACCGGTGGTCCGCGCCGCCCTGGCCGAGGATCTGGGCCGGGCGGGCGACGTCACCGCCGCCGCCTGCATTCCCGCCGGAACCCGCTGGACCGCCGTCTTCGCCGCGCGCCAGGCCGGGACCATCGCCGGACTGAACTGCGCCCGCCTGGCCATGACGACGCTGGATCCCGAAGCCCGCTTCACCGCCCATGTCGAGGATGGTGACACGGTGGCCGCCGGAACCGTGCTGGCCGAGGTCGAGGCCGACGCCCGCGCCATCCTGTCGGCCGAGCGCACGGCCCTGAACCTGCTGGGGCGTCTGTCGGGGATCGCCACCCTGACCCGCGCCTATGTCGACGCGGTTTCCGGCGCCAAGGCCCGCATCGCCGACACCCGCAAGACCACCCCGGGCCTGCGCGCGCTGGAGAAGCACGCCGTGGCCATGGGCGGCGGGCTGAACCACCGTTTCGGTCTGGATGACGCCATCCTCATCAAGGACAACCACATCGCCGTCTGCGGCGGGGTGGGCGAAGCCATCCGCCGCGCCCGCGCCCGCGCCGGGCACCTGATGAAGATCGAGGTGGAGGTGGACGGCCTGCATCAACTGGACGAGGCCCTGGCTGAACGGCCCGACGTGGTCATGCTGGACAATTTCAGCCTGGATGACCTGCGTACGGCTGTCGCGCGGACGAAGAGGCAAGTCGTGCTCGAGGCCTCCGGCGGCGTCAATCTCGACACCGTCGCCGCCATCGCCGCCACCGGCGTGGACGTGATCTCGGTCGGCGCCCTGACCCATTCGGCGCCCTCTCTCGATATCGGCCTTGATGCGGCCTGAGACCTGACGGCGATTTAATCCCCGCCGGCGCATCCGTTTGCACTGCCCGGCCCCTCCTGCAGAACAATGATCATTCAGGGAGGGTGAAACCATGTCCGTCCATCGCCGCGCCGTGCTGGGCGCCACCGCCTCCGCGTTGGCCGCCTCGTCAGTTCGCGCCCAGACTCCCGCCGCCCAGACTCCGGCCGCCCCGACGGCGCTGGAAGAGCGCCTCGTCGAGGCCGCCCGCGCCGCCCGTCACCGCCTAGACTACGACGGCGCGCGCTTCTCCGGCCCGGCCTGGGACCTGCTGGTCGAGCGAGGCCGGACGGCCCAGTTCTTCCTGCTGGGCGAGGACCATGGCATCGCCGAAAACCCGAAGCTGGCCGCGGCGCTCTACGCGGCCCTCGTCCCGGCAGGCTACGAGAAGCTGGCGGTCGAGATTTCTCCGCCCATGGCCGCGGAATTGGACGCGGCCGTAACCGCCGGCGGGATCGACGGCCTGCGCCGCCTGTTCGCCGATCCGGGCGCCCAGGTCGCCTTCTTCGGCATGGCCGAGGAAGCTGAACTGCTGGCCGCGGCACGTCAGGCCTCCCCCGACGGACCGTTCCTCTGGGGTCTGGACTATGAGGTCGGCGGCGACCGCCGGCTGATCACCCGTCTGCATGAGGCGCCCAAGCCCGCGGCGGCGACGGCGGCCCTCGCGGAGCTGAAGGCGGCGTCCGACGCCTCCTGGGCCCGCTACGAAGAGACCCGCAATCCCCAGTTCATCTTCAGCTTCAGCGGCGACCCGGCGCTGGTCCGCGCCGTCCGCGCCGCCTGGCCCGATCCCGATGCGGACAGCGGCTGGATCCTCGACACCCTCGAGGAGACCTTCGAGATCAACCGGCTGTGGGTGAGCCAGCAGGGCCACGAGTCGAACCTGCGGCGCGCCCGCTTCAACCGGGCCAACCTGCTGCGCTACTGGCGCCATGAGCGGGCCCGCGACCGCGCGCCGCGCGTGATGTTCAAGTTCGGGGCGGGACACATGGTCCGCGGCCTCAGCCCGACCGCCGTGTTCGACATCGGAACCCTGGCGCCGGAGATCGCGGCGACGGTTGGCGGCGAGGCTTATCACCTGCTGGTGCTGCCCGGCGCCGGATCGCAGGTGGCCGGCTTCGACCCCACCGCCTGGACCTACCGTCCGGGCGAAGCCGGTCACTACGGACAGGGACTGGAGCCGATCATCGGCCAGGCCCTGCCGGACGCCTTCACCCTGATCGATCTGCGGCCGTTGCGGCCGCTGATCCCGGGCGGCCGCCTGGCCGCCGCCGGGACCGATCTGTCGCGACTGGTCCACGGCTTCGACGCGGTGCTGGTGATGTCCGGATCTACGCCGTCGACGAATCTCTGACCGGTCACCTCCGGCGCGTCCCCGGCGCTGGACGTGGGTCTCGACGCCGGGTGAACGCCGCTCTGGAACCGGACGGCCTCGCCGCCGGTTTTCAGGTCATGTTCAAGCGCAAGAAAAGCCAGACCGGCCCCGCCATCGATCAGGCTTCGGCCGTCCCCGTGGAAGACAAGGTCTTCAACAATACGGACGGCGGCATAAGCATGTCGCAGCCGCAGACGCCCGACGAGCAGGATGATTTCGGCAAGTCCCGTCTCAACGCCCCGCCCGCCTCGCTGGGGACAGCGCCCCAGCCGACGGATTAGAGCCTGATCGGTTGAGTTCGACCGAAATCTGAGCTCCGTTGGACGGTCCCAACTGAGCCGATTTCGGTCTAGGCGGCGGCGTCTTCCTCGGCGGTCGGCGCCGGAGCCGTTTGCGGGCGGGTCTGGGCGCGCGGCGCGGCCGGGGCTTCCTGGGTCGCAGGCTCGGCGGCCGGACGCGTCTCCCGCTCGGCCATGCTCTCCTGGGCCCACAGCACCGTATAGGCCACCGCATTGCCCGCCTGACGGACCGTCTCTGACGGGTCCAGGCTGGCCTGGATCACCTGGGTGTCGGACGCGGTGGACGGGCGCGCCGCATAGGTGAAGGCGCCCGACGAGCCGTTGCGGCCGCCGAAGCGATAGAACAGGTGGCTGCCCACCTGCCCGACCGGCACCAGCGAATGACGCCAGCGCGGCGACACGGCCGTGGTGTGGAAATGGGTGGCGTTGCCGACGGCGCTGTAAACCTGACCCGACAGGGCGGACGAGGCCACGTCGTGGGCCCGGCGCCAGGCCGACTGGTTCACGCCGCGACGCATGGCGCCGTTGCAGGTGAAGCTGAACTGGCAGCCGGTCGAGCGGTTCGCGCCCTGATAGACCACGCCGCAGACGCTGTTGGGGAAGGCCCCGTGACGGGCGCGGTTCAGGACCACCTGGGCCACGGCCTGCATGCCGGCCCGGCCTTCGCCGCGGGCTTCATAATAGACGGCCTGGGTCAGGCACTCGAGATCGCGCGAGGCGTCCAGGGCGCCGGCCAGGCGGAACGGCTGGGCCGCGGGCCCGGTCATGCTGACGCGGCGAAGACCCGCATCGGTGCTGGAAGTGGCGCGCAGGCTTTCCAGCCGGGCGGTGAGCATTTCGGATTGGCGGTCACGCTGGGCCGAACCGGCCACGGTGTAGGGGTCGTGCCGTCGCGCGATGGTCAGGGCGCTGGCGTCCAGCCCCCCCGCTGCGGCCGACAGCGCCTCTTCGGTGAATCCCACGGCGGTGGCGCCCGCGATTCGCTCGGCCTGCACCCGCGTGGTGGTCGCCTTGGCGACGGTTCCACCCAGATAGGCGCAGCCGATGGCCAGGCCCACCAGACCGCCCAGGGCGGCCGCCGCGGTCATCGGGCGCATCTGCGGCGCACGGATGGCAGACGGAGAATTGGGCGTGGTCGTGGGCTTCCGTGAGGAATTCGACAAGGATGCAGTCCTGAGTGACAGGGGCAGGATTGCGCCCCCAGGCAGTCTGGCCCCCTCGACGCAAGATCGGCGCCGGTACGCAGGGGCATAGCCGCCGGTCAACTTCCCGTGACCGACGCAGGGCGCTTAAGCCATCGGAATATGACTTCAATGTGGCCGATTCGCAATCGCCCTGTGCAGCGCAACATTTCGTCGCACCACCCGAACATCATAGAGATGATCCAAGCCATCAGATCCATGATGATCGTCACTCATCTTGTCTGGATGGTATTGGCTCATCTCATATGGTCATCAATATGACCGAACCAAATGCAGAAATGCGGCACTCGCCCCGCGAAATAGTCATTCTCGCCGCTACCGCCGGTGATACATCTTGAAAGACCCCCTCCGTTTGGAACCGGGGGTCGGCAAGAGCGTTAGCCAACGGTTAAGCTGGAGAATAGCCATGCGTCGTCTCACTCGTATTCTGATCCTGTCCGCCGGCGTCGCCGGCCTGGCCGCCTGCGGCGCCAACATGCAGCAGCGCGCCGCCACCGGCGCCATCACCGGCGCGGTCGTCGCCGGTCCCGTTGGCGCCGCCGTCGGCGGGGCGGCCGGTGCGGTGGTGTCCCGCAGTCAGGGCGAACCGGACTAGGGTCAAAGCGGGACGGGCGCGCTGTCAGACCTTCAGCGCGCCCTCATGCTCCAGAAGCCACTTCTTGCGCTCCAGCCCGCCCGCATAGCCGGTCAGCTTGCCCGATGACCCCACCACCCGGTGGCAGGGCACGATGACGCCCACGGGGTTGGCCCCGTTGGCCAGGCCCACGGCCCGCACCGCCGTGGGCGCGCCGATGCGCGCCGCCAGCTGGCCATAGGTCTCGGTGCGCCCGGCCGGAATCTCGGTCAGGGCCTGCCACACCCGCCGCTGGAACGCCGTGCCTCCGGTGGCCCAGGGGATTCGCTTCAGCGCCTCCACTTCCCCGCCGAAATAGTCCGTCACCGCCTCGCGCACCCCCGCCGGCGCGGCGCCGGCCTCCAGGATCACCGTTCCGTAGTGCAGGCGCAGCAGGCGCCGCATGCGCTCTTCGTAGTCCGCGAAGTCGAAGGCGCGCACCACGCCCTCCCCGTCGAACACCACCAGCACCTCGCCCAGCGGGGTGGCGATCCGGTCCAGCTGAAAGGTCTCAGGCCGCCTGGTCATGTCTCGTCTCCTGTTCGATCAACGCCGCCACGCCCAGGCCCTCGGTCCTGAGGTGCGCCGCGCCATAAGCCCGCCAGGGCCGCCAGCCTTCGGCCCGGGCCGCAATCCGTTCGTCCGCGTCATCCAGCCGGTCGCTCATCAGGGCGCCCGGATCATCCACCTGCCAGTCCCCGACCAGCCGCAGCCCCGGGCGCCGGCTCACCAGCGGCGCCAGCGCCGGATCGGCGGACAGGTGGGCCGCGATCATGGCCGGGTCGGCGGTCAGGTCGAACACCCGACGCACCCGCGCCAGCACCCCGGGCAGGCCCGTGATGTCCGGAATCGACACATGCACCGCCAGCCGGTCGCGCCCGGCGGGTTCCACCGTCACCGCCCCGCCGCCCTCGATCTCGCGCATCCAGCGTCCGCCCTCGACCCGCTCCAGCGGCGCGGCCCGCGCCGCCAGGGCCGCAAGCATCCCGTCCCAGTCATAGGGCGGGCGGTAGGCCAGCATCAGCCGCACCCCCTCCCCCGGCGCCGCATCGGGCGCCGTGCCCCGCCGCAGGGCGGAGGGCGGACGGCGGTACAGCCGCTGGAAGGTCTCGTTGAACCGCCGCACGCTGCCGAAGCCCGCCGCCATGGCGACCTCGGCCATGGGCATGCGCGTTTCCTGAACCAGCTGCTTGGCCAGCAGCACCCGCCGGGTCTGGGCCACGCTGACCGGCGCGGCGCCCAGATGCTGGCGGAACAGGCGGCGCAGCTGGCGCTCGCCCACCCCCAGCCGCCCGGCCAGGGCCTCCACGTCGCCCCCATCCAGAGCCCCCGCCTCGATCAGGGCCAGCCCCCGGCTGACGGTGTTCGAGGTGCCCCGCCACGCCCCCATGTCCGGGGCCGTCTCGGGCCGGCAGCGCAGGCAAGGCCGGAACCCCGCCTCCTCCGCCTCCGCCGCCGAGCGGTAGAAGCGGATGTTCTCACGCTTCGGCGTCCGCGCCGGACAGATCGGGCGGCAATAGATCCCCGTCGTCTTCACCCCGCCGAAGATCTTCCCGTCGAAGCGGGCGTCCCGGGCGACGACGGCGCGATAACAGGCGTCCTGATCCAGTTCCATGCCGCGCAGAATGCGCCTGCGCCGCGATCCTGTCTCGCGGTTTTCGGACTCCTACCCCGCGTCGCGCTGCGGCAAGGCATAGGCGATCACCGCATCACCAGCCGGCGTCTCCATGAAGTGGTGCCCGCCCGCCATGATGACCAGGAACTGGCGTCCGCCCTGCTCATAGATCATGGGGTTGGCCTGGCCGCCGGCAGGCAGGACGTCCTGCCACACCGTCTCGCCGGTCTCCATGTCGATGGCCCGGATCAGGTCGTCGGTGGCCGCGGCGATGAAGATCAGGCCCGAGGCCGTCACCACCGACCCGCCGTTGTTCGGCGTGCCGATGTTCAGCGGCAGCATGGACGGTATCCCGAACGGCCCGTTCTTGCGCGCCGTGCCCAGCGGACGATCCCAGATGGTCTCGCCGGTGCGGATGTCGATGGCCCGGATGCCGCCGTAGGGAGGCTCCTTGCACAGCATGCCGGTGAAGGGCATGCGCCAGCCCGCGTTCACGTCGATGGCGTAGGGCACGCCCACCTGCGGGTCGCCCGCGCCCTCGGCCCCGCCGGTGTCGGCCCGGGCGTCGCCGCGCGGGTACCAGCCCCGCGCATCGGCTTCCTCGCGCGGCACCAGCCGGTTGTAGTTGGGCATGTCGTTGTAGTTGGCGATGATCACGCCCCGGTCCGGGTCGAACGCGACGCCGCCCCAGTCCGACCCGCCGTTGTAGCCCGGATACTGAATCCAGCGCCGGTCCGAGGTGGGCGGGGTGTACATGCCGTCATAGGCGGCGCGGCGGAAATTGATCCGGCAGATCATCTGGTCGATGGGCGACATGCCCCACATGTCCCGCTCGGTCAGATCGTCAGGCCGCGCCAGGGTGTGGAACAGGCTGTACGGCTGGGTCGCCGTGCGCTGATCCGGCTCCACGCCGCCCTGCGGCGCCGGGCGGTTCTCGATCGGCGTCAGGTGCCTGCCGGTGCGCCGGTCCAGGATATACATGTCGCCCTGCTTGGACGGCAGGATCAGGGCCGGCACCGTCGTCCCGTTGGACGGAAAGTCGATCAGGGTCGCCTGGCTGCCCAGGTCATAGTCCCACACGTCCATGTGCACGGTCTGGAAATGCCAGACGGGCCGTCCCGTCGCCGCATCCAGCGCCACCAGCGAGGTGGCGTATTCATTCTCCGCCGGCGCCCGGTCGCTGGAGTAATAGTCCGCCGCCGAATTGCCCATGGGCAGATAGACCAGCCCCAGTTCGTCGTCGCCCGTGGCCATGGTCCACATGTTGGGTGTGCCCCGGGTGAAGGTCTCGCCCTCGGGCGGCATGCCGGTTTCGTCGGGACGCATCATGTCCCAGGCCCACCGCAGTTCGCCGGTGACCACGTCAAAGCCCTGGATCACGCCCGACGGCGCGCGGCGGTACTGGCCGTCCAGCACCTGGTGGCCGGTGATGATCACCCCGTTGACGATCACGGGGGGCGAGGTGATGGACACCATGCCCGGGATCACGTCCCCCATGCCCGCCTTGATGTCCACGGCGCCGTTCTGGCCGAAGTCGGCGCAGGGCACGCCGGTGCGCGCGTCCACCGCGATCAGCCGTCCGTCCAGGGTGCCTTCCACGATCCGCGTGGCGCAGGGCTCCAGCCGGGCCCGTTGCGTCAGGGCCGCGTCGCCGACGGAGGTCGTCGTCTCGCCTTCCGGCGCCGTCTCGGTCATGGCGTGATAGGCCACGCCCCGGCAGGCGGCCGTATAGGGGATGGCGTCGTCCGACACCTCCGGATCATAGCGCCACTTCTCCAGCCCGCTGGCCGCGTCCAGCGCGATCAGCACGTTCATGGCCGAGCACAGATAGAGGGTGTCGCCCACCTTCAGGGGCGTGGTCTCGGCGCCGAATTTCTCGGGGATGTCGCCGGTGTTGAATTCCCAGACCCGCTCCAGCTCGCCCACATTGTCGCGATTGATCTGGGTCAGGGTGGTGTAGCGCTGGGCGCCCCGGGTGCCGCCATAGGCGGGCCAGTCGGCGCCGGTCTGGAAGTCAGAAATCCGTTCGGGCGCGCTGAACCCGCCTGCGGGCAGGGCGCGCTCGACCTCGAACCGGTTGGCCGCCGCCACCGCCACGCCCGCGACCAGGGCGAACACCGCCGCGCCCCCGAACCCGGCCAGCATCAGCGGCTTGCCGCTGACCCGCCCGCTCCAGGGCGTGACCCAGCGGTTGCGCGCGGGCGCCAGCACCGGGATCGAGGCGATGACCAGAAGCAGCAGGACGAAGGGCGCGAACACGCGCGGCACCAGAGCCCAGCCGTTCAGGCCGACCTCGAACAGGGCCCAGATCACGGTGAGGACGAAGACCAGCAGATACAGCCAGAAGGCCTCCATCCGCCGCACGAACAGCAGCGCCCCGGTGGCGATCAGGCCCAGCCCCGCCAGCAGATAGTACCAGCTGCCGCCCACGGCGATCAGCCAGCCGCCGCCGATGGTCAGAACCACCCCGATCAGCCCGAACAACACGCCCAGAGCCATCACCGCCCAGTCGCCCGCGCCCAGTCTTTCCCGTCCAAACATGTCCAAACCCCTTCGGTCGCCTCAAAGGCGAACACGTCACGGCAAAGGTGGTTCCTGATCCTCCCCCATCGGGGGAGGGGGACCATCCAAAGGATGGTGGAGGGGGCCGGCCTCAAACCCGGTGTTTGAGGGAGGATGAAATCCTCAGCCCCCGCCATACCCCCCGATGATCGGCAGCACCTCGCCGGTGATGTAGCTGGAGCACTGGGGCGAGGCCAGAAACACATAGGCCGGGGCGATCTCTTCCGGCTGGGCCGGGCGGCCCATGACGGTGCCCGATCCGAACTCGCTGACGCCCTCCGCGTCCCGGTCGGCCGGGTTCAGGGGCGTCCACACCGGCCCCGGCGCCACCACGTTCACGCGGATGCCCTTGGGCGCCAGATGGGCGCCCAGCGACCGGGCGAAGGCGTGGATGCCGCCCTTGGTCAGCGAATAGTCCAGCAGCATCTCATTGCCCATGATGCCGGTGACCGAGCCGGTCATGACGATGGCCCCGCCCGGCTTCATGTGCGGAACCGCCGCCTGGGCCATGTGGAAATAGCCGTACAGATTGGTCTTCATGGTCCGGTCGAACTGCTCAACCGTGATGTCGGCGAAGTCCGGCACGTGCTGCTGGAACGCCGCATTGTTGACCAGCACGTCCAGCCGCCCGAACGCCTTCAGCGTCTCGGCCACCGCCATCTTCGCAAAGGCTGGGTCGGCCACGTCCCCGGCCAGAATGATCGCGCGCCGGCCCTCGGCCTCCACGGCCTTCTTGGTCTCCTCGGCGTCGCGGTCCTCGTCCAGATGGCAGATGACAATGTCCGCGCCCTCGCGCGCGAACAGCACCGCCACCGCCCGGCCGATGCCGCTGTCGGCGCCGGTGATCAGGGCCGCGAAGCCCTCCAGCTTGCCCGAACCCTTCCAGAACGGCGCGTCATACATGGGCGCCGGGTCCAGCCGGTATTCCTCGCCCGGCTTCTTCTGATGCTGCTTGGGGAACGGCGGCGCGGGGTATTCCCGAGCGCCCGCCTGCATCGCCTTGTCGTCTTTGCTGCTCCCGGAGTCCTTCGCCTCCGTCGCATCGATCGGCGCCTGGATGTCGCGCCCCTGCGCCGCGGCCTTGTCGCCCTCGCGCTCGAATTGCTCCGTACGATCCATGTCCGGCTCCTTCTGATTGGGTCACGGGACAATCGATTGGGAGCGCGGGTTGTTCCCCCCACCGCTCACCCCAGCGAAGGCTGGGGTCCAGATCACAGGTCGGATATCTAAAGGGTCACACCCGCCGTTTTCCCCGACCCGCTCCCGACCGAGAGCGGCATCTGGACCCCAGCCTTCGCTGGGGTGAGCGGGCGATTGGACTACCCCACCACCGCCGGCAGCCCCTGCCACAGGATCGAGATCGCCGAGATCGCCCCGCCCGTGGCGGCGATGGCGTTCTCGAAGCCCATCTCGCCGCCGCCGCGCCGCCAGCGCCGGGCGGCCACCACCGTCAGCCCTCCCGCCACGATCAGGCACGCCAAGGTGAACACGCCCACCGCCGCGCGCGACAGCGGGTGCCCGTCGTCGGCGACCACGTCAGCAATGCTGGCGATCACATAGACGCCCAGGAAATGGACCGTCCACACGATCAGCCCGCCCAGGATGTAGCCCCAGCGCTTCACAGAACCACGCCCGGGAACAGCCGCGTCAGCAGCGCCGCCAGCCCCGCCTGTGCGGCCACGAACACGAAGAACAGGGTGATCACATCATAGCTGGTCGGCCGCGCCGGGCTGACCCGCCCGCGCAGCCAGCGCATGACCACATACAGCGTCATCAGGGCGCACACGATCACATAGAAGCCCTGCCAGCCGATGAAGCTGAACACCGTCGCCCCCTGCCCGCTGCGGGTGGGGTCCAGCCCCGCCCCGCTCCAGGTGACCCAGTCGATCCGCCACGCCGCCGCCATCGCCGCCCAGGCCAGCACCACCATGCCCGTGGCGATCATGGCCATCCGGGGCCGGTCCAGCCGCACCACCTTGCGCGCGCCCAGCATCAGGGCGATGGACAGGACATATCCGCCCACCACCACGATCAGGCTCCACATCGCCGGCGGGTCGATCCACGTGTCCGGCCTGCGGCTCCACAGGAACACGTACGAGAACATGCTCATGGCCGCGACCACCCCGGCCACGAACAGCAGGATGGTCATGGCCCACCAGCCGTGACTGGTGGATCCCACCCCATAGGTCGGCAGGCGGATGCCCGCCCCCACGTCCACGGTCTCCGCGCTCATGGGCTCGTCCAGCTTCCAGGCCCAGCCCATCAGGCAGACCACCGCGATCACCCCCGCCACGGCCGCGGGGCCATAGGCGCTGGGCACCAGCAGCATGAAGAACACCGCCGTGAAGATCGCCCCCCAGAAGTGCCAGGGCGACGGCGTGGGCATGCGCGCCACATATTGCGGCTCGGCGTTCAGGGGGCTGGTGATCAGGGTCTCGCGCTCGCCGGTCGCTGTGCCGGGCAGGAAATAGCGCCCCTCCTTGACCTCACGCATCAGCTCGGGATTGTCCCACAGCGGATACAGACTCTTCACCACCGGGATCGAGCGGGTCGAGTACAGCCCGCTGGGCAGCCACTCCAGTCCGGGGGAATCGAACACATTGCCCGCATTGCCCTCGGTTGCCGGGCGGAAATTCCGCACCAGATCGATGATCACCGCCAGCACGCCCAGGGCGAACAGGAACGCGCCCACGGTGGAGATCAGATTGACCAGATCCAGTCCCCGGTCCGGCAGATAGGTGAACACCCGTCGCGGCATGCCCATCAGCCCGGTCAGGTGCATGGGCAGGAAGGTCACATGCATGCCGGTGAACATCAGCCAGAAGGCGATCTTCCCCGTCCGCTCCGACAGGCGCCGCCTTCCCGCGAACGGCGTCCAGTAATAGATGGCCGCGAACACCGGGAACACCATCCCGCCGATCAGCACATAGTGCAGGTGCGCCACGATGAAGTAGGTGTCGTGCACCACCCAGTCGAAGGGCGCCATGGCCACCATCACCCCGGTCAGCCCGCCCATCACGAAGATCAGCAGCCCCCCCAGGATGAACAGGCCGGGCACGTTGAAGCGCATCTTGCCCGCCGCCATGGTGGCGATCCAGGCGAACACCTGCACCCCCGCCGGCAGACTCACCGCCATGGACGCGGCCGAGAAGAAGCCCACGGACATGGTCGGCATGCCGGTGGTGAACATGTGGTGCGACCACACCCCGAAGCTGATGAAGCCGGTGGCCAGCATGGCCATCACCACCAGCGGATGCCCCACCAGCCGGTGCCGCGCGATGACCGGGATCATGGTCGACATGGCCCCCGCCGCGGGCAGGAAGATGATGTAGACCTCCGGGTGGCCGAAGAACCAGAACAGGTGCTGCCACAGCAGGGGGTCGCCGCCCCGCGCCGCGTCGAAGAACGGCCAGTCGAACAGCCGCTCCAGCTCCATCAGGGTGGTGGCCAGGATCACCGACGGGAAGGCGATGATGATCATCACCGCAAAGATCAGCATGGCCCAGGCGAAGATCGGCATCTTCGCCAGCGTCATCCCCGGGGCCCGGGTGCGCATCACCCCGACGATGATCTCGATGGCCCCCGCGATGGCCGAGATCTCAATGAAGCCGATGCCCAGCAGCCAGAAGTCGGCGTTGATGCCGGGCGAATAGGTCTTGCTGGTCAGGGGCGGATACATGAACCACCCCCCGTCCGGCGCCAGGCTGAAGAAGATCGAGCAGAAGAAGATCAGCCCGCCCACCAGATAGGCCCACAGGGCGTAGGCCCCCAGCCTCGGGAACGGCAGGTCCCGCGCCCCCAGCACCTGCGGCAGCAGCAGCACCGCCAGCGCCTCCACCATGGGCACCGCGAACAGGAACATCATGATGGTCCCGTGCATGGTGAACAGCTGGTTGTAGGTGTCCACGCCCACGAACCCGGCGTCGGGCACGGCCAGCTGGGTGCGCATCACCAGCGCCAGGATTCCCGCCAGGGTGAAGAACAGGAAGGCCGCCCCGATGAACAGGATGCCCACATAGTTGTTGTTGATCGCCGTGAACCAGCCCCAGCCTTTCGGCCCGCACCAGACCTTCTCCAGCGCCTCCAGCTCGCCTTCCGGCCGCTCGCCCTCGGTGGGGAAGCGCTCATAAAGCTTGTGGTCGAACCCGGTCTCGGACTTCATTCCAGCCCGTCCAGATAGGCCGCCACCGCCTGCAGCTCGTCGCCCGACAGGGTGGTGTAGGACGGCATGCGGTTGCCCGGCTTGATGCCCTGGCTGTCCGCGATCCACCCCGCCAGCGTGCCGCGATTATTGGGCAGGATTCCGGCCCCGATGGTCCGCCGGCTGCCCACATGGGTCAGGTCCGGCCCCGCCAGTCCCGAGGCGCCCGGCGCCCCGCGCACCACGTGACAGGCGCCGCAGCCGTTGTCCTGGAACACCTCCAGTCCCTGAGCCGCCAGCGCATCGGTCGGCGCCGCCGCCGCCTCGCCCTGCTCCGCCATCCAGGCGTCGAACTCGTCGCGCGGCATGGCCACCACCACCAGCCCCATCAGGGCATGCGGCCCGCCGCAATATTCAGCGCATTGTCCGCCGTAAGTTCCAGCTTCATCGGCTTGAAGTCTAAGGATATTCGTCCGACCCGGGATCATGTCCAGCTTGGGGCCCAGACGGGGGACCCAGAAGCTGTGGATCACGTCGGCGGACTCCAGTTCGAAGGTCACCGGCTCGCCCACCGGGATGCGCACCTCGTTGGCCGACTGGACCGCGCCCGCCTCCCCGCCCTCGGGGTTAAGATAGGCCACACGCCACCACCACATCTCGCCGGTGACGCGCACCCGCATCTCGCCCGGCTCGGGCTCTCCGGTCAGGGCCGAGGTCAGGGACAGGCCCCAGATCAGCAAGGCGCTCAGAACCACCACCGGAAAGGCCAGCCCGGCGTACCAGATCAACCGTTGATTACCAATCTTCGCCTTCAGGTCCTCACGCCCGAACAGGGCCAGCACCAGCGCCGCGATCACGATCAGCAGCACCACCGCCGCCATGGCGAACACGCCCCACGACAGGGTCACCAGCGGCGCGGCGAACGGCCCCGCCGAGGTCAGGGCCGGCGGCGGCCATCCCGCGAAGGCCTCAGTGCTCATAGAGATAGGCGGCGATGTCACGGGCCTCCTCCTCGCTGATTGGCATGGGCGGCATGGCCGACCCGGGGTCCGCGACGGGCGCGTTCATCAGATAGGGGATCAGGGTCTCGGGTCGGTTCGGCAGGCCCGATCCGATCAGCGCCCGGCCGCCCATCCCCGACAGCGGCGGACCCACCCGACCCTGCGGCCAGTCGATCCCCGGAATGGCGTGACACGATCCGCAGCCGACCTCGTTCATGATCCGAAGCCCCCGCTCGGGATCGCCCGACGGCACGGCCCGCGTCCGGGTCTCGCCCGCGCCCGAACACGCCGCCAGCGCCAGCGCCATCAAGACCATGCCCGTCGCCCCCGTTCCGTTCATCCAGACCTAACCCAGCTTGGCCGCATGGGTTCCGTCTCATCAGGACCGGAACCCCCGCCCCCACCCGGCGTTGGCCAAGCGATGCCGTACCGCGCCCTATCCGCCCTACTCGCCGCAACGAGCCTGGCCGCCTGCGCACCCGGCGTGGATGAGTATGAGGACCCCTTCGTGACCACCGGCGAGATCATCGCCTTGTCCGGCGGCGACGCGGGGGCCCAGGCCGCCTGTTTCACCTGCCACGGCATGGACGGTCAGGGCGACGGCGCCGAAACGCCGCGCATCGCCGGGCTGGACGAGGGCTACATGCTCAAGCAGCTCAACGACTACGGTTCGGACCTGCGGCCCCACGACCAGATGTCGCCCATCGCCCGACGCCTGTCCGACGCCGACCGCGCCCGGGTCGCCCGCTACTATGCCGAGATGGCGCCGCGCGCCGCCGCCCCGGCCGTCTCGCCGGAGCCCGCCCGCATCGCCGAGGGCCGCGCCCTCTATCATCAGGGTCTGCCGGACCGGAATGTGGCCGCCTGCGCCACCTGCCACGGCGTCGACGGCCAGGGTCTGGGCGCGGGCAATCCGCCCCTGACCGGCCAGTCGCCCGCCTATCTGGCGGCCCAGCTGGAGCTGTGGCGGTCCGCGAAGCGCCACAACGACCCCCGCGACGTCATGGGCGCCGTCAGTCGTCCGCTTTCCGACGATCAGATCGCTGCGGTTTCCGCGTACGCGGCATCTCTTCCTCATCCGACTCCGGAATGATCTCGATGGGCTCGCCCTCCAGCTCATCGACCAGCGGCAGCATGCCCGGCAACACATTGTCCTTGTCGAACACATAGTGCTTCAGCACCGCCGCCACGTGGCCCATGATCAGGAAGGTGATCCCCCAGATCATGAAGAAGTGGATGCGCTCGGCCGCCCACTGCACCTGCCACAGCCCCTCCTGCGACAGGGTCCCCACCGGCAGGCGCGGCGCGGGGATGACCCCGCCCAGCATCAGCTGCATCTCCGGCGCCGTGGCCGACAGCATCAGCCAGCCCGACAGCGGCAGTCCCACGATGAAGATGTAGAACAGGAAGTGCGTGATCCGGGACACCGTGCTCTCCCAGCCCGGATCATCCGCGTCATTGACCGGACCCGGGATCATCAGCCGCCAGATCGCCCGCAGCACCGCCAGCAGCAGGATCAGCAGGCCCACATCGGCGTGCAGCTGATAGGCCGCCACCTTGTCGCCGCCCACCGGAATACCCGAGGTCCACCATCCCCACACCAGCTGGAACAGCACCAGCGCCGCCATGGTCCAGTGAAAGGTGATGGCCACCGGCGACCAGCGGCCCTCCGAGGTGTGGGTGTCGGCCCAGGCCCTCAGCCGCGTGATCATAAGGCCCGCTCGCCCGCATCGGCCTCGCCGAAGCCGACCCGCCGCATCAGCAGGATCAGCGCCGCCGCCAGATAGGCGCCCGCCGCCGGGGCCCACATGATCAAACCGCCCGCCTGCTGGTCCTCCAGCGGCGTCAGGCCCCAGGCCAGGGTGGTGGCGAAGTGGGGCGCATACAGGGGCTCGCCGGCGAAGGTGATCAGCGCCCCCAGCGCCCCCATCTGCACCATGGTGGCGATCAGGGCCAGCAGGGCGTGCTGGATGGGCGCCAGCCGCACCCCGCGCCAGAACATCAGCGCCGCCCCGATCAGGCCCGCCTGCATGATCCAGTACTGCACGTCGCCGGTCAGCGACCATGCATAGGCCCCCGGCGCATGCCAGAACCACAGCAGGATCGCCTGCACCGCCGTGGCGCTCCACAACAGCATCCGCCCGCTGAACAGCCGCTCAAGCCGTCCGCGCGGCGCCGCCAGCACCAGCAGCCCTGCCCCCAGGGTCAGCACCGCCACATGGTGCCCCACCCGGGCCGCGAACAGGGCCGAGGTCAGGGCGCACAGGGGCGACACGAAGGCGATGAAGAACAGGCTCCACCCGGCCCCGAACACCACCCGCTCACGGGTCGACGCGCCCCGTCCCCACGTCATGCCGTAAACCACCGCCACGGCGACCAGCGCCGTGATCAGCACAGGGTCCAGGTTCCACGCCGCCCACACGGCGCCCGGGTCCGGCGCCGCGCCGCAGTAAGGTTGAAAGCTCAGAATCGTCATGGCCCCCGCCTGGTCCGCGATCCTGTTTCAATCCCTCGCCCGGTCAGGGGTTCCCCGCGCCTCTCCCCGGCGCGGCCACCCGGCACCGCTGCGCCGCGCCGTCCAGCGTCTGGTAGCGATGGGCCGCCACGAAGCAGGCCTCATGCACATGGCGGCACAGATCCGCCGACCGCTGCAGGGTGTAGTATGTCGCGGCGGCGCGGAAACACGCCTCCCCCTGAACATGGCGGCAAACGTCGGCGGCGCGTTCGAAGGTCATGTACTGCGCCGCGGTCCCGTAGCAGAGGTTGCTGTTCACCCCCGCGCACAGCTCCGCCACCCGCCGCTCGCCATAGCGATGCCACAGCGACTGCACACATGCGCCGCCCATCGGCGCCGGTTGAGCCCCCATCACCGCCAGCGCCGCCATCACACCGATCATTTCATTGTCTCCCGGAACACAATCATCACCAGCCGGACCCGCGCGTCCCATCGCGCCGGTCCCGCCCGCCCCGATCCCGGTCGCGCCCCCGGCCATGATCATGAGGCGGCCGCAAACGCGGCGGCGGCGCCACCTGGCCATACGGCAGGGGACACAGGGTCACCCATTCGCCGCTGGTGGACAGGTGTCTGTAGCAGCGCGCCTCCTCGGCCATATAGGCGGTCTCCGCCGCCATGCCGTCCATGGCCATGGCCAGCCCCTCCATGAACGCCGGATCCGTCACGCATCCCGACAGCCCCACGGCCGCGGCGGCGGCCAGGGCCGGCCCCCGCACCCTCTTCTTCGTCAGATAGGTCATTCCCCCGCCCTTCTCTCGTGGCCACGGCGCGCGCGGCGTGCTGTGAAGATGGTCTCAGGCCGAATGAACCGAATATGAATGCCGAATCGACGTTCGCCGAGCGTCAGCAATCGTCAGGAGTCGTCGCCATGCCGCACAGGGAATCTCATCGGGTGGACCGCATCGGCTGGCTTCGCGCGGCGGTGCTGGGCGCCAATGACGGCCTGGTCTCCACCGCAAGCCTGGTGGTGGGCGTGGCGGCTGCGGCCGCCAGTCACGGAAGCATCCTGATAGCGGGCGTCGCCGGGCTGGTCGCGGGCGCCATGTCCATGGCGGCCGGGGAGTACGTCTCGGTCAGCTCCCAGTCCGACACCGAAAAGGCGGATCTGGCCCGCGAGGCGACCGAACTGTCCGGCCAGCCGGAGGCGGAACTGCGCGAACTGGCCGGAATCTATGTGGCGCGGGGCGTGACGCCCGATCTCGCGGCCGAGGTGGCCCGTCAGATGACCGCCCACGACGCCCTCGGCGCCCACGCCCGGGATGAGCTGGGCATATCCGAGATCACCACGGCGCGGCCCATCCAGGCGGCGGTGACCTCGGCCCTGACGTTCTCCGTCGGCGCCGCCCTGCCCCTGATCGTGGCCGCTCTGGCGCCCATGACCGGACTGGCGCTGTGGGTGGCCGGCTCCGCGCTTGCGGGCCTTGCCGTCCTCGGGGCGCTGGGCGCCCGGGCCGGCGGCGCGCCCGTCGGGCGATCCGTCGTCCGGGTCGTCTTCTGGGGCGCCCTGGCCATGGCCGTCACCGCGGGCATCGGCCGCCTGTTCGGCGTCGCCGTCTGATCTCTACGGGCTCGGCGCCGCCCGGCGCTGTCAGGACCCGCGCCCCCGCGCGCCCCAGGCGGCGGTCTTGGCCAGCAGCTCGGGCATCATCACCGGCTTGGCGATGCAGTCCTGCATGCCGGCCTCCAGATAGGACCGCACCTGCGAGTCCAGCGTATTGGCGGTCAGCGCCACGATCGGCGTCGACGCCCCGGCCCCGCCAAGGGCCCGGATCGTCCGCGCCGCCTCGACCCCGTCCATCACCGGCATCTGGATGTCCATCAGCACCAGGTCATAGGTCCCGCCCAGGAACGCCTTGACCGCCTGGGCTCCGTCCTCGGCCGTGTCGCAGCGGTGGCCCTGGCTGGCCAGCATGGCGACCACCACCGCCCGGTTGCTGGCGTTGTCATCGGCGTACAGCACCCGCAGCGGGCCGCCCTCGCCCGTCTCATCAGCCTGTCCGCCCGCGCCCCCGGCCAGCGGCAGCGAAAGCCTCAGCTCGAACCGGGCGCCGCCGTCCGGGGTCGCCGAAGCGCACACCGCGCCGCCCATCAGCTCGGCCAGCTCCTTGCAGACCGCCAGACCCAGACCCCCGCCGCTCTTGCGCCGGGTCGCGCCGTCGTCCGCCTGCACGAAGCGGTCGAACAGAGCCGCGATGCGGCTCTCGTCGATGCCCGGCCCGGTGTCGGTCACCGACATCGTCAGGTCCGCCTGGCCCTCCCGCGCCGCGCCCTCCAGCCGGATCACGATCCCGCCCGTCTCGGTGAACTTCACCGCATTGCCCACGAAATGGTCGAGGATCAGCCCCAGCCGCTCGGCATCCCCCTCCACGGCGGCGACCCCGTCGGCCTCCACCGTCAGCGACAGCCCCTTGTCCGCCGCCTCGCCCGCGAACCGGTCCGCCGCCCCCCGCGTTACGGCCCCGGGCTCGAACGGCTCGGCCTTCAGGCTCACCTCCCCCGCGTCCAGCGCAGCCAGCAGGATCATGTCGTTGACGGCGCCCAGCAGGGTCTGGCCCGCCGCCCCGATACCCCGCGCCTGCCCCCGCAGGTCGTCGTCGCCGACCCGCGCCTCCAGCACGGCGGAAAAGCCCAGGATGGCGTTCAGCGGCGTGCGCAGCTCATGGCTCATATTGGCCAGGAAACGCTGCCGGGCCTCGGCCAGTCCGGCCCGCTGCTCGGCTGTCCGCGCCGCACGCTCGGCCTCGATCTGGGCGGTCACGTCCTGTTCGTTCAGCAGCACCCCCGGCGCCCCCGTCGCCGGATCGGTCACCGGCCGGGCGTCCAGATAGTGCCAGCGCTCGCCCTCGGGCGTGTTGACCCGGCGCAGGTCGGCGCAGGCCTCGCCCGCGGTCGCCTGGGCCAGCATCCGCGCGCCCGCTTCGGCCTCCGCGAACCGCTCGCCGAACCCGAGCTCCCCGGGACCATAGGTGCGGAAGGCGGCCGGATTGCTGAACACCGCCCGGCCTTCGCGATCAAACAGGGTGATGATGCTGGAGGTGTGCCGCAGCGCCTCGACGGCCCGGCGTTCGCCCTCATTGGTCTCTTCCGGGGCCGCCTCGAACAGCAGCACCGCCCGCCCGTCCGGCATCCGGAAGGTCGAGATGGCCGCCTGCACCGTCAGGGGCTCGCCGTGGGGGTAGAAGGTCCAGCGCTCGGTGACCACCGCGCCCCCGGCCGTGGCCTGGGCCAGGCGGTCGGTCCGCGCCCGCACCGCCGGCGACAACTGCGAGAAGTCCCGCGCCAGCAGTTCGTCGCGGCTCTGGGCGCCCCAAAGCTCCAGGGCATAGGGATTGGCGTACAGCCCCCGGCAGCTGACCGGGTCGAACAGCCACACCGCCCGGCTCAGGGCGTCCCAGCCCACGGCCTCGGGCGGCATCGTCTTCGCCATGGCGTCGGTCACGCGTGCAAACCCTCAGGAAAGCCCTCGCCTCCCTCGTGCCACACCGCCATTGCCCAATGTTTAAGCCGTCGACCCCGCGCTCAGCTGGCCGCCGTCGGGTTGCGCGGGTCCAGCGGCAGGCCCGCCGCCTGACGCGCCTTCAGCAGCCGCAGCCAGCCGTGCAGCGCCTCGCAGTCCAGCCCGTGCATCATCAGCCGGAATCCCGCCTGCAGGGTCGACAGGGACACCATCGGGTGGCCGTTCTTGATGAAGGCCAGGTGATAGTCCGTGCCCAGGATGCGGGCGATATAGATGGCCACGGTCTCGTCCAGTTGCAGCGAATGGGCCGCCCGCACGAAGTCCCGGCGCGGCAGCATCAGCGCATACAGCGGCGTGTAGAACTCCACCGCGGTCTGCACGTCCACGAAATTCAGCGGCCCCTTCGGAAACGCCTCGAAAGCCGGGAATTCGTCCGAGATCATGGAGAAATCCACCCGCTCCGGCGGCGTCAGCTCGCGGCCCTGTTCCCTCAGCCCTGCGTTCAGTTCGATGATGAAATTGAACACGTTCAGGTCGTGCTGGAGGAACAGATTATCCTCGATGTCCTTCAGGCGCGTTGGCCGCAGCGGATGGCTCGACACCGTCACCGGCCCTGCATTGGCCCGCATGAAGGCCAGCAGCTCCGTGCCGATGTGGAAATGCCTCAGGATCAGGGTGTTGGTCTCCGGCGTCCCGAACACCCGCAAGCCCCAATGTATTGTTCGGTGCAGCAGGCCGTTCAGGTTCGGAAAGCGCGGCGATATGGCCCGCAGCACCTTCACCACGCAGAAGAACAGCAGCACCAGCGGCCGGCTCACCGGGAACAGCCAGCGCCGCGACCACGACCGCGCCCCCAGCAACAGCGCCCGCTTGGCCCCGTCGTCGATAGGCAGGCTCTGGTCCAGATACAGCGCCATCCACGGGTCCGGATCCTTCGGGTCGAAGCCGGCCGGATCGAACGGGTCGGGCCTCGCCCGTCCGCGCGCTTGGGCGATGCCGTCCGACAGGCTCACGCCGCGATCTCCTCGATCTGCAGCGCGTACAGCCGCGCCGTCACCCGCGCGCACATGACGATGCGTTCGGCGACCTCGACGTCCGGCAGCACCATCTCCAGCATCTCGCGGAACTCCTCCATGTGCTCGGCGTCGTTCTCCCCGTGATACAGCAGGAACCGCACCGCGTCCTCGGGCAGGTCCAGCCGCTCCTTGACCATCCGGCCCCACGGCGCCGCCTTGATCGACCCCAGCCCTTCGATGATGAACATGGCCCCCAGCAGGCCGAAGGGATTGGGCTTCGACGCCTCATGGAACATCCAGGCCGACAGGGCCTCGGACCCCACATTCTTGGACGCCCCCTGAATGGCCTCCAGCGACCCGCCCGCCGCCACGAAGTCCTGCTCCAGCAGGCGGAAATCCCGGTGCTCGGTCACCGCGTGCTTCATCAGGGATGAGCGCAGTTCCAGATGCGCCTCGTCGATGCTGGACGCCGCCCGGCTCATCCACAGCGACCCGTCCTTCACCTGCTGGCGCAGGTTGATGAGGAAGGCGTGATAGTCCGCCGTCTCGAACCGCCCCCGCGTCAGCTTGCGGATCAGCGGCGTCGCCTCCAGCCGCTGCTCGAAATCGGCGAACACCACCGCCAGCTTGCGCAGGGTGTCCTGGATCTGGTCCTGCATCGCGCCGTCCGCCATCACACGATCTCCAGCATCATGAATCCGATCATCGCCCGCCCGCTCTCCGGCACGATGCACAGCACCGTCTCGCCCGGCTTGCCGCGCCCCGATTTCAGAAAGGCGTCCAGCATCACCCAGATCGACGCCGAGCCCACATTGCCGCTCTCGGGCAGGGTGGTGAACCATTTCTCCTCCGGGATCATGGCCGCCGTATTTTCCAGCAGCCCCACGATCTCGGCCCGCAACGACCGCGCGGAATAGTGGCATAGCAGGTGGTCCACCTGATCCGGCGCGATCCGCCCCGCGTCCACCTTCCCCAGCCACACCCCGATCCACGCCCGGATCACGATTTTCAGCAGGTCGAAGTCCTGCAGCAACGCCATGGCCCCGGCGGCATGGGCCGTCGCCGGCCCCCCGTGGCTCCAGGCGCTCTTCAGGTCCGCCCGGTCGGCGAAGGTCGACCCCGCCCACATGCACGGGTCGAACCGTCCGGCCAGCGAGGTCATGTCGATCCAGCGCACCTTCAGGCTGCGCCCGCCCGGCCGCGGCCGGG
>NZ_JADWOW010000037.1:0-4913 GCF_015767455.1 Brevundimonas sp. BAL450
CCCCACCCCCGCATCTGCCCGCCGACCTGTCCCCCGCTTCGGTGGCCGCCGCCGACGAGTTCATCTGGCTGGAGGAGGTTCAGGGCGAGCGAGCGCTGGCCTTCGTGGAGCAGTCCAACACGCGCGCCCTGTCGCGGCTGGAAGGCGATCCGCGCTACGAGCCCTTCCGGCGCGAGGCCTACGCCATCCTGTCGGCCCAGGACCGCATCCCCACGCCCCGGTTCCAGGGCGACGGTCTGGTCAATTTCTGGCAGGACGACCAGCATCCCAAGGGCATCTGGCGACGCACGACGCGGGAGTCCTACGCTTCGGGCAACACCGAATGGGAGACCATTCTGGACATCGACGCCCTGGCCCGCGCCGAGGGGCGTGACTGGGTCTGGAAGGGCGCCGGGTGCCTGGCGCCGGACGAGCGCTACTGCCTGGTGAACCTGTCCAACGGCGGCCAGGACGCGGTCGAGGTGCGCGAGTTCGATACGCAGACCGGCCAATTCGTGGAGGGTGGCTTCCGCCTGCCCGAGGGCAAGCACCGGGTGACCTGGCTGGACGCCGACACCCTGCTGGTGGCCACCGACTTCGGCGAGGGCACCCTCACCGAGAGCGGCTATCCCTACATCGTGCGGGCTCTGTCGCGGGGCCAGTCGCTGGCGCAGGCGACGGAGATCTATCGCGGCGAACAGGGCGACGGCGGCTATGGCGTCAGCCCCTCGGTCTATCGCGGCCCCGACGGCCAGGTGGAGGCGGTGATCATCACCCGCCCGCTGGACACCTTCAACGCCGAGCGCTGGCAGGTGGTGGACGGCCAGGCCGTGCGCCTGAACCTGCCGCCCAAGGTGGACATCCACGGGACCATGGGCGACCGGCTGATCCTGACCGCCGAGGAAGACTGGACCTTCGGCGGCCACGCCATCGAGACCGGCGATCTGGCGGCCGTCCCGCTGGCGGCCCTGCGCGCTGAGACGGCCCCGGCGCTGTCGGCCTCGCCGGTGATCTTCGCGCCGACCGCCCGCCAGTCGGTCAACGGCGTGGCCATCACCAACGGCCACGTGGTGGCCAGCGTGCTGGACAATGTCTCCGGCGGACTGATCCGCTTCGCCCCCCGCGGCGGCAGCTGGACCCAGACCGCCCTGCCCACGCCCGAAAACGTCTCCGTCAGCCTGGTGGACGCCAGCCGGGGCCACGAGGACATGTTCTATTACGTCCAGGGCTTCCTGACTCCCTCGACCCTGTCCCAGGCCGATGTGGCGAGCGCCCGCTCCGAGGTCCTGCGCGAGAGCCCGGCCCGTTTCAACGCCGCGACCCATGTGGTGGAGCAGCACTCGGTCGCCTCCACCGACGGGACCGAGATTCCCTACTTCCTGGTCCGCCCGCGCGATCAGGCCAATGACGGCTCGGCGCCCACCATCCTGTTCGGCTACGGCGGCTTCAACATCCCCATGCTGCCCGGCTATGCGGGCCAGCTGGGCAAGCTGTGGCTGGAGCAGGGCGGCAGCTATGTGGTGGCCAATATCCGCGGCGGCGGCGAGTTCGGACCCGGCTGGCACCAGGCGGCCCTGAACGACAATCGCCAGCGGTCCTTCGACGATTTCGCGGCGGTGGCCCGGGACCTGATCGACCGGGGCGTCACCTCGCCCGACCATCTGGGCATCTACGGCCGCTCCAACGGCGGGGTGCTGACCTCGGTGGCCGTGACCCAGAACCCGGACCTGTTCGACGCGGCGGTGATCGAAAGCCCCCTGATCGACATGCTGCGCTATCACGAGATGCCCGCGGGGGCCTCGTGGATCGGCGAGTACGGCGACCCGCGCATCCCCGAGGAAGCCGCCTGGATCGCGGAATACTCCGCCTATCAGCAGCTGCGCCCCGAGGTGGACTATCCGGTGGTCTACATCACCACCAACACCCTGGATGACCGGGTGCACCCCGGTCACGCGCGCAAATTCGCCGCGCGTCTTGAGGCCCAGGGCCACGATCATCTGTATTTCGAGGACACCTCGGGCGGGCACAGCTATGACGCCGATCCGGCCGCCAACGCGCGGCGCTGGGCCCGGCACTATGTCTATTTCGCCCAGCAGCTGATGGACGACTGAGGCTAGAGCCTGATCGGTTGAGGTGGAATCGCTTCGCGATCCCACCGATGCCGTGAATCAGGCTCTCGCATTATGCTGGACCGAAATCTGAGCCCGGCTGGACTGCGTCCAACCGAACCGATTTCGGTCCAGGGATCACGCGCTCGGGAACCGGTTCACGCCAAGTTGAGTCCCGTTTTCGAACGCCTGGACTAGGGTGCGCGCCATGAAGGGCATCTGGGGTCTGATAACAGCCGGGGCGGCCGCAGTCGTCATGAGCGGCGCGGCGTCGTCCAGCGCGCAAACGGCCTCCGCAGGATCGGGGTCGCGTGTCTCGACGCCCGTCGAGCCCGTGGTGGTGGAGCTGTTCACCGCCCAGGGTTGCTCCGGCTGTCCAGAGGCCAACGCCCTGCTGGAAGGGCTGGCCGAACGGCCCGGCGTGATCGCCCTGACCTATGCGGTGGACTACTGGGACTATCTGGGCTGGCCCGACACCTTCGCCCAGCCCGCCTTCGCCGAACGCCAGCGGGCCTATCAGGACCGGCTTCGGCTGCGGGACGTCTACACGCCCCAGGTGATCATCGACGGCAGCCGCCAGTTCTCCGGCGCGCGCGGCGCAGAGATCGAGAGCGTGGTGGAGGAGGAAGCCGAGCGCCTGATCTTCATGCCCGAGGTGGAGTTCCGCGAAACCGGAGACCGGGTGGGCGTCGGCTCAGGCCGCGCACCCGAGGGCGGGGCCGAGGTCTGGCTGGTCCGCTATCGGTCCGGCCCCCAGATCGTGCAGGTGGGCGAGGGCGAGAACCGGGGCATCGAGGTCCGGCACGCCAATGTGGTTCGCGAGGTCACCCGCCTGGGCGAATGGCGCGGACGGCCGATCCTGCTGAGTTTGCCCGAACCGTCCGAAGACGGTCTGCACATGGCCGTGCTGGTCCAGGCCATGGACGACGGCCGCATCCTGGCGGCCGCGACCCGCTAGTTTCCGTCATATTCGATCAGTGTCCCGTGCGGGCCGCCCGGCCCAGAACAGGGGCGTGGCGCTCTGTCCGCTGGACCGGAGTCGACCTCAAGTGAAATTTCTGATCGAGTTCCGTTCGGCGAACGGTGGGGAGATCGGGGGATCCGTGGGCGTGGCGTTGAGGACATCCAGATTGCGGCGGCGTGGGCTGGTCGCCGGGGCGGCTCTGGGACTGGGGCTGGCGTTGACCGTGGGCGGAGCCCAGGCGGACGATTCCCAGCCCCGGGCCGTGGATCCTTCGTCCGACGTGGCGGAGGCGGCGGCGGTGCATCAGGCGGTGACGGCGGCGCGCGTGGCCGCCTGGGGCCGCAAGACGGGCGACGCCCAGGCCCTGACCCTGGCCGCACGGATGCTGGCCGAAATCCCTTTCCGCCATCCCGAGCCGGACCGCATCCCCGAGGCGCGCGCCGGAATGCAGGATGACCCCGGGGCCGAACCGTTCACCGTGGCCGGACTGCTGGATGAGGCCGAAACCCTGGCGCGCGGAGACGGTCAGACCCTTGAGGACATCGAGGCGGTGCGCGCCGCCGCCGCCCGGGGGGTGACGAACTCGCCGTTCGGCCAGGGGCCCGTCCTGACCCGTCGCGACGTCCAGGCCCGCCAGACCTACTGGTTCGAGGCGGACGTGACGGGCGGCGAGGTGCTGCGCGTGGCCGCCATCGGCGACGGCGACACCGACATCGACATGATCGTGCGGGCCCCTGACGGCCGCGTGCTGTGCGAGGACGGGGCCTACGACCACTTTCCGGTCTGCACCCTGACGCCGTCGGCGGACACGCGACTGAGGGTCGAGATCATCAACCGCGGCGCGGTGTGGACCCGTGTCCGCATCCTGAGCAATTGACGGGGGGCGCAATGGCCGGATCACGGATCGGGAGCCTGGCGAGGGCGGCGGGATTGGCCGCCGTGCTGGTGCTCGGCGCGGCGACGGGGGGATCGGCGCGGGTCGATGACACCTATGAGAGCCTGCGCGCCGAAGCCTTCGAGGCGGCCCAGTGGGCCATCGCCTCGGACGCCGCCGACGCCCTGGCCAAGGTGTCCGCCCGCTTCGCCCAGGGCGACGACGCCATCGGCCGGCTGGCGGAGGGGCGCGAAGCCCTGATCACCCGCCGCGACCGGCTGGAGCACGAGATCGAGCGGCTCTACGCCCTCGATGACGAGGCGTCCCGTCAGCGGCGTGAAACGGCCCGGGCCGAGTACGACCAGACCCTGGACCGCCTGCGCACCGTGGACGCCGAGATCGAGACCCGGTTCCCGGCCTATTCGGAACTGACCAGCCCCCAGGCCCTGACCGTCGAGGAGACCCAGGGCCTTCTGCGCGAGGACGAAGGGCTCCTGCTCGTGCTGGTGAACCCCGAAGCGGCCTATGTCTGGGCCCTGACGCGCGACCGGGTCGAATGGGCCCGTTCGGAATCCCTGGGCCAGGACGAGATGGCCGCGGCCGTGGCGCGGCTGCGCGCCTCCCTGACCACCGCGGCGGCGCGGGGCCAGCCCTATATCGACCCGTCCCTGCTGCAGGATCAGACCGACACCGCCTTCGACCGGGCCGAAGCCCACCGCATCTACAGCGAGCTGATCGCGCCGGTCGAGGACGTGTTCCGGGGACGATCGACCCTGATCACCGTGACCTCCGGCGACCTGTCCGCCCTGCCGCTGGCGCTGCTGCCCACCGAGGCGCCGGACGGGGCCGATGATTCCGCCGCGGCGCTGGCCGCCACGCCCTGGCTGATCGATCGCTACGCCCTGGCGGCCCTGCCGTCCGTATCCAGCCTGACGGCCCTGCGCTGTCACCTGGTGTCCGATCCCGCCCTGCGCAGTCCCGGCTGCCC
>NZ_JADWOW010000038.1:0-32902 GCF_015767455.1 Brevundimonas sp. BAL450
CCTCCACATGGGCGCGCATCTCGGACGTGTCGGCGCCCCCAGTCGAGGGCGGCGTCTACTATCGGCATGGCGCCGACACGTCCGAGATGCGCGCCCATGTGGAGGCGGTCCGCGTCCACGCCGAGGAGGCCCGCCGCCACGCCGAGCAGGTCCGCGTGGAGGCGGCCGCCAACGCCCACGCCGCCGCCCGGATCCGCGTGAACGCCGAAGCCGCCCGCGCTCATGCGGAACAGGCGCGCGCCCAGGCCATGGTCCATGCCGCCCAGGCCCGCGAACAGGCGCGGGTTCAGATGGCCGAAGCCCGGGTCCACATGCGCGAAGGCGCCGAGCAGATGCGCCGGGGCGCGGAACAGATGCGTGAGGAAAGCCGCCGCCTGCGCGACCCGGCCTACCGCGCCCGCCAGATCGAGCAGAACCGCGAGCGCGGAAACACGGTGACCGACGAGGATCTCGCCGCCCTTTCGCCCCGCCTGGCGGAACAGGCCGATGAAATGGACCGTCAGGCCGACCGCCTGGCGAGTCAGGCGTCCTCGGACATCTGATCCCTCTCACGCCGTCGCGACGCCCTGTCCGCCCCGCCGGACAGGGCGTTTGCGCGTCCTTTCGCGGTTGCGTAAGAAAGCGGTCTCCCCACGCCAAACCACGGATCGCTCATGTCCAGCCTGCAGTCCTCCGCCCTCGCGCGCGTCAAGCCTTCGGCGACCCTGGCCGTGACCGCCAAGGCGCGCGAGCTCAAGCGGGCAGGCCGCGACGTGATCGGCCTCGGCGCCGGCGAGCCGGACTTCGACACCCCGGACAACATCAAGCAGGCCGCCATCGCCGCCATCCAGCGCGGCGACACCAAATACACCGACGTGGACGGCACGCCGGAGCTGAAGGCCGCCATCGTCGCCAAATTCGTCCGCGAGAACGGCCTGACCTACGAGACCAGCCAGATCCACGTGGCCCCCGGCGGCAAGGCTGTGCTCTACAACGCCCTGGTCGCCACCCTCTCGCCCGGCGACGAGGTGATCGTGCCCGCGCCCTACTGGGTCAGCTATCCGGACATGGTGCTGCTGGCGGGCGGCGAGCCGGTGGAGGTGGTCGGCCAGGCCGCCGACGGCTTCAAGCTCAAGCCCGAGGTGCTGGAGGCCGCCATCACGCCCCGCACAAAGTGGCTGATCCTGAACAGCCCCTCCAACCCCACCGGCGCCGCCTACACCCGCGCCGAGCTGGAGTCCCTGGCCGAGGTCCTGCGCCGTCATCCCCAGGTCTGGGTCATGACCGACGACATGTACGAGCATCTGGTCTACGGCGGCTTCGACTACACCACCATCGCCCAGGTGGCGCCCGACCTCTACGAGCGCACCCTGACGGTCAACGGCGTGTCGAAAGCCTACGCCATGACCGGCTGGCGCATCGGCTATGCGGGCGGGCCGAAGCCCCTGATCGACCTGATGCGCAAGGTGGCGGGCCAGACCACGTCCAACCCCTCCTCCATCAGCCAGGCCGCCGCCGTCGAGGCCCTGAACGGGCCGCAGGACTTCATGGCCGTGCGCCGCGCCGCCTTCGAAAAGCGCCGCGACCTGGTCGTGTCGATGCTGAACGCCGCCGAGGGCATCACCTGCGCCACGCCCGAGGGCGCCTTCTATGTCTATCCGTCGGCCGAAGGGGTGATGGGCAAGACCACGGAGACCGGCGTGGTCATCGACAGCGACGAGGTGTTCGCCCGCGAACTGCTGGAGGCCGAGGGCGTGGCGGTGGTCCACGGCGCGGCCTTCGGCCTGTCGCCCTTCTTCCGCATCAGCTACGCCACCTCGGAAGATGTGCTCGAGGAAGCCTGCCGTCGCATCCAGCGGTTCTGCGCCGGCCTCACCTGACCATCCGGAACCGCGCCTCTCCCGACGGGTTCATCACCCATCATTCAAGGAGAGACGTCATGAAGGTCCGCGACATCATGAGCCGCGACGTGCAGGTCGCACGCCCGGGCGACAGCATCCAGAACGTGGCCGGCCGCATGGCGGCGGGCGACTTCGGCTTCATGCCGGTGGCCGAGGGCGATCAGCTGGTGGGCACGGTGACCGACCGCGATCTGGTGGTCCGGGCCCTGGCCGGCGGCGCGGGCGTGGACACCCCGGTCAGCGAGGCCATGACCACCACGGTGGAATGGCGCCGCGACGACGAAGATCTCAAGGACGTGCTGAAATGCATGTCCGACAAGCAGATCCGCCGCCTTCCGATCCTCGACCAGGACAACCGCCTCGTGGGCGTGGTCTCCCTCGGCGACCTGTCGATCCGCGTGAAGGAGAAATACGCGGGAGAGGCCCTGGAAGACATCTCCCGCCCGAACTGACGTTCGTCAGAGCGCCGCGCCCGTCGCCTCGGCGATGGTGCGGCGCGCTTCGGCGATGGCGGCCTCGGTGGTGATTTCGCCGTCCTCGATCCGGTCGGCCAGACCCATCAGGGTCGGGCCCGTCACCGCGCCGTTGTCGGGCTCCTCCTCAACCGTGACGCCGTTGCCGGCGGCGATGGCCGCGTCCCAGAAGCCGCGCACGGCGGCCCAGTAGTCCGAGGTCGCCGCCCAGTAGGCGTCGCCGGCCGCAGGGTCGAACCCGTCCCAGCGGCGGTAGGTGTTGACCACATCCTCCTGCACATAGGCCACCAGCCCCGTGGCGGCGCCAGGAGCCTGGCCCAGCTTGACGTTGTCCTGCAGGTGCGCCCAGCCGAAGGGCGTCAGCACGTGGCGGTTGGTCCCCACATAGCGATCATAGACCGGGTCGCGCACCGCATCCCGCCGCGCCAGCGGGCGGGTGGTCTCGTCTGAGGTCCACTGCACCATGCCGTTGTCGTGGGACCAGCGCCCCACGCCGCCATAACGGGGTGAATCATCGGTCTGCCACACGGTCTGGGACCACGCCCCGCGCCGCGCCGCCGCGTCCACCGGCGTCAGCGTCCAGCGGTCGGGCCCGGCGTAGGTCAGCACCGCCTCGGGCTGATAGACCCAGTCCTGACGCCAGTGCTTGATGACGAAGGTCTGACCCTCGTGGTCCATCACCAGGATGTGCTGCAGGCTGATGCGGTCGCCGTCGTCGTAGACCACCCGGACGATCTCGTTGCCGCCCGACAGCTTGGGATCCAGCGGCTCGTAGCCGTTTTGGAACGGAACCGTTTCGCGCATGTCGAAACGGACGCGGAAGTCCCCGACCTGGGACAGGATGGCCTGACGGTCCTGCTCGAAGCGGGACTGCTCAGCCCGTGCTTGCGCCGGCTGCGCCAGAACAGGTTGGGCCATGACGGCCAGGGGAGCGGCCAGGGGAGCGGCCAGAATGGCGGCGAGGGCGATGGCGGTGGAACGCATGGCGTTGCTCCTTGGTGCGAATGATCGCGTTGAGGGGGTGGAGGTCAGTAACGAAGGGCCAGGGAGACGGAGACATTCCGCCCCGGCTGGGTGTAGGCGTCCAGCACAGTGGAGGCGGCCAACAGGCCCGCGATGTCGCTCCACCAGCCGTAGGTCTCGTCGAAGACGTTGAACACGCCCGCCCGCAGGGTGACGCTGTCGTTGACGTTCCAATACGCGGTCAGGTCCAGCAGGGTGAAGTCGTCGCCGGTGAAGCAGGTGTCGTAGCAGTTCAGCCCGTCGGTCTCGTTCGCGTCCTTCTCCGCCGACCAGGTGACGATCGCCTGCCCGCCCCAGCGGCCCGCCGGTTCGGCATAGCCCAGACCCGCCACCAGCTTGATCGGGTCGATGGTCGGCAGTGAAGCGCGCACCCCCGCCTCGGTCTGCTCGCCGTCGGCGTAGGAGAAGGCCGCGGTGGCGTTGAACCCGTTGTCCCAGGCGATGTCGCCCCGAGCCTCGAAGCCATGCACCGTCACGCTGCCAAGGTTCACGTACTGGTAGACCGCCGGGTCCGCCGGGGTGAACGACCCGCTCACCACAATCTGGCTGATGAAGTCGTCATAGTCCGAGCGGAACGCCGCCAGCGACAGGCGCGCATCGCCGCCGGCCACCTGCACGTTCCGGAAGCGGATTCCGCCCTCGACGCTGGTGGAGGTCTCCGGCCCCAGGTCCGGATTGGGGATCGAGACATAGCCGAACAGCGGGTTGGAGAAGGCGTTGTTCACCTGCATGGGCGACGGCGCCTTGAAGCCCTCGGCCACATTGGCGAACAGGCCGAAGGTCGCGGTCGGCCAGTAGACCACGCCCAGCTTGGGCGAGACATGGCTGTCGCTCTGCCCCTCCACGGGCCCGCCGGTGTAGAGCGCGTCGGCTTCCGGCGTCAGTTCGTACCAGTCATAGCGCACCGCCGGGGTGATGCTCAGACGGCCGTCCAGCAGCACCATCTCGTTCTGGATGAACAGGCCCGAGAGGCTGTAGTCGGTGATGGGGAACGGCCGGTTGGGGAAGGTCTCGCCGGCTCCGGGAACCGTGCCGCCGCGGATGGCCTCCTGGGTGCTCTCGGACCAGTCGCCGCCGAAGGTGACGCGGTGCTGCACCGCACCGCCCCGGCCGAACACGCGATAGCCCTCGGCGTTCAGGCCGTAGACGCGGGTGTCGAAGGTCACGTCCCGCGTCCGGTCCGCCGCCGGGTCGCGGTCCTCATAGGTGAACTGGCGCGTCGTGGCGTCCTGCCAGTAGACCGCCATGGAGCCGCGATCGAGGCCGAAGGCGTCGGTGAAACGATGGTCCAGGCTGACCCGGTCGCGCGCCTGCTCGTCCTCGCCCAGCACCTGCAACGTCGCGTTGGGCTGGAACGGCGGCACGGCCGGGCCCCGACTGGACAGCGCATCGCCCGACAGGTCGGAATCATAGTGGTCATACGTCAGGCGCAGACGGTGGTTCGGCGCGACCTGCCACACCAGCTTGCCCAGCACCGCATTGGAAGACAGGTCCATGGGGTTCGGCGCGGTGCGCGCGGTGGTCTCGCTGAAATCATCGCCCTGGTTTTCGGTCTCCTGCCCGTCGCGGCGGGTGTAGGCCAGCAGCCCCGACAGCGCGCCGTTCGATCCGGCGATGGAGACGCCCTCGGTCCAGCTCTCGTCCGCCGACGCATAGCCGACCCGCGCCCGCGCGGTGAACGCCTCGCCGCCCAGCATGTCCTCAGGGTCCCTGGTGGTGAAGCTGACCGCGCCCGCGATGCCGTCGGAGCCGTACAGCGCCGAAGCCGGTCCGCGCAGGATCTCCACCCGCTGCATCAGGTCCAGGTCGTTGTAGCCGCCCCGCCCCACGTTCTGCGCTCCGAACGAAAAGCCGTCCGGCATACGGATGCCGTCGGTCACGATCAGCACCCTGTCACCGCCCATGCCCCGGATGGTGAAGCCCGAATTGCCGTCCCGGCCCGCGCCCGACAGGGCGGCGGTGAAGCGCTGCGGGCTGGTGGGCACGCTGACGCCCGGTTCGAACCGCACCAGATCCTTGATGTCGGTGTAGAGGTTCGCCTCGATCTCCTCGGCGGTGATGACGCTGACGGTGACGGGGATCTCGTCGGTGCGGGTTTCGTTGCGCGTGGCGATCACGGTGACCGGCGCCACCTGGGGCGCCTCGACCGTCCCTTCCAGATCGGTTTCGGCCCAGGCGGCGCCCGCCGTCAGGCTGAGAACGGCGGAGGTGGAAAGCAGAAACGTGCGCATGAGATGGCCCCTGTTGTTCGTTGAGCGGCGCAATTACTGCGAACGATTTGCAGAAGCAATATCAATAATTATTTCCCCGTCGAAACCGGCCGCTAACCCTGGGCGCGGCATGATCGATCCGTCTGTTCACGAGCATCGAGGTCGAGCCATGGCGCGCGCGCAGTTTCAGAAGGGCCAGAAGGTCTGGGTCGAGTGCGTCGGCGCCTGGGCCTGCATCGAGAAGGTCCAGCCGGTCTGGGCCAAGGGTTTCGATGAGCCCGTGCGCGTCACCTATGACGTCGGTCTGGGGCGCGAGTTCACCGGCTCCGAACTGATGCTGCCGCAGGACGACGCCGCCGCCGCCGACATGGGCGACTGGCGCCTGCTGCGCGCGCGCAACAAGTGGCAGCTGGCCGAGGACTGCCAGCATCACCCCTTCCCCGGCACCTACCCCGTGGTGGTCACCGACCCTGCCGACTGGGGCGGCTGGCGGGTGCCCGGCGCCGAATACGATCGCGACCCCGAGAAGATCGAGGCCCAGGCCCGGCTGATCGCCGCGGCGCCCATGCTGATGAAGCTGGCCGAGGATCTGGCGGGCTCCATCGACGAGAATGTGGACGAGGCTCCGCCCGAATTGATCCGCCTGGCCCGCGCGGCGCGCGAGATGCTGAAGGCCGTCAAGACCGTGCCGACCCCGGTCGGCGACGTGGATGAACCCGTCGCGGCGACCGCCGCCTGATCTTCGCCGCGCGGCCTCGACACGAATCTGCGACGCACCCTAGGCTGTGCGTCTTCACGAATCGTGCGGGAGAGGGCGTTGAACGCCGACGAACGCCGCGGGACAGGACCGGGCCGCAGGTCATCCGACAGGGCGTCATCCGGTCTGGGCATGCCCGTCTGGGTGCGCATCGCTGTGCTTATCGCTGCGCTCGGCCTGTCGATCTACTCCCTGCTCTATGCCCGTCAGGCCGGAGACCGCCCGCGGGAGCAGGCCGCCTCCATGGCCCAGGCGCTCGAGACCCGTTCTGAACTGACCGCCGCGCGCCTGGACGCCGACTCCGCCCGCGCCATGATCGGCCTGACCGCTGCGGTCCGCGCCCTGGTCGCCTCGCCGTCGCGCCCGCTTGACGCCGTGGAGCAGGCCCGCGCCGACGCGCCGGGTCCAGCCTACGCCGTCGTCTCCGAGGGGGGCGACATCCTCGCGGCGGCCGGCGCCGAAGCCGGCGCCTTCCGGTCGACGGAGGCCTCGGAAGGCCACGCCCTGTCCCGAGCCCGGGACGGCGAGGCCCTGCTGCTGCGGCTTCAGGCATCCGGCGGCCGCACCGTGATCGCTCGCCTCCCCGCGCCTGATCTCGCGGCCCCCGCCGCCCTGGCCAGGCAGGGTCTGGCCGTCAGCATCGTCAACGCCGACGGCCTCATCATCGCTTCGGCCGCGTCCGCCCTGCGCGACCAGCCCGCCTCGGCCCTGGGGCTGACCCCCGAAACCCTGGCCGAGCACGCGGAGGGCGGCGGCGTCCACACCCGGGGCGAGTTGCGCCTGACCGCCGTGGACACGCAAACCGCCCCGGCCACCATCGTCGCCGCCGCCCCGGCGGCAGGCGGGGGCCTGATGACCCTGTTCGGCGACGCCTGGATCCTGATCGGCCCGCTGGGTCTGGGTCTGGGGCTGAGCGCCCTTGTGCTGTTCCAGGAACGCCGGGCGCGCCGCGCCGCCCGCGTCTGGGCCGACACCGAACGACGCTTCCACACCGCCGTCGAGGCCGCGCGCTGCGGCGTCTGGGAATGGAACCTGGACCGGGACGAGGTGGTGGTGTCCGACGTCATGGCGGGCATGCTCGGCTTCGGCCGGGGCGGCGTCATCGCCGCCGATCAGATCATCGAGCGCATAAATCCCCGGCACCGTGAGGCGGTGGAGCACGCCCTGCGCCAGGCCCAGGCCTACGGCCAGGTGGAGATCGCCTTCCGCGTGGACGCCCCGGACCAGCCGCCCCTGTGGATGGAGCTGCGCGGCCAGGCCCCGCGCCAGCGCGGCCCGGACGGCTATGACCATCTCATGGGCGTGGCCCTGGACATCACCGAGTCCCGACGCGCCAAGGCCCAGGCCCAGGCCGCCGAGAACCGCCTGCGCGACGCCATCGAAAGCGTGTCGGACGCCTTCGTCCTGTTCGACCGCTACGGCCGGCTGATCCTGTGGAACCAGGCTTTCCAGGACGCCTTCGGATTCCAGCCCGGCCACCTCAAGCGGGGCGCCCAGAAGGAAGAGCTGAACCGCATCGCCGCCCTGGCCATCCGCAAGGACCAGCCCTCGGCCACCGGCCGCCCCGGCATGCGCGAGATCGAGCTGGCCGACGGCCGCTGGCTGCAGATGTCCGAGCGCTTCACGGGCGACGGCGGGGCCGTGGTCACGGCCGCCGACATCACCGTCATCAAGCGTCAGGAGGTGGAGCGCAAACAGGCCGCCGACGCTCTGCAGCTGACCGTGAGCAAGCTGGAGAAGAGCCAGGAGGAACTGTCCCAGCTGGCGCGGAAGTACGAGGAGGCCATGGTGCGCGCCGAGGCGGCCAATCAGGCCAAGAGCGAGTTCCTGGCCAATATGAGCCACGAACTGCGCACCCCGCTGAACGCCATCAACGGCTTCTCCGAGATCATGGCCGGCGAGATGTTCGGCCCCCTCGGCGACGAACGCTACAAGGGCTACGCCGTCGACATCCTGAACTCGGGCCAGCACCTGCTGGCCCTGATCAACGACATCCTCGACATGGCCAAGATCGAGGCGGGCAAGATGACCCTGCACTACGAGGCCGTGGACCTGTCCGAAATCTGTCAGGACGCCATCCGCCTGATGCGCGGACGGGCGCAGGAATGCGGCCTGAAGCTGAACATGGACGCACCCGACCTGCCCGAGATCGAGGCCGACTACCGCGCCCTGAAACAGGTTCTGCTGAACCTGATTTCAAACGCCGTGAAGTTCACCCCCGAAGGCGGCTCGATCACCGTCCGGCTCAGCCCGGCGGAGGGCGGCGTGCAGATCGCGGTCACCGACACCGGCATCGGCATCGCGCCCGAGGACCTGGCCCGCCTGGCCCAGCCGTTCGAGCAGGTCGAGGGCCAGCACTCCAAGACCACCCAGGGCACCGGCCTGGGTCTGGCCCTGACCAAGTCCCTGATCGAGATGCATCACGGCGAGATGAAGCTGGAAAGCGAACCGGGCAAAGGCACCACCGTCAGCTTCACCGTGCCCGCGCGGCGTCCCGTCGAACAGGACGAAGCCCGGGCGGCTTGAGGCTGCGGGTTTGCTCTTTCCGCCCCCGCGTTTCGCCCACCCCTATAATGGGCGCCGGTCAGCAGCGGTCAGGAGGCGATTTCGGACTATTCGGACAATTCAGACCCTGTTTTTTTCGGGCGACAGAGTCTGAAATCTCACTCCGCCGCCGGCAGGCGCGCCACATGGGGCTCGCCGCTGACCAGCCACACGAGGATGGTCGGCTGCCCCTCGGCCACCACCTCAACCCCGCGCTGGACAAAGGGATAGGCGGCCTCGCAAGGCTGAACATCCGCGCCTTGGTCCATCGCGCAGGCGGTCAGATAACGGTCGCGCTCCAGCCGCCGGATGCCGCGCTGCACCAGAGGCCCGGTCGGCGGCTGCTCGGCCGTGATCACAGTGATGGGCCGGGTGGGGTCCCTGGCCAGGATGAACTCCACATCGTGGCGCATGCTGTGCGGCCGCATGTGGATGCGGATGATGTCGGCCTGGCCGTCATAGTCCACGTCCCACTGCAGCTCGTCCGTCAGCGCGGCGAGGCCATCCCCCGTGGCCGCGTCCGCCGTCGCCTCGGCCAGGGTCGCAACCACCGGCTTGTCGTAGAGATAGGGCGAGCCCATGCACACCGCGTCCCACACCATGTGCTCGGCCGAATGCGGAACAGGCCGGGTGTCCTCGTTGGGCTGCGCCTCGCCCAGCAGTCGGCCCTGGGCATCGTAGGCGCGCACCGTCTGCGTCACCCCGCCGCCCGCGCAGTCGAAGGCGCTGTCGATGACCGTCCAGGCCTGCCCGCCCACCACCGCCCCGTGGTTGACCCAGACATGGCGGGCCATGCGGGTCTCCCAGCTGCGCGGCGTTCCTTGCGGCAGCATATCCGCCTGCCGCAGGAACAGGGACACCCCGTCCGGCCGCTCCGCCGTCGGATTGAAGTCGATCAGCTGCCGCCACGGACCGTCACCCGCCTCCGGCGCGGGCGACAGAAGAGCGAGGGCGGCGAACAGACCGATCATGAGACAACCCCGAGAACCGATGATTGCCCACCTTATGAGGCCGGCCGCGGCCTGCAAAGCGTCGCGCGCGTCGCGGTCAGGAACCGGTAGGTCGCTCGAACGTGGTGACGCCGCGCCCGTGAGTGCGCCGGTTGGGAGAGCCGTCGAAGGCCCAGCGGATGAAGCGGGCGGTGGTCAGGGCGCCGGCGCGCACCACCGGGCGCGGCAAGGGCGGGCGCTGCCCGTGCATCGTCTGGGCCCAGGGCGGCAGCAGGTCGAAGCCGGCCTGCATGATGACTCCGGCGGCGGCGTCCACGGCGGGTGCGCCGATGCGCTGACGCATCACCATGTCGGCCACTTCGCGGGTCCGGGCGTCGGCGCGCAGGACGGGCCGGAAGGACTCGATCACGGCCTCGGCCTCGGCGCGTGTCCGGGGCAGGGGACTGGCGCCCAGCGCCTGACCAACGCGGGCCATCTCGTCGAAATAGGCGTCCTGTTCAGCGCGCGGCATGGCCGGTTCGGCATAGCGGATCCAGGCGTCCAGAAAGCTGATGGTCTCGGTCACATGCACCCAGGCCAGCAGCGCCGGGTCCGACACGCGATAGGCCGTCCCGTCCGGCAGCGCGCCGCCCAGTTTCGCATGGATGCGATTGACCTTGTCGATGGCGGCCTGCCCCGCCTCGGCGTGGTCATAGGTCGTGACGGCGATGAACTTGGCCGTGCGGCGCAGGCGGCCGTGCATGTCGGCGCGGAAGTCGGAGTGATCCCACACCCCCGCCAGAACCGCGGGATGCAGCATCTGCAGCAGCAGGCCGGAGACCCCGCCGATCATCATGGTGACCACGTCGCCGTTCACGCGCCAGGCCACGGAGTCCGGCGGAAACAGCGCGTCGGCCCGCCGCAGCACCGGCCGCTCGCCCTTGTCGGCGTCGTTGAAGACGTCCGAGATCCGGCGCCGGATGGCGGCACGGATGGGGTCGAGGATCATGATCTGTCCCGGACGTTCACGCCCGCCCCGCAGGCGGTTGAAGGGCGAGGATCTTGCGGTCGAGGCGGGTCACCTCCGCCTCCAGTCGCGCCTTCTCGGAGGCCATGTCGACCGGTGCGCCGTCGTCGTATGTGATCTGCGCGCCCTTCGTGATCAGGTCGAGGCGGTGGATCAGAGTGACGCGGCGCTCGATCAGGCGCGCGAGGTCGCTTTCAGGCGCTGCCATCAGGCCGCGTCCCGCCAAGCCTTCAGCGCCTCCAGCGCCCGCACGCTCATCAGGCGCTTCTTGGCCCGGCCGCGATCCTTGGGCGGAATTTTCCTCCCCTCGGCGTCCACGCGCGGCGCCTCCAGCGGCGGCAGCAGGCCATAGTTGATGTTCATGGGCTGGAACTTCGACCCTTCCAGATGCCCGCCGGTGATGTGCTCCACCAGCGCGCCCATGGCGGTCTCCGGCGGCGGTGGGGCGAGGTCGCGGCCCAGCGCCTGGGCGGCGGCGAGGCGGCCGGTCAACAGGCCCATGGCGGCGGATTCCACATAGCCTTCCACCCCCGTCACCTGTCCGGCGAAACGCAGGCGTGGCATGGCCTTCAGGCGCAACTGTCGGTCCAGCAGCTTGGGCGAGTTCAGGAAGGTGTTGCGGTGCAGCCCGCCCAGCCGCGCGAACTGGGCGTTCTGCAGGCCGGGGATCATGCGGAAGATCTCTGTCTGGGCGCCGTATTTCAGCTTGGTCTGGAAGCCCACCATGTTGAACAGGGTGCCCAAGGCGTTGTCCTGCCTCAGCTGGACGATGGCGTGGGCCTTGACCATGGGGTCGCGCGGATTGGTCAGGCCGACCGGCTTCATGGGGCCGTGGCGCAGGGTCTCGCGCCCCCGCTCGGCCATCACCTCGATGGGCAGGCAGCCGTCGAAATAGGGGACGTTCTCCCACTCCTTGAACTCGGTCTTGGGGCCGTCGATCAGGGCGTCGATGAAGGCGTCGTACTGGGCCTTGTCCATGGGGCAGTTCACATAGGCCGCCGCGTCGCCGCCCGGCCCCGCCTTGTCGTAGCGCGACTGGCGCCAGGCGATGTCGAAGTCGATGCTCTCCGCATGGACGATGGGCGCGATGGCGTCGAAGAAGCTGAGGCTCTCCTCGCCCGTGGTCTTCAGGATTGCATCGGCCAGGGCCGGTGAGGTCAGCGGCCCTGTGGCGACGATGACGTTGTCCCAGTCCTCGGGCGGCAGGCCGGCGATCTCCTCACGCACGAGGGTGATCAGCGGATGGGCTTCGAGCTTCGCGGTCACGGCCTGCGAAAAGCCCTCGCGGTCCACGGCCAAGGCCCCGCCGGCCGGCACCTGATTGGCGTCGCCGCAGGCCATGATGACCGAGTCCAGCGCCCGCATCTCGGCGTGCAGCAGGCCCACGGCGTTGTATTCCCAGTCGTCCGACCGGAACGAGTTGGAACAGACCAGCTCGGCCAGGCCGTCCGTGTGGTGCGCGTCCGTGGTCACGCCCGGACGCCGCATTTCATGCAGGATCACGGGTACGCCCGCATTGGCGATCTGCCAGGCCGCTTCCGAACCGGCCAGACCGCCGCCGATGATGTGTACTGGGGAAAGGGAGGTGCTCATGGCGGGGGTTCTAGCCTTCCCACGCTTTAGGCTCTAGCGTTGTGACGGGGAAACGGGGGGCATCATGAAGACCTTTTCGATGGGCGAGGCCCTGGGGTCCGGCTTTGAGATGATCGCGAAGCGGCCGTTGGCTGTTCTGCTGTGGGGCGTGCTGCTCTATCTGCCGGGCATCGCCGGCATGGCGGCGATCTGGCCGTTCATGGGGGCGGCCTGGGCTGATCCCGCTGGACCGGCGGACCTCAGCGACGGCGAAGCCATCAACGCCATGCTTCAGATGCAGGGCTGGTCGGCCGTGTCCAACGGCCTCAGCCTTCTGGTCCAGGCCGTGATCGGCGTGGCTGTGATCCGGCTGGTATTGTGGCCGCGCACCAGCGGCTGGGCCGGCCTGCGGCTGGGCAAGGCGGAGTTCTGCTACATCGTCGTGCAGATCGTCCTCTGGCTGGCCCTGATGGTGCTTGCGGTTCTGGCGGCCCTTCTGGTCGTGCCGATCGGCCTCGCCTTCCGGAGTATCGATCCGACGTTCCAGGTCCTCATCTGGACGGCGCTGGGCGTCGTCGGCTTCGGATTGTTCTTGTGGGCCTGGGGCCGGACGGGCCTGATTTCCGTGGCCAGCGTCGATCACAAGACCCTGGCTTTCGAGCAAGGCTGGCGCATGGCGCGCGGCCAATCGGCCAAGCTGGCGGCCATGGGCCTGCTCAGCGCGATCCTGTGCGTCGTCGTGTTCCTGCCGGTGGTGGCGCTGGCCGCCCTGTCTGTCGGGCTGGCGGGCATCGACTGGGCCGCGTTCGCAGACGCCGACACCTGGACCATGACTTGGGAGCCCCGCCTGATGATCGGTTTCGGCCTCGCTTTGCTGTTCATTTTCGCCGGCACAGGCGCGGCCACGGCGGTGGCGTACGCCCCCTGGGCCAGCGCCTATCGCCAGTTGCGGGCGTCGGCGGATGAGGCCCATCCGGAATCGTCATGACGCCGTCAGGTCTTTCAGGTTACGCTTCAGGTTCAACTACGACTTCACGGGAGGGCTACGACCATGGCGTTTTCAGCCAGCGAATGTGCATTTGAAGGGTTCCGGCTTGCGCGCCGAACGCCCATGACCATCCTGATCTGGGCCTTGGCCTATATCGTTTTCACGGCCGTCTGCTTCGCCCTTGTCGGAGGGTCGTTCGTGGCCCTCATGGCGGCGGCGACCGATTTGCAGGGCGCGACCGACCCCTCCATGGATCAGTTGCAGCCGCTGATGGCGGCCTATGCGGGCATGGCCTGGATTCTGCCTCTGACCATCGTATTCGGCGCGGTGATCTACACTGCGGCCATGAGAGCGGTGTTGAGGCCTGAACAGAAAAGCTTCGGCTACATGCGTCTCGGCATGGACGAGGTTCGGGTGTTCGTCGTCTATCTGGTGCTGTCCATCCTGGCGGTGGTCGCGGCCATGGTGATCTTCGGGATCGCGGGCGTGATCGCGGGCCTGGCGGGCTCCGCCGCCGGTGACGCGGGGGGCGCGATCGCGGTTGTGTTCATGATCGCCGCCACGGTTCTGTTCGTCTGGTTGCTGGTGCGGTTCAGCCTGGCGCTGCCGATCACCGTGGACCAGCAGAAGTTCGCCATCTTCGATTCCTGGGGCGTGACGAAGGGTCGGGCGCTCGGGCTGTTCGGCATGACGGTGATCGTCATCGTCATGGCGATCGTGGTGTCGATCCTGACGTCCATCGTCATCCTGCCGCTGACGCTGCTGGCGGGCGGAATGGCCGACCTCTCGGCGCTGGAAGGCGCCGATGTGGGCGAAATCTTCAGCGCCATGGGCCCGGCCCTCGTGATCTATCTGATCTACAACGGGATCGTTTCGGCGCTGATGCTGGCCATCTTCTATGCCCCCTACGCCGCCGCCTACCGCGACATTCGCGGCGGCGCGGAGCCGGTGGTCGTCGAGCCGACGCCGTCGCTGTAAAGCCGGATCAGGCCCGCGCCTTGGCGCGGGCCTTTTTCGGGGCGGGGGCGGCGGCTTCGACCGCCGCCTTGACCCGCGCAAGCCGCCGCGTTTCGTGGCGGTCCAGCATCTCCTTCAGATAGCGGCCGGTCCAGCTCTTCGGATCGGCCGCGACCTGTTCGGGGGTGCCCCTGGCCACGATCTCGCCGCCGCCGTCGCCGCCCTCCGGGCCGAAGTCCAGCAGCCAGTCGGCCACCTTGATCACATCCAGATTATGCTCGATCACCACGATGGTGTTGCCGTGCTCCACCAGCTCCTGCAGCACCTCCAGCAGCTTGCGGGTGTCTTCGAAGTGCAGGCCGGTGGTCGGCTCATCCAAAATGTACAGGGTCTTGCCGGTGGCCCGCTTCGACAGCTCCTTGGACAGCTTGACCCGCTGGGCCTCGCCGCCTGACAGGGTCGTGGCCGGCTGGCCCACCTTGACGTAACCGAGGCCGACACGCTCCAGCGTCTGCATCCGGTCGCGGATGGGCGGCACGGCCTTGAAGAAGGTCGCCGCCTCCTCGACCGTCATGTCCAGCACGTCCGAGATGGACTTGCCCTTGAACACGATCTCCAGGGTCTCGCGGTTGTAGCGCTTCCCTTTGCACACATCGCAGGTGACGTAGACGTCCGGCAGGAAGTGCATCTCGATCTTGATGAGGCCGTCGCCCTGGCACGCCTCGCAGCGCCCGCCCTTGACGTTGAAGCTGAACCGGCCAGGGCCGTAGCCGCGGGCCTTGGACTCCGGCAGGCCCGCGTACCAGTCGCGGATCGGCCCGAAGGCGCCGGTGTAGGTGGCCGGGTTCGAGCGCGGCGTGCGTCCGATGGGGCTCTGGTCGATGTCGATGACCTTGTCGAAATGCTCCAGCCCCTCGATGCGGTCGAAGTGGGCAGGCGCGTCCGAGGCGTTGTGCAGCCGCCGGGCCGCGGCCTTGTACAGGGTCTCGATTGTGAAGGTGGACTTGCCGCCGCCGGACACCCCGGTGATGCAGGTGAACACACCCACCGGGATCTCGCCGGTCACGTTCTTCAGATTGTTGCCGGTGGCGCCGGTGATCTTCAGCATCTTCTTGCGGTTGATCGGGCGGCGGCCCTCCGGCGGCAACTCGATCTCGCGCTCGCCGGTCAGGTATTTGGCGGTCAGGCTCCGGCCGTTGGCCATGACCTCAGCCGGGGTGCCCTCGGCGCAGACCTCGCCCCCGTGCACCCCCGCCGCCGGGCCCATGTCGATGACATGGTCGGCGGTCATGATGGCCTCTTCGTCGTGCTCGACCACCAGCACCGAATTGCCCAGGTCCCGCAGGCCGCGCAGGCTTTCCAGCAGCCGCGTATTGTCCCGCTGGTGCAGGCCGATGGACGGCTCGTCCAGCACATACAGCACCCCGGTCAGGCCGGAGCCGATTTGCGACGCCAGACGGATGCGCTGGCTCTCGCCGCCCGACAGGGTGGCCGACGCGCGCGACAGGTTCAGATAGTCCAGCCCCACATTGTTCAGGAAGCCGAGGCGGTCGTTGATCTCTTTCAGGATCCGCCGGGCGATCTCCAGCTGCTTCTCGGTGAGGCTGTCGTCCAGGGTGGTGAACCACAGGTGCGCCTTGGAGATGGACAGGGCCGAGATGTCGGCGATGTCCTCGCCGCCCACCTTCACCGCCAGGGCCTCGGGCTTCAGGCGCTTGCCGCCGCAAGCCTCGCAGGGTGTTTCGGACTGATAGCGGCCCAGCTCCTCGCGCACCCAGGCCGAGTCCGTCTCGCGCCAGCGCCGTTCAAGGTTCGGGACCACGCCCTCGAACGCCTTGGCCACCTCGTACTTCCGGGCGTTGTCGTCATAGGTGAACTTCACCTTCTCCTTCGTGCCTTGCAGGATCACATCCTGGGCCTGCTGAGGCAGGTCGCGCCAGGCCACATCCATCGAGAAGCCGAAGTGCCGCGAAAGCGACTGCAGGGTCTGGGTGTACAGCGGCGACGGGCCGCGCGCCCAAGGGGCCACCGCGCCCTTGTGCAGGGTCTTGTCCCTGTCCGGCACCACCAGATCCGCGTCGAACGCCAGCTTGACGCCCAGCCCGTCACAGGCCGGGCAGGCGCCGAACGGGTTGTTGAACGAGAACAGCCGCGGCTCGATCTCGCTGATGGTGAAGCCCGACACCGGACAGGCGAAACGTTCCGAGAAGATGATCCGGCGCGGCTGCTCCTCGCCCTCCTTCACATCCGCCCATTCCGCCGTGGCCAGGCCGTCGGCCAGATTCAGCGCGGTCTGGATGCTGTCGGCGTAACGGCTTTCCAGTCCGTTCTTGGTGACCAGCCGGTCCACCACGATGTCGATGTCGTGCTTGAACTTCTTGTCCAGCGTGGGGGCGTCCTCGATGGCGTGGAAGACGCCGTCGATCTTGACCCGCTGGTAGCCCTGGCGCTGCCACTCGGCCAGCTCCTTGCGGTACTCGCCCTTGCGGCCGCGCACCACGGGGGCCAGCAGATACAGCCGCTCGCCCTCGGGCAGGGCGGTCAGCTTGTCCACCATCTGGCTGACGGTCTGGCTCTCGATGGGCAGGCCGGTGGCGGGCGAATAGGGCACGCCCACCCGCGCCCACAGCAGGCGCATGTAGTCGTGGATCTCCGTCACCGTGCCGACGGTGGAGCGCGGATTCTTGGAGGTGGTCTTCTGTTCGATGGAGATGGCCGGGCTCAGGCCCTCGATCAGGTCCACGTCCGGCTTGCCCATCAGCTCCAGGAACTGGCGCGCATAGGCCGACAGACTCTCCACATAGCGCCGCTGACCCTCCGCATAGATGGTGTCGAACGCCAGCGACGACTTGCCGGACCCGGACAGGCCGGTCAGCACCACCAGCTGGCCACGCGGAATGTCCACGTCCACGCCCTTGAGATTGTGCTCGCGGGCACCGCGAACGCGGATGAAATCGTGCTTGTCGGTCATGCGAGGGAAAAGCCGTCAGATGCGGGGAAGGTTCAGCCGAAACAGATACGCGACCGCCCTATATGGGGATCAATCCGCGTGATTCAGCAAGAACATTGTGGGAACATTGCGGCGTTTCACACCGTGAGGTATCGTTCGCCCATGGCCGATGGTTTCGACATCCACCTGAACGAAGATCAGGCCCGGCGCCTCAAGGCGGCGGCCGAAGCATCCGGCGTCGACCCGAAGACCTATCTCCTTCAGGCGCTGGAACAGGCGATGAATGACGGCGAGGAGGCTCGCCGTTGGGCCGAATACCAGCGCACGGGTGAGACAATCCCGCTAGAAGACGCCTTGGCTGTCTTTGATGCGCAGCTCAAGCATAACCTCGCGCAGAGCGGGTGACCTACGAGGTCGTCGTTCTGCCCAAAGCCCAAGGGGACCTGGTCCGCCTCGCCGCCTTTCTCGCCGTTCACTCGCCGCCATCTTCCACACACGCGAGGATCGGTAGGCGCGCCCCTACCCTTCCTTCGCCACGCCCTCCACCAGCGGCACGAACCGCACCTCCAGCAGGCTTTCGCGGCTGAAGGCGCCGTCCTCGTCGGCGGTGTAGCGGTTCAGCATCTGCACCGAGCCACGCCCCACCGGCGCCACCAGCACCCCGCCGGGCTTCAGCTGGCGCAGCAGATCCTTGGGCTCATGGGGCGAGGCGGCGGTGACCATGATGCGGTCGAACGGCGCCTGTTCGGGCCAGCCCTCGCCGCCGTCGCCGTGCCGGGTGAAGACATTGTCCGTCCCCAGCGCCTTGAGGCGGGCCTCCGCCTCCTTCAGCAGGCTCTTGTAGCGCTCCACCGAATAGACGAACCGCGCCAGGCGGCTCAGCACCGCGCACTGGTAGCCGCTGCCCGTGCCGATCTCCAGCACCCGGTGGCGCGGCCCGACCTGCAGCGCCTGGGTCATCAGACCCACCACATAGGGCTGGCTGATGGTCTGGGCGCAGTCGATGGGCAGGGCCTGATCCTCCCACGCCTGATCGAGGAATTTCTCGTGCACGAACACCGCGCGGTCCACCGACTCCATGGCCGCCAGCACGCGGGGGTCGGTCACCCCCTGCTGGCGCAGGCTCAGGATCAGCCGTCCGGCGCGGTCATCTCTCATTCCGCCGCCTTCGCCACCTGCTTCGGCGGCGCGCCGCCCAGAACGCCCTTCAGATCATGCAGGCTTTCCCGGTGGGTCAGGTCGATGTGCAGGGGCGTGACCGAGATGCGGCCCTCGTCCATGGCGCGCAGGTCGGTGCCGTCGGCGTGCTCCTGTTTGGCGCCCCGGAAGCTCATCCAGTAGTAGTCGCGCCCGCGCAGATCGGTGCGGCGCACCGCATGCATCTCGCCGATGTCGCGGAAGCCCTGGCGAGTCACCTCAACCTGCTTGACCAGCTCGGGCGGCAGGGCGGGGAAGTTCAGGTTCATCACCACCCCGTCGCGCCAGGTCTGGTCCAGCAGGCGGTTGATGATGGCCGGGGCGAAGGCCTCTGCGGTCTCCCAGTGGGCCGTCACCTCGTCGTGGAAGCGTTCAAGGCTCTGGCTCAGGGCGATGGAGCGGATGCCGAAGGCCATGCCCTGCAGCGCCCCGGCCACCGTCCCGGAGTAGGAGCAGTCCTCGCCCACATTGTGCCCGCGGTTGACGCCGGACAGCACCAGATCGGGCCGATGATCCGCCATCAGGTCGTTGACCGCCAGCACCACGCAGTCGGTGGGCGTTCCGGTCACGGCGAAGCGACGGTCGTTGACCCGGTTGACCCGCAGCGGCTCGGTCAGGGTGATCCCCCGCCCCTTGCCCGACTGCTCCACGGCGGGCGCCACGGTCCAGACGTCGTCGGACAGTTCGCGCGCGATGCGTTCAAGACACTCCAGCCCCTCGGCCTCGATGCCGTCGTCGTTGGTGAGGAGGATGCGCATCAAATCTCCCCCCGCCGGGGGGAGACAGGCGTGCGAAGCGCGCCAGAGGGGGGCAAGTCAGTGACGACCCGGGACAGGCCGCGCTCGCCGCCGGCCCCCTCCACCGCTTCGCAGTCCCCCTCCCCCGACGGGGGAGGATTTTGACGCTCAGCCCACATGCGTCATCCCTCCCATGTACGGCTGCAACACCTCCGGCACGGCGATGCGCCCGCTCTCGTCCTGATAATTCTCCATCACCGCCACCAGCGTCCGGCCCACCGCGAGGCCGGAGCCGTTCAGAGTGTGGACAAACTCGGTCTTCTTCTCCCCGGCCCGCTTGAAGCGGGCGTCCATGCGCCGGGCCTGGAAGTCGCCGCAGTTGGAGCAGGAGCTGATCTCCCGGAACGTGCCCTGGCTGGGCAGCCAGACCTCCAGATCGAACGTCTTCATGGCCGAAAAGCCCATGTCGCCCTTGCACAGCAGCACGCGGCGATAGGGCAGGCCCAGCGCCTCCAGCACCGCCTCCGCGCAGCCGGTCATGCGCTCGTGCTCGGCGTCGGAGTCCTCGGGGCGGGTGATGGAGACCATCTCCACCTTGGAGAACTGGTGCTGGCGGATCAGCCCGCGCGTATCCCGCCCCGCCGACCCCGCCTCGGCCCGGAAGCACGGCGTCAGGGCGGTGAGGCGCATGGGCGTGGCGAGGTCGTCTTCAGCCAGGATCTGTTCGCGGACCAGATTGGTCAGGGAGACTTCGGCGGTGGGGATGAGGAAGTGGCGGCGCGCCACAAGGCGGGCTTCTGAGGCCGGCACGTGTCTCAAGGACAAGGAACCATCTTCGGCCTGATAAACATCAACCCCTTCGCCACGCTCGTAGTAGACGCCAGAGCCAGCTGCGGCACCGATCTCATGTGGAATATGGGTCGAAGTTGCAAAGAACAGGTCATCACCAAACTTCGGCAACTGCCCCGTGCCGAACATGGCCTCATCGCGCACCAGATAGGGCGGGATCACTTCCTGATACCCGTGCTTGTCCGTCTGCATGTCCAGCATGAACTGGCCGATGGCGCGCTCCAGCCGGGCCAGACCGCCCTTGATCACCGCGAAGCGGGCGCCGGACATCTTCGCCGCCGCCTCGAAGTCCAGCAGGCCCATGGCCTCGCCCAGATCGGCGTGATCCTTGGCCGGTCCGGTCCGGCGCGGCTCACCCCACGTCTTCTGTTCGACGTTGCCCGCCTCGTCCTCGCCGTCGGGCACACCCTCCGCCGCCAGGTTCTTCAGGCCCGCCAGCAGGTCGCGCAGTTCGGCGCCGACTTTCGTCTCGCGATCGCCCGCGCCCGCGATGACGCCCTTGAAGGTCTCCACCTCGGCCTTCAGGCGCTCGGCCTCGTCCTTGTCGCCCTTGCCCATGGCCGCGCCGATGGCCTTGGACGCGGCGTTGCGCCCCGCCAGCGCCTCCTGCCCCTCGGTCTGGGCGGCGCGCAGGTCGCGGTCCAGATCGAGGATCTTCGCCACCACGCCGGACGCGTCGTCCACCCCCCGCGCCGTCCAGCCCGCCACATAGGCGTCGGGGTTCTCACGGATGGCTCGAATGTCGTGCATGGCGCTCAGTCAGGCAGGGAACGGGAGGAAGCCGCATCCCTAGCGCCGGGGAGGGATTCCTTCAAATCCTTCCCTCTCCCTCACGGGAACGAAGGGGTCAGGCCGCGCGGCTGACCGCGAAATCCGCCAGAGCCGCCAACGCTTGCCGCCATTCTCCCTCGGGCAGCACATTCAGCGCAGCCTTGGCCCGGTCGGCCCAGTCGCCGGCCTCCTCAAGGGTGGCGGTCAGGGCGCCGGTGGAGACGATCAGCTCGCGGGCGCGGCGGAAGTCGTCCTCGCCCTGCTCCCGGCGGTCGATGGTGCGGGTCCAGAAGGGGGCCTCGGCCTCGCCGGTGCGCTCCATGGCGATCAGCAGGGGCAGGGTCACCTTGGCCTCGCGGAAGTCGTCGCCCGCGTTCTTGCCCAGGGTCTCCGAGGCGCCGCCGTAGTCCAGCGCGTCGTCGGCCAGCTGGAACGCCACGCCCAGGGCCATGCCGTAGTCGCGCAGGGCCGTCACCTGGGCGTCGCCCGCCCCCGCCCCCAGCGCGCCGGACTCGGCGGCGGCGGCGAACAGTTCAGCAGTCTTGGCATGGATGATCTTGAGATAGGTGTCGCGGTCCAGGGTGATGTCGTGGGCGCGGGTGAGCTGCAGCACTTCGCCCTCGGCGATGACCCCGGCGGCGCGCGCCAGCACGCCCAGGGCGCGCATGTTGTCGGTCTCCACCATCAGCTCGAAGGCGCGGGCGAAAAGGAAGTCGCCCACCAGCACGCTGGAGGCCGCGCCCCAGATCAGGTGCGCCGCCACCTTGCCCCGGCGCAGCTCGGAGCCGTCCACCACGTCGTCATGCAGCAGGGTGGCCGTATGGATGAACTCCACCGCCGCGGCCAGGCTGACCGCCGCCTCCACCGGTCCGCCCGTGGCCCGCGCGGCGGCCACGGTCAGCAGGGGGCGCAGGCGCTTTCCGCCCGCCGCCACCAGATGCTCGGCCAGCAGGGGGATGACCGGCACGTCGGACTGCATGCGTTCGATGATCAGGGCGTCCACGCGCCCCATGTCCGCCTCCGCCAGACGGACCAGCGGCGCCACGTCGCCTTTGGGGCGCGCCGGAACAGACAGGGCGGAGGATGCGTCCAAGGCGAAGGCTCTTTCCATACGCGCCGGGCGGCCCGGCCTTACAATTACGCCGTGCGTCTTGCCCGCAGACGATGCGGCGCACAATGGTGAGGGGGCCATCAGGGGTCAAGAAGCGTGAACGCCACACCCGAACAGATCGACGTGACCGAAAACGCCCTGCTGAACGGGCGCGTGCGCCTGCGCCAGCCCGCGCGCGGTTATCGCGCCGGTATGGACGCCGCCCTGCTGGCCGCCGCCTGCCCCGCCCTGCCCGGCGAGCGGGTGATGGAGGCGGGCTGCGGCGCGGGCGCGGTGCTGATGCAGATCGCCGCCCGGCGTCCGGGCGTAGCGCTGGCTGGGCTGGAGCGCGACGCCGACATGGCCGGGTTGGCGCAGGACAACGCCGGGCTGAACAGCTGGGCCGACAGGATCACGGTGCATCAGGGCGAGGTGGCGGCGGGGTTCCGGGCGCTGGGGCTCGAGCCCTTCGACTGGGCCGTGAGCAATCCGCCCTTCTTCGACGACCCCGGCGCCCTGCGCGCCCCCGCCCCCGGCAAGCGCGGCGCCTGGATGGCCGACGACGGTCTGGCGGCCTGGACCAGCTTCCTGCTCAAGGCCGTGAAGGAAGGCGGGCGCATCGTCATGATCCACCGCGCCGACCGACTGGCGGACCTGCTGGCCCTGCTGGGCGACAAGGCGGGCTCGGTCGCGGTGCGCCCGGTGCACCCCCACGCCGACGAACCGGCCAAGCGGGTGCTGGTCCACGCCATCAAGACCGGCCGCGCGCCCCTGCGCCTGCTGCCGCCCCTGATCCTGCACGACCGCGACGGCGGCAAACACTCGGCCGAGGCCGAAGCGATCCTGCGGGGGGAGGCGGAGATCGGGTGGTGAGGCACCCTCCCTCTCCCGGTGGGAGAGGGCTGCGCGCAGCGGAATGCGAAGCAGGCCGCTTCTTCGCGCGCAGGGTGAGGGTCGGGTGGTTCATTGCTGACACATCCGCCCCTCATCCCCCGCGCCAGAACCTCCGCTACGCTCCGGTGCGCGGGTTCCCCCTTCTCCCAACGGGAGAAGGGCAGGTCGTTACGCCGCCTTGCGCTGCGCTTCTTTTTCGTCCCGCGCCGCATTGATGCGCGCTTCCGCGATGGCGTCGGCGATCTCGTGGGTCGGGCGCTTTTCGGCGTCGGAGCGCTCCAGCACCTCCTCCAACGTCTGCATCAGCCGGTCCACCTTGCCCTCGACCCATTGCGGATCATACGAGCCGCCGGTTTCGCGGGCGCGCATTTCGGAGGCCACATTGATGATGCCGCCGCCGTTCACCACGTAGTCCGGCGCATACAATACACCGCGGCGGAACAGCTCCAGGCCGATCTCCGGCGTGGCCAGCTGGTTGTTGGCCGCGCCCACCACCGCCCGGGCCGTGATGCGGTCCAGGGTCTTCTCGTTCAGGGTCGCGCCCAGGGCGCACGGCGCATAGATGTCGGCCTGGACGTCATAGATGGCGTCCGGGGCCACGATCTCGGCGCCCGTGCGGGCCGCGACCTCTTCCAGCGCCTGGGTGTTGACGTCGGTGATGATCAGCTTCGCGCCGGCCTTCGCCAGCTTGTCGGCCAGATAGCCGCCCACATGGCCCACGCCCTGCAGGGCCACGGTCAGGCCGGTCAGGTCGTCCTGCTTCCACAGGCGGCGCGCGGCCACCAGGGTGGAGCGATAGACGCCCTCGGCGGTGACGGGGCTGGGGTCGCCCGAGCCCTCCTTGCCGCCGGACAGACCGACCACATAGGGGGTCTCCTTGCGGGCCTCGGCGATGTCCTCCACCGACACGCCCACGTCCTCGGCCGAATAATAGGTCCCGCCCAGGGTGTTCAGCGCGCGACCGAAGGCGCGGAACAGCTCCGGCGTCTTCTGTGTGCGGCTGTCGCCCATGATGACCGACTTGCCGCCGCCCATGTCCAGATCGGCCACGGCGTTCTTGTAGCTCATGCCGCGCGACAGACGCAGAACGTCCTCCAGAGCCTCGGCCGAGGAGCCGTAGTTCCACATGCGGCAGCCGCCCACCGCGGGGCCCCGCGCGGTGGAGTGCACCGCGACAATGGCCTTGAGGCCGGTTTTCTCGTCAAAGAAGGCGTGCACGCCTTCGTGTTGTGCGAAAGACGGCGAATCGAAAAGCGTCATGCCCTGAACTGAGCCTTCCCTGAGCAGATTTTTGTGCGCGCCAGATACGCCGCCTGCTCTTGCCGGGCAAGCATGACGGTTTCGAGGCGCTGACTATTTGGCGGGAACCGGCGGGGCGCCCGACGGGAACGGCGCGGCGGGATCGCGCAGGAAGGCCGCCACGTCCCCATAGACGCGCAGGGCCTGCCGGTCCCGGTTCAGCAGGTGCCAGCCGTCTTCGTAGAAGGCCGTGCGCAGGTTCGGCGGCTCACCTGCCCGCTCCAGCGCCAGCGCCATGGGCTCGTCCTCGATGATCTGGTCGTGGGTCCCGTAGAACAGGGCGGTCGGGACGCGGGTGCGGCCCAGATCGCGGCTGGCCGTCTCCATCAAGTCCACGAGGCCCGCCAGCGCGTCGAACCGGGTGGCGAAAATCATGTCCGGGTCTCGGCCCATGCGCAGCAGCTCCACCAGATTGTCCGAGGCGCGGATGTCGCGCACGGCCCAGTCGGGCGGCTCCAGCGCGGTGGAGCCCATCAGACGCGCCGCAGCCCACAGGCTGGCGCGATAGCTGAACGGCTGGCTGGACCAGCCCCACACCGCCGGGGCCAGCAGCACCAGCCGGTCGGCGGCGGGCGGACGGTCCGAGGCGAAGGCGGCCACGGCCACGGCCCCGCCCATACTCTCCCCGGCCACGGCGATGACCGCATCGGGGTGCCGGGCGCGGACCAGCGCCACGACCGTGCGCAGGTCCTCGGTCATCAGGTCCTGCCCGGCCCAGACCCCGCGTCCGGGCGCCCGGCCGAAGCCGCGCTGGTCATAGGCGTAGGTGGCGACGCCTTGCTCCGCCCACTGCGGCCCGGCCAGATGGAACGAGGCCTTGTGGTCGTTCATGCCGTGCAGGGCCACCACCACCGCCCACGGCTCGCCCTCGGGCAGCCAGTGCAGCATGGGCAGCCGGGCGCCGTCCTGGACCACGAAGGCGTCTGGCTCGATGACGGACCCGGCGAAGCCCGGCGGCGGGGTCAGGGGCTGCTGCACCGTCGGCGCGCAGGCGGCCAAGGCCAGCATCAGGATCAAGGCGGAGACGGGACGGATCATGACGCCAGCATAGCCCGCACCCGCCCGCGCAGATAAGGGACCACCTCGGCCTCGAACCACGGATTGCGTCGCAGCCAGGCGGTGTTGCGCCAGGAAGGGTGCGGCAGGGGCAGGACGTCCGGCAGATAATCCCGCCACGCCGCCACGGTCGCGGTCATGGTCGGCTTCATGCGGTCCGCCAGCGCCCAGGCCTGGGCGTGGCCGCCCACCAGCAGGGTCAGCTCCACCTCCGGCAGGGCCTCCAGCAGGCGGGGCCGCCACAGCTGGGCGCAGCGCCTGGGCGGCGGATGGTCCCCGCCCCCCGCGGCCGTGCCGGGATAGCAGAAGGCCTGGGCCGCCACGCCGATGCGCGGGTCGCTATAGAAAACGTCCGAATCCACGCCCATCCAGTCGCGCAGGCGGTCGCCGGACGCGTCGGTGAAGGGGGCGCCGCTCTCATGCACCCGCCGCCCCGGCGCCTGGCCGCAGATCAGCAAGCGCGTCTCCGGCGCCACCATGACCACCGGCCGGGGCTCGTGCGCCAGTTCGCCCGCACAGGCGCGGCAGGCCCGGATCTCGGCGAGGACGGCGTTCAGGTCAGGCGGGGTCATCATCTCCAGGAGCATCCGGCAGCTTCAGCCGGATAACGCCCTTGAAGGCGTTCGGATCGACGGGCTTGCCCTTCTTGGTGATGATCAGGCGGCCTTCGCGGGCCAGGCCCACGGCCACGCCGCGGACCTTGGGCAGCATCCGCTGCCACTGCTCGGGCTGCAATTCCTTGGCCACATCGGACGGCTCGATGGACTTGCCGGGCGCCAGCCGGTTCAGGTGATCGAAAATGGCGCTCTCGATTGGATCGGTCATCGGGCCTATATGCTGCGCTGCAAAAGATATTTCGAGTCGGAGATTGAGGATGGTCGAGAAGATCACGGTGAGCGAGGGCGAATTCGCCGGCTGGCAGACCTATGACCTGCACGGCACCTTCGACCAGGTGGTGGGCCCGTTCTATTTCAAACCGGACCCCGACGGCCAGATGCGCTGCGCCTTCCGGGCCGAGCCCAAGCACATGAATGCGGGCGGGCGCATGCACGGCGGCTGCCTGATGACCTTCGCCGACATCGCCCTGTTCCAGACCGCCTATCAGGAGATGGAAGGCAAGTCCGGGGTGACGGTGCAGTTGGACTCCACTTTCATCGACGGCGCCCATGTGGGTGAACTGGTGGAGGCCACCGGCGAGGTGGTGCGCGCGGGCGGCTCGCTGATCTTCGTGCGCGGCCAGATCCACGCAGAGGGCCGAACCCTGATGACCTTCTCCGGCGTGATCAAGAAGTTCACCCCGCGGGCGTGAGGTCAGGCGCGCAGGATGGGGACCCCATACTGCTCGAGCTTTCGATCAGCCGTCGCAAAGACAAGCCCCTCAAGGCGAGCCTGACAGATCAGCAACCGGTCAAAGGGGTCGCCGTGGCCGTCGCGCGGCAGACTGCGCACGGCCCACACGTGATCGGCGGTAATCGGCAATCGCTCAAAGGGACCGTCATCGACAAGGGCTCGAAACCTCTCCGGAAGCCGGAGTTTGCCGATGGACAGCTTGATGGCGATTTCCCACAGGCTGACATCGCTGACGACGACGCGGGTCGTAGCCTGCGATTTTAGCCATTCGCGAAATTCCTCACCCAGCTGGTCCGGGTCGGTCAAGGCTCGGATCAGCACATTGGTGTCGATCAGGACCCTCAAGGCTTGTCGAGGCCCTTCTCGAACATGGCTTCGACCTCGGCGTCCGCTTCATCGAAATCCGGCGCGACCCAGACCTGCCCCTTGAGGGCGCCCAGCCACTGGCTGTGATCAACCCGTTCCTGCTCGCTCTGCACCGGCACAAGACGCACGAGCGGCTTGCCCGCCCTGGCGATCGTCACGTCCTCGCCGGCGAGGGCGCGTTCGATCAGCTTCGACAGATTGGTCTTGGCGTCATGGATGTTCGCGATGGCGGCCATGGCAGGTAAGCTAGGTTAGCTAACGTCGGAGCGCAACTCACGCAGAGCGGACACGCCCCGACGCCAGGGCCAGCGCCGCCGCAAGACCCGCCGCCGGATAGAGCGCGACGAGGCCCCCGAGGCTGAAGGCCAGAGCCCCCAGAATCGCGCCGACGGTCAGCCCGCCCCACAACATCAGCGGAGGCGCCACATCCCGCAGCGGGCCGCCGCGCATGGCCGCCGCCAGTGTATGGCCGATCTTGACCAGGGCGCCCGTCATGTAGGTCAGCCCGACGCCTACCTGTCCGTTCCGGAGAAAGACCGCGTTCTCGAGCCCCATGGCGACCACCATGCAGGTGACGGCGATGACAGGGCGCCCCATTCCAGCCGCGAGCGCCGCCGCCAGCAACAGGGCGGCTTCCACGGCCAGCACACGGGCCCGCGGACGCGGACCGGCTCCAGACGCGACAAGAGCGCCGAGCATGGCCCCGATCACGAACAGCAGAAGGATCAACCCGGCGACGCCGGCCAGACGCCAGTCACCCTGGGCCAGACCTGCGGCCATGCGCGTGGTGTTGCCGCTCATGAACGAGACGAACAGACCGCCCAGCTGCAGGAAGCCGATGCTGTCCACATAGCCGGCCAGCGCCGCCAGCAGCACGGCCATCCAGCGTTCGACCGGCGCCAATACCTGCATGGCGGCCTCCGTTAAAGCCCTGCCTTCGCCGTCGGACGGGCGCGGCAAGCCTCGAGCCAGCGGTTGAAGTGGATGTAGTCCTCGGGCGGGCGGTATTTGATCAGGCGGCCGAAATCCACGCCGGTGGCGGCGACGATGTCGGCGATGGTGAAGCGGTCCGTGGCGATGAATTCCCGATCGGCCAGACGGCGGTCCAGAACCTTCATGTAGCGCTCGGCGCTGTCGCGGTTATAGGCGGCCACCTCGGGCTTGGGCTCTTCCAGCGTGGCCAGCGCCGGATGGGTGAAGCGCACCGTCAGCATCATCGGCGTGGACAGGTACATCTCGACCCGACGGGTCCACATCTCGATCTCGGCCTGTTCACGCGCATCCCGGCCAAACAGGTTCGGTTCCGGATACAGCGTCTCCAGATAGCGGCAGATGGCCAGGGATTCCGAGATGCAGGTCCCGTCGTCCAGCTCCAACGCCGGGACGTGCGGCGCGCCTACCTTGTCGCGATATTCGGACGTCCGATGCTGACCGGCGAGCAGGTCCACTTGCACGATCTCGATGTCCTCGATGCCCTTTTCCGCCATCAGCCAGCGGACGCGGCGCGGATTGGGCGCGCGTTGGGTGTCATAGAGCTTCATGGGTCGCCCTCCGGTTCGTTTCTTTTCGAAACCTAACCGGTGAAGATGCTGTCCGGCAAGGCGCCGACCACCGAGGTGGTGACCAGGGTGGCCAGGAACCCGCCCATCAGCGCCTTCCAGACCAGACCCAGCACCATCTCGCGCCGTTCCGGGATCAGGATGGACAGGCCAGTGACCGAAATGCCCACCGAACCGATGTTGGCGAAGCCGCACAGGGCATAGGTCATCAGGCGCCGGGTGCGCTCGCTGATCTCGCCGTCGGGAATGCCGCCCAGCTCGATGAAGGCCACGAACTCGGTCAGGGTCAGCTTGACCCCCAGCAGCCAGCCGGCCTTGCCCGCTTCGCTCCACTCGACCCCCGTGGCCCACGCCAGCGGCGCGAAGGCGAAGCCCAGCAGGCGCTCCACCGTCACCGGCTCGCCGAACAGCCAGAAGCCGCCGATCATCATATTGACCAGGGTCATCAGGGCCACGAACACGATCAGGATGGCCGAGATGTTGAGCACCACCATCAGGCCGTCGGCCGTGCCCTTGGAGATGGCGTCGATGGCGCTGTCGTACTTCAGGGCCGAGTCGTATTCGGCGTAGGCGCCGCCCTCCCCCGGCTTCTCCGGCACCAGAATGCGGGCCAGAAGCACGCCCGCCGGAGCCGAGACGATGGACGCCACCAGCACATGGCCCGCCGCATTGGGCAGCACCGGCGCCAGGATGGTGGCGTAGGCCACCATGGTCGAGCCCGCCACGGTGGAGAAGCCCACCGTCATCAGCAGGAAGATCTCCGACCGGGTCAGCTTGTCCAGATAGGCGCGGATGACGATGGGGCTCTCGATCATGCCCAGGAAGATGTTGGACGCCACCGCCAGCGCCGAGGCCCCGCCCAGCCCCATGGATTTCTGGAACAGCAGGCCGAAGCCCCGGGTGATCCACTTGAGGATTTTCCAGTGCCACAACAGGGCCGACAGCGCCGAGATCACCAGAATCAGCGGCAGGACCTGGAAGGCGAAAACGAACAACGCCTCCTGGTTCTCCACCGAATAGGGCTGATCCCCGCCGGCCAGATAGCCGAAGATGAACTGGGCCCCGCGCCGGGTGGCGGTCGCCAGCCCCTCCACCGCGCCGGAGATCACCGCCAGCCCGATATCCGCACCCGGCACCCCGAACACGAACAGGATGATGGCCGTCTGGACCGCCACCGCGCCCAGCGCCAGCTTCCACGGAAAGGCCCGCCGGTTCTCCGACAGCACCCAGCACAGGCCGATGATGACCGCCAGGCCAATCAGGCTCTGGGCGTTGAGAAGGGTGAACATCGACAAGGGTCCCCGCGCGCGTTCCTCCCTGTAGCGGTCGTCGCGCCGGGTGCAAGCAGATCATGCGCGGGACGATCGCTCCAGACCGATCAGCCGGTCGACGCTCCAGGCGCCGGGGCCTCGCGAGATCAGATAGAGCATGGGCCCTGCCCACATCAGGTGGGTCGGCCAACCTGTCGGGATGACGAACAGCTGGATCACCACCGTCATGCCCAGCAGGGCCAGGGCCGAGAACCGGGTGAACAGCCCCAGCACCAGCAACACCGGAAACAGATGCTCGGCCCAGGTGGCCAGATAGGCGGCGGCGTCCGGCGGCAGCAGGGGCACGCGGTACTCTTCGGCGAACAGGAAGAAGGTGGTGTCCGACAGGGTCAGGACGCCATCCACCTTGGTCCGTCCCGAGATGAAGAAGACCGCCGCTACGCCCAGCCGCATGACAAGGGCCAGCAGGCTGTGCGGCGTCAGCGTCTCGAGGCGTGCATGCAGGGTTTCGAGCGGAAAGCGGCGGGTGGCGGGGGCGTCGGCAGCGGTGGTCATGGATTGAACTCCTGCGAGGATTGAAGGACGCCCCATGCCGTCAGTTCGGCCATGAGGTCGGCTGGGGTCTGGCCCGGATGGTCGATCAGCACGCGCGCCATGACAGCGCCGCCGGTCAGGCCGCGCCGGACAGAGTCCAGAACCGTCCATTCGGCGTCCGTCAGCAGCCGCGCGCGGACCTCGGCTTGCGGCCTGTGGATCAGAAGCGACTGCGTCTCGGGCGACCAGCGCATGGCGGCGCCCGGCTGATCCGGATAGCGGTGGGCCAGCCACAGGGCCGGCGCGCTCCAGTCGAAACGGAACAGCCGCGCCGAGGGATGAAGCGGTCCCGGCCCGCGATCCGGCGCCAGATGGGCCTCGGTCCAGGCGCGATCCAGCCGCGCCGCCGGGACCAGATAGGGCAGTTCCCGCGCCGGCGGGAACGACGCCAGAAAATCCGGAAACGTCTCGCCATACGCCGCCAGCGCGGGATCGGGGTCCGGGTGCGCGCGCATGAAGGCGCGGGCCGCTCCGGCGAACCAGTCCTCGCCCACCATCTCCGCCACCACCGGATAGTTGGCGGCCAGCGCCTCGATGCGGCTCCGGGCGGCGGTGTTGCGATAGATCGTCAGACCCGCCAGCCCGCGCGCGTCCAGCGCCAGCCATGGCGACAGGCCCTCCGGCGCTCCGGCCAGGGCCCTGTGAAAGGCGTCGTGGAACTCAGACATGGGCCACGCTCCGCCGCTGACTGGCGGTCAGCAGGCCGTGCGCCCGCTCACGTTCGGCGAGCAGGATTTCGAACGGCGGCAACTCGGCGTCCCGTTCGATCAGGGTCGGCCGTGGGCCCGTGCGCGCGATCAGCCGGTCATAAAGCGCCCAGACATCCTCGCAGACAGGCGCGGCATGGCTGTCGATCAGCAGGGTCTCGCCCCATTCCGAATCCGGCGTGCTGCCCGCCAGGTGAACCTCGCCGATCAGCCCGGCGGGCACCGCGTCCAGGTAGACGGTCGGGTCGAAACCCAGATTGCGGGCGCTCACATGGACATTGTTTACGTCCAGCAACAGGCCGCAGCCGGTGCGCCGGGCAAGGGCGGTCAGGAACTCGACCTCCTCCATCTCGTGGCCTTTAAGGGCCAGATAGAGCGACGGGTTCTCGATCAGCAGCGGGCGACCCAGCACGTCCTGGGCCGCATCCACATGGTCGCAGATGCGGTCCAGCAGCGCCCGGGTGCGCGGAAACGGCAGCAGGTCCGGGTGATAGGTCCCCGCGTGGCGGGACCAGGCCAGGTGTTCGGACACCACGAACGGCTCGAAGCGGTCGATCAGGGCCCTGAGCGCCTGCAGATGCGCGGCGTCCGGCGGCTCGGCGCCCGCCAGCGACATCCCCACCCCGTGCAGGGACAGGGGATGCCGCTCGCGGATCGCGGCCAGCCAGCCCAGGCGCGGACCGCCCGCGACCATGTAGTTTTCGGGGTGCACTTCGAACCACAGGCCGGCCGTCGGACAGGCCAGGGCGTCGGCGTAGTGCCGTGGCTTCAGACCCAGTCCGGCGGACGGCTGCATGGACGGTCTCCCCGGATCAGCGGTTGACGGGCGTCAGGGAGCCCATACCGCGGGGCGTCTCAATGGAGGTGCAGGTGCCCTTGGGCACATACTTCCAGGCGTTGCCCTGCCAGTCGCGGGTCGAGGTGCCGGCGCAGCTTGTGCCCGGCCCGGCGGCGCAGTCGTTCTGGCCCGCGCGGGACACGCCGTAGCAGCGCTCCATCTCGCCGCGCTGCGCGCCTTCGGCGTTCTGTCCGCCGGACTGGGCGGCGGCGACGCCGACGCCGACGGTCATCAGGGCGGCGGCGCCGGTCAGGATCAGGGTGCGGTTCATCGGGATCTCCTTGAGTGCGATCGGAACCTGAGTGGTCCGACAACACCGGGTTCGACGTCCGCCCCGCGAAGGTTACAGCCGGTCGGCGAAATTTGTCGGCCTGCTTTTTTCTAGACCGCGTGTAACCTTTGGCGTCCCCGGACGAACCCGGAACCAGTCGTGGCCGAACGTGAAGTCCATCTGAAGCGGTTGATGCAGGCGGGTCTGGCGGGTGACGCCGCGGCCTGGCGAAGCCTGTTGACGGAACTGCGGGATCCCTTGCGGGCCTTCTTCCGGCGACGTCTGTACGACGGCGAGGCCGACGCCGAGGATCTGGTGCAGGAGACCCTGATCGCCATCCACGCCAAGCGCGCGACCTTTCAGCCCGACCAGAGCGTCGGGGCGTGGTGCTTCGCCATCGCGCGCTACAAGCTGATCGACCATCTGCGTCGCCAGGGGCGTCGCGCCACCGTGCCGCTGGAGGACCATCAGGACGTGCTTTGGGCATCCGAAACCGCCGAGGAGGGGGTGGCGCGCCGCGACCTGTCGCGGGTGCTGTCCATCCTGCCCGCCCGACAGCGCCGGCTGATCGAGGATGTGCGCCTGTCCGGATTCAGCGTGGCCGAGGCCGCCGACCGCAACGGATTCAGCGAGGGCGCGGCAAAGGTCAGCGTCCACCGCGCCATGAAGACCCTGACCGCCAGCGTGACCGCCCATGAAGACTGATGATCTCATCGACGCCCTGGGCGCCGGGCTCGAGCCCG
>NZ_JADWOW010000039.1:0-98619 GCF_015767455.1 Brevundimonas sp. BAL450
CCCCTCCACCGCTACGCGGTCCCCCTCCCCCGATGGGGGAGGATTTGTTGTGAAGGCGCGGCCGAAAGCGTAATCCGCCCATCTTCAGGGGAGCCGCATCCATGTTTCGAAGCCAGCCTCCGGCCCATGATCCGCTGGGCGTACAGGGCGCGGGGCGGCTTCACCAGATGGCGTGGATCGTCGGCGGGGTGATCGTGCTGGCGCTGTCGTCCCGCATCGCCATTCCCATGGCTCCCGTGCCCATCACCCTTCAGACCCTGGCCGTGACCCTGATCGGGGCGCTGTACGGCTGGCGGCTGGGCGGCTTGACGGTCGTGGTCTGGCTGATCGCGGCGGCGCTGGGCTTGCCGCTGTTGTCGGACGGGGCAGGCGGACTGGAGCCCTTCGCGGGGGCCACCGCCGGCTATCTGTTCGCCTTCCCGCTGGCCGCCGCCCTGATGGGCGTCCTGACGGCGCGAGGCTGGAGCGGCGCGCGGCCTGTGCTCGCCTTCGCCGCCCTGCTGCTGGGCAACGGCCTGTGCCTGACGCTGGGCGCCGCGTGGCTGGCGGCCCAGATCGGCGTGTCGACGGCGCTGGAGGCCGGCGTGATCCCGTTCCTGCCCGGGGCCGTCGTGAAGTCGGCCGTGGGCGCCGTCATGCTTGTGGCTTTGGCGCGTCTGCAGCGAAGACGGTCCCGATAATCGGAATTGGCGGTGAAAACCGCCCGCTTCCAGCCGTGCCGAGCCCGTTCACACCGGGTGGGTCGGTTCCGGCTTCGGGGCGGCGGCGGGCTCTTCGGGCAGGGGGATGAACTCCAGCGAGTCCTCCGACGGCAGGGTCATGCGTCCGGCCTTCCAGTCGGCCTTGGCCTGGTCGATGCGGGCCTGGCTGGAGGAGACGAAATTCCACCAGATGATGCGCGGGCCGACGGGCTCGCCGCCCAGCAGCATGACCGAGGCCTTCTCCAGCGCCTTGATGGTGGGCTCGGCGTGGGGCTCCAGAACCGCCATCTGCCCGGCCTGCAGCACCCGGTCGCCGATCTCGATGGAGCCTTTGGCCACGAACACCGCCCGCTCGCTCATGCCGCCCGCGCCCCGGCCCGGCGGCGGGGCGGAGCGCACGCCCGGCTCCATCTCCCAGTGCACATAGAACAGGGGCGAGGATGTCTTGACCGAGGCGGCCGCGCCGTAGGCCTCGCCCGCCACCAGCCGGGCGAACAGGCCGCCGTTCTCATAGGCGGGCAGGTCGGGCTCGCCGTGGTGGAAGAAGGCGGGGTCGGTCTCCTCCGCCTCGTCGGGCAGGGCGATCCAGGCCTGCATGCCGTGCATGGCGCCGCCCTGGGTCTTCTTCAGGGGGTCGGTGCGTTCGGAGTGGACGATGCCCTTGCCCGCGGTCATCCAGTTGACCTCGCCGGGACGGATGGCCTGGGTGAAGCCCAGATTGTCCCGGTGCATGATCTCGCCCTCGAACAGATAGGTCAGGGTCGACAGGCCGATGTGGGGGTGCGGCCGCACATTGACGGAGTCGGCGCCGGGCGCGAACTCGGCCGGGCCCATCTGGTCCAGAAAGACGAAGGGCCCCACCATGCGGCGGGCGTGGAAGGGCAGGATCCGCCCCACCTCGAACCCGCCCAGGTCCTTCTTGCGCGCGTCGATGACCATCTCGATCATGGCCGGGCTCCCTTCAGAATTCAGCGGTCCAGACTAGACGTGCGGGGTGACCAGCGCCAGCGGCAGGGCGGTGACGTTCTTGACCCCGCGGGTGACGATGTGGCTCTCGCAGTCCGAGACGATGCCCAGGCTGAGCAGTTTCTCGCGCAGGAACAGGTCGAAGGCGTGCATGTCGCAGGTGATGATGCGCAGCACATAGTCCTCGCGCCCGGTGATGGTGGCGCACTGGATCACCTCGGGCCAGTGGCCGACGGCCTCCTCGAACAGCTGGAGGTTCTCTTTCGAGGGCAGGCTCAGCTTGACGATGGCGTAGACCTCGAAGTCCAGGCCCAGCAGATCGGCGTCCAGCAGCGTGACACGCTTGCGGATCAGGCCGCTATCCTCCAGTCTCTTGATGCGGCGCCAGCAGGGCGAGGCCGAAAGGCCCACCCGTTCGGCCACCTCGGCCACCGGCAGTCCGGCATCCTGTTGCAGGATGTCGAGGATGCGGGCGTCGATGGGATCCAGTTCTTCGGCCAAGCCGTTTCTCCAAATTGCGATTTGACGCAATAATCTACCCCAATTCGTCCTTATGCAAGGGCAAAATTGGGCGGGCGTGGAGCGCGAGCCCGTGCTATGCGTTCAATGGAGCCGTAGCGGCTCCATGAATAATACTGGACCGAAATCTGAGCCCGGCCGGACGTCGTCCGGCCTGACCGATTTCGGTCTGGAGGAAACCGCCCGCCAACGGCCGCAGACGCTGAGACGGACCATGAGCAAGACGCCCCCGGCCAAGCGGCCGAACGCACGACCGCTGTCGCTTCGGATTCCCGAGCCTTCGGGCCGGCCCGGCGACAAGCCCGATTTCAGCCATCTGAGGCTGGACGAACCCGGGGCGGTGGACCGCCCCGAGACCAATACGCCGCCGCTGGACATGCGCGACCACGCCTTCCGGCTGGTGCGTGTGCTGAACGATGCGGGCGAGGCGGTCGGGCCGTGGGATCCGAAGCTGGACGCCGAGACCCTGCGCAACGGCCTCAAGGCCATGATCCTGACCCGGGCCTTCGACGACCGGATGCACCGCGCCCACCGTCAGGGCAAGACCAGCTTCTACATGAAGTGCACCGGCGAGGAGGCCATCGCGGTGGCCCAGGGCATGGTGCTGCCGCGCGAGGACATGGGCTTTCCCACCTATCGCCAGCAGGGCCTGTTGATCGCGCGGGGCTATCCGCTGGTCGACATGATGAACCAGATTTATTCGAACGCCTCGGACCCCATCAAGGGCCGCCAGCTGCCGATCATGTACTCCAGCCGCGACTACGGCTTCTTCACCATCTCGGGCAATCTGGGCACCCAGTATCCGCAGGCGGTGGGCTGGGCCATGGCCAGCGCCTACAAGGGCGACGACCGGCTGGCCATCGCCTGGATCGGCGACGGGGCCACGGCGGAAGGCGACTTCCACAACGCCCTGACCTTCGCCGCCGTCTATCGGGCGCCGGTGATCCTGAACATCGTCAACAACCAGTGGGCCATTTCGTCCTTCCAGGGCATCGCCGGGGGGCTGGAGACCACCTTCGCCTCCAAGGCCGTGGGCTACGGCCTGCCGGCCCTGCGAGTGGACGGCAATGACTTCCTGGCGGTGTGGGCCGCGACCCAGTGGGCCGAGGAGCGGGCGCGGGCCAATCTGGGGGCCACGGTGATCGAGCTGTTCACCTATCGCGGCGCCCCGCACTCCACCTCCGACGACCCCAGCCGCTACCGGCCCGGCGACGAGCACGAGAAATGGCCGCTGGGCGACCCTGTGATGCGGCTGAAGCAGCACCTGATCAAACTGGGCGAATGGTCCGACGAGCAGCAGGCCGAGGCCGAGAAGGATGCGGTCGAGAAGGTGCGCGCGGCTGGACGCGAGTCCGAGGCCATCGGCACCCTCGGCCAGTCGCGGCCCAGCGTGAAGACCATGTTCGAGGAGGTCTATGCGACCGAGGACTGGCGACTGGTCGAACAGCGGCGCGAGGTTGGCGTATGAGCATGTCCCCGTCATTCCGCTCATCCCCGCGAAAGCGGGGACCCAGTGCTTTGGGTGTTGCAGCGGGCCAGATCCATCATCTTTCGGCAGTCCTGGAACACCAGCGTCAAGCTGGACAGAACTGGGTCCCGGCTTTCGCCGGGATGAGCGGTGAATTCTAATGAGCAACACCACCTTCACTGACTCCGACCGCACCGACGGCGTGGAGCCGGACATGGTCGATCAGGACGCGGCGCCGAAGTCGGTCGCCCCGAAAGGCGACGTGGTCCCCATGAACATGATCCAGGCGCTGAACTCGGCCCTGGACGTGAAGATGGCCGAGGACGGCAATGTGCTGAGCTTCGGCGAGGACACGGGCTATTTCGGCGGCGTGTTCCGGGTCACCGACAAGCTGCAGGCCAAGCACGGCATGACCCGCAGCTTCGACGCCCCCATCAGCGAATGCGGCATCGTGGCCGCCGCCATCGGCATGGGCGCCTACGGCCTGCGCCCGGTGGTGGAGATCCAGTTCGCCGACTACATCTATCCGGCCTACGACCAGATCGTGTCCGAGGCGGCCAAGCTGCGCTACCGCTCGGCGGGCATGTTCACCGCCCCCATCGTGGTGCGCTCGCCCTATGGCGGCGGCATCTTCGGCGGCCAGACCCATAGCCAGAGTCCGGAAAGCCTGTTCACCCACATCGCCGGGCTGAAGGTGGTGATCCCCTCCAGCCCGTATGACGCCAAGGGCCTGCTGATCGCCGCCATCGAGGACGACGATCCGGTGATCTTCCTGGAGCCCAAGCGGCTGTACAACGGCCCCTTCGACGGCTGGCACGAGAAGCCGGTGTCGCCGTGGAAGGCGCAGGATCTGGCCCAGGTCCCCACCGGCAAATATGTGGAGCCCATCGGCAAGGCGCGGGTGATGCGCGAAGGCGCCGACGTCACCATCCTGGCCTACGGGACCATGGTCTGGGTGGCGCTGGCGGGCGCCGAGCACGCGGGGGTCGACGCCGAGGTGATCGACCTGCGGACGCTGGTGCCGCTGGACATCGCGGCCATCGAGGCGAGCGTGAAGAAGACCGGCCGCTGCGTCATCGTGCACGAGGCGCCGCGTACCAGCGGTTATGGGGGCGAACTGTCGGCGCTGGTGCAGGAGCGGTGCTTCTATCATCTGGAGGCGCCCATCGCGCGGGTGACCGGATGGGACACGCCCTATCCCCACGCCTTCGAGTGGGAATATTTCCCCGGCCCGCAGCGCGTGGCCGACGCCCTGAAAGCCGTCATGAGCGGGGGACGCTGATATGGGACGCTATGTGTTCAAGCTGCCCGACGTGGGCGAAGGCACCGCCGAGGCCGAACTGGTGGCCTGGCATGTGAAGGTGGGCGACGTGGTCGAGGAAGACCAGGTCATCGCCGACGTCATGACCGACAAGGCCACGGTGGAGCTGACCAGCCCGGTGGCGGGCAAGGTCACCGCCGCCCATGGCGAACCGGGCCAGCAGCTGGCCGTGGGATCGCCGCTGGTGGAGTTCGAGGTGGCGGGCGCGGGCAACGCCGAGGCGGCCGCCCCCGCTCCTGTTGCGAAGCCGGCGGACGCTCCGGCCCCGCAACCGACGTCGGAACCCGCCGCTCCGCCCCCTGCGAAGGATGAGGCGCCGGCCGCGCCCACCGCCGGTGTCGGCCGCGTGTTCAAGCTGCCCGACGTGGGCGAAGGCACCGCCGAGGCCGAGCTGGTCAGCTGGCACGTGAAGGTCGGGGACGCGGTCGAGGAAGACCAGATCCTGGCCGAGGTCATGACCGACAAGGCCACCGTCGAGATCACCAGCCCCGTCGCCGGGACCATCGCGGTCCTGCACGGCGAGCCGGGTCAGGCCCTGGCCGTCGGCGGGCCGCTGGTGAGTTTCGCGGGGGAGGCCGGGTCGTCCGAGCCCGCCGCCCCGGTCGCTGCTCCCGCCCCGAGCGCGGCGAAATCGGCGCCTGCGCCGGAGAAAGCCGCCTCAAGGCCGTCTTCGTCACAGCCCGCCAAGGCGCGTGACGCCGTCGCCCGTCAGGCCCAGACCCCCGGCGTGCGCCCGCTGGCCTCGCCGGCGGTGCGTCAGCGGGCCCGCGACATGGGCGTGGAACTCCAGTTCGTGCCCGGCTCCGGCCCCGGCGGCCGCATCGAGCACTCCGATCTGGACGCCTTCCTGTCGGGCGGATCGGCCCCGGCGGCGGCGTCCTCGGGCGGCTCGCTCTATGCGGCGGCGGAGGGGACCACCGAGACCCGCATCATCGGCCTGCGCCGCAAGATCGCGGAGAAGATGGCCGACAGCGTCCGGCGCATTCCGCACATCACCTACGTCGAGGAGATCGACGTCACGGCGCTGGAGGCGCTGCGGGCGCACATGAACGCCACGAAGGCGAAGGACCAGCCCAAGCTGAACGTCCTGCCCTTCATCGCCCGCGCCATCGTGGTGGCCCTGCGCGACCAGCCGACCATCAACAGCCACTATGACGACGAGGGCGGCATCCTGACCACCCACGCCGCCGTGCATCTGGGCATCGCGGCCCAGACGCCCAACGGCCTGATGGTGCCGGTGGTCCGCAACGCCGAGGCGCGCGATCCCTGGGACACGGCCAAGGAGATCGCCCGGGTGGCGAGTGCGGCGAAGGACGGCTCGGCCAAACGGGACGAACTGAGCGGCTCCACCATCACCATCACCTCGCTGGGGACCCTGGGCGGGGTGGTGCACACCCCCATCATCAACCACCCGGAGGTGGCCATCGTCGGCCCCAACAAGATCGCCGATCGCGTGGTGGTGATCGACGGCCAGATGGTGGTGCGCAAGATGATGAACCTGTCGTCCAGCTTCGATCACCGCATCGTCGACGGCCACGACGCGGCCGTGTTCGTCCAGCGCATCAAGGGCCTGCTGGAGCACCCGGCGACGCTGTGGATGGGGTAGCGTTCCTTTTCTTTCCGCTCATCCCCGCGAATGCGGGGACCCAGTGCTTTGGGTGATGAAACCGTGAGAGTTTTGCTGAACCGATCTGCTCCAGCGCCAGGCTGGACAGGACTGGGTCCCCGCGTTCGCGGGGATGAGCGGCGCTAGAATGGCCTTCTTCACCTACATCGTGGCGAGTGGGCGAAACGGGACGATCTATGTCGGCTCGACCGACGACCTGGTCACGCGCGTGAACCAGCACAAGAACAAGACCTTCGGAGGCTTCACCGCGAAATACGGCGTGGATCGGCTGGTCTGGTACGAGGTGTTTGACAGCCGTGAGGCCGCGTTCAAGCGCGAGCGCCGGATCAAGAAATGGAATCGGGTCTGGAAGCTGGACTTGATCGAGAAGGCCAATCCCGCTTGGGACGACCTTCATGATCGGCTGCGCCTGGGCGATCTGGTGGATGCAAAGGACTGGGCTCCGCCCGTCGAGGAAGACTGAAACGCCGGCGTCAAGCTGGACAGAACTGGGTCCCCGCTTTCGCGGGGATGAGCGGAAAAAAAAGATGCAGATCCTCAAAACCAAAAGGCTCATCATTGGCGCCGCGCTGGCGGTCACGCTCACAGCCGGCCCCGCGCTCGCCTGCTTCCCCGCCGATCCGAACCGTCCCGCGCTGTCATCCGCTGAGTCAGCGACCGCCAGGACCGAGCGGCAGGATCATCTGTGGAACTTGTCCGCCTCCGTTTACCTCGGCCGGATCGTTTCCGCAGAATGGGCCAGCGAGACAGGGCCGGCTCCGCGCGACATGGGCGTCGAAGTGGTGTTGGACAGCATCGCCAGCGTGAAGGGACCGGCGCCGACGCGCCAGACGCTGCCGATGATCGCCTGCGACCCACAGGACTATGCGCGCGCCGAATGGCGGCCGGGCACACTCGTTATAGCCTACGCGAACCGTATAGGCTTCTCTCAAGACTGGCGTCGCATCGGCCAGTGGCAGATTCTCGACTTTATCCCGGTGAGCGAAAACGCCGATCCCCGCATCGGCCCGGCCCTGCGAGCAGAAGCTGCGCGCCTGCGATCTAACGGAAGCTGAAATGACCCAATCTCTCAAAACCAAAGTCCTCATCATCGGCGCCGGGACCGGCGGCTATGTGGCCGGCATCCGCTGCGGGCAGCTGGGGCTGGACACCGTGCTGGTGGACGGCGGGGACGGCCTCGGCGGGACCTGCCTGAACGTCGGCTGCATTCCGTCCAAGGCGATCATCCATGCGGCGGGCAAGTTCGAGACGGTTGCCAAGGCGGCCGACGGCGGAACGCTGGGGATCACGGCGGCCAAGCCGGCCATCGACCTGAAGGCCACGGTGGCGTGGAAGGACGGGATCGTCAAAAAGCTGAACGGCGGGGTCGCGGCCCTGCTGAAGAAGGCCAGGGTCAAGGTCATCACCGGCTGGGCCACCTTTACTGACGCCAAGACCTGCACCGTCTCCACCGATGACGGCGACATCCGCATCACCGCCGAACATGTGATCCTGGCCACGGGGTCCGAGCCGGTGGAGCTGCCGTTCCTGCCGTTCGGCGGGGACGTGATCTCGTCCACCGGGGCCCTGTCCCTGTCGGAAGTGCCGAAGAAGCTGGTGGTGGTCGGCGGCGGCTACATCGGGCTGGAGCTGGGCATCGCCTACCGCAAGCTGGGCGCCGAGGTGACGGTGGTGGAGATGGCCGAGCGCATCCTGCCGCTCTACGACAAGGCCCTGACCGATCCCGTGATGAAGTGGATGGAGCGCCACGGCGTGACCCTGCATCTGGGCGCCCGCGCCGGCGGCTTCGAAAAGGGCAAGCTGTCGGTCACCACGAAGGACGGCAAGCCGATCCAGATTCCGGCGGACAAGGTGCTGGTGACCGTGGGCCGCCGCCCGCGCACCCAGGGCTGGGGCCTGGAGACCATGGGCCTGGCCATGGACGGACCGTTCGTGAAGGTGGATCAGCGCTGCGCCACCGCCATGAAGAACGTCTGGGCCGTGGGCGACCTGACCGGCGAACCCATGCTGGCCCACAAGGGCTCGGCCCAGGGCGAGGTGGTCGCCGAGATCATCGCCGGGCACGATCGTGTTTTTGATCCCGTGACCATCGCGGCGGTGTGCTTCACCGAGCCCGAGATCGTCTCGGCGGGGCTGGGTCCTGACGACGTGAAGGGCCGCGATGACGTGATCCAGTCGGTGTTTCCCTTCTCCGCCATCGGCCGGGCCCTGGCGCTTGAGGCCGGCGACGACGGCGGCTTCGTGCGGGTGATCGCCGCGAAAGCCGACCACCGCATCCTCGGCATCCAGGCGGTGGGCCAGCATGTGTCGGAGCTGTCCAACAGCTTCGCCCAGATGATGGAGATGGGGGCGGTGCTGGAGGACGTGGCCGGCGTCATCCACGTGCACCCGACCATGGGCGAGGCCTTGCACGAAGCCAGCCTGCGCGCCCTGGGCCACGCCATACATATTTAGGGGCCCTACCGCTCGCGCCACGGGCGCTCGCTGCTTGAGGGCGATAGGGGCCCTATCGCTCGGCCCGCGGGGCCTCGCTGCTTGAGGGCGGGCGCGAGAGCGCCGTGCGCCATGCTCGTCGTTTCAGGATGGTGCACTCGCGCCCTCAAGCCGCGAGCGTCCGCGACGCGAGCATAGGGCAAGCGTCGTGAAAACCCGGCCTTAAGCATTAACGGGCATGGTGCCGCTGAATCCGCGCCAGAACGGCGTGAAAAGGGCTGGCTTTCCATGTTTCAGATCATCGGCATCATCGTGCTGTTCGCCATGGTGTTCGGCGGATACACCATCGCGGGCGGGAAGATGGGGGTCATCCTGCACTCCCTGCCCTATGAGATGATGATGATCGGCGGCGCGGCCGTCGCGGCGCTGCTGATCTCCAACTCCGTCACCACCCTGAAAGGGGTGCTGGGCGGTCTGGGCAAGGTGTTCGCCGGGCCCAAGTGGAAGAAGGGCGACTACCGCGACCTTCTCAGCCTGCTGTTCCTGCTGACCAAGACCATGAAGTCCAAGGGCGTGATCGCTCTGGAAAGCCACATCGAGAAGCCGGCCGAGTCCACGATCTTCCAGAAATATCCCAAGATCCTGAAGGACCATTTCGCCACCGACTTCATCTGCGACACCCTGCGCATGATGACCATGAACCTCGAGGACCCGCACCAGGTCGAGGACGCCATGGAGAAGCAGCTGGAGAAGCACCACCACGAAGCCCTGGCCCCGGCCCATGCGCTGCAGAACACCGCAGACGCCCTGCCGGCGCTGGGCATCGTCGCGGCGGTGCTGGGCGTCATCAAGACCATGGCCTCCATCACCGAACCGCCCGAGGTTCTGGGCGGCATGATCGGCGGGGCCCTGGTGGGCACCTTCCTGGGCGTGTTCCTGGCCTATGGCCTGGTGGGCCCTCTGGCCACGCGCCTGAAGGAGATCATCGAGGGCGACGCGGCCTACTACAAGATCATCCAGTCGGTGCTGGTGGCGCACCTGCACGGCAACGCCGCCCAGATCTCGGTCGAGATCGGCCGGGGCGACGTCCCGTCCACGGCCCAGCCGTCCTTCACCGAGCTGGAGGAAGCCCTGTCCGAGGCCGGGACGGCCGTCTGATCCGGAAAAGCTTGGCTGTAATCACGAAGCCGTGAGAATTTCCCTTGACGGGCCACCTCACGATCGCGTTATCTGGTGACGCGGGAATCATGACCCCGCACCACCCTTCTGAAGGATATCCCATATGACCATCCGTCAACTGCTCGTCGCCGCCGCCGGCGCCGCCGCCGCCCTGTCCGTCGCCGCTTGCCAGCCGGCCGCCGAAGAAACCACCGCTGACGAAGCCGCTGTGGAAGCCGACGCCGCCGCCGACACGGCCGCCGACGCCGCCGCCACCGCCGACGCCGCTGCTGAAGACGCCGCCATGGCCGCCGGTGAAGCCGCCGACGCCGCTGGTGAAGCGACCGAAGAAGCCGCCGAAGAAGCTCCGGCCGCCGAGTAATCCTTCGCTCGCAAGAGCAAAGCGATTGGAAAGGGGTCGCCCGTCGGGCGGCCCCTTTTTACATGCCCGGTCTTGATCGCGCCGCCCGGCCGGTGCTCTAGCCGGACATGGCCGATGAACCCGACAATTCCCTGAACTGGCCCCTGGACTGGTCTGAGACGGGCGGGCCCAGGTCGCCCCGCTTCGGCGACGTCTACTATTCCCTTGAAGACGGCCTCGCCGAGAGCCGGACGGTGTTCCTGGCGGGCTGCGGCCTGCCGGACGCCTGGTCGGACCGCAAGCGCTTCACCGTGGCCGAGCTGGGGTTCGGCACCGGCCTGAACATCGCCGCCCTGCTGCACCTGTGGCGCCAAAGCCGGGCCGGTGGTCGGCTCCACATCTTCTCCATTGAGGGCTTTCCGGTGTCGCGCCTGGATGCGGCGCGCGCCCTGTCCGCATGGCCGGAGATCGCCGAAGCGGCCCAGGCGCTGCTGGACCGCTGGCCGCCCGCGACGCCCGGGTTTCACCGGATCGATCTGCCGGACTGGAACGCCACCCTCGATCTGGCCGTGGGTGACGCGGCCTGGGCGCTGGACCAGTGGAGCGGGGCGGCCGACGCCTGGTTCCTGGACGGATTCTCGCCCGCCCTGAACCCCGGCATGTGGTCGGACGCCGTGCTGGACGGCATGGCCGCGCGATCCGCGCCCGGCGCGCGTGTGGCCACCTTCACCGTGGCCGGGACGGTGCGCCGGGGCCTGGCCGAGCGCGGCTTTCAGGTGGACAAGCGCCCCGGCCATGGCCGCAAGCGCGAGCGGCTGGAGGCGGTCCTGCCCGGCGAGCCGCCTCGTCATGACGGCGGACGGGTGGCGGTCATCGGCGCGGGAATCGCGGGGGCCAGTCTGGCGCGGGCCCTGCGCGCCCAGGGCGCGGACCCCGTGGTGATCGCGGACGACACGGCCATGGCGTCGGGCTTTCCGGCGGCCCTGGCGACGCCCCGGCTGGATGTGGGCGACGAGGATCTGGCCCGTCTGTTCGCCCAGGCGCTGGAGCGGGCCGGACAGCTGTACGGCGAGGCGCCGGATGCGATCGTTGCGCGCGGCGTGCTGAGACTGGAGCACGGCCCACGTGACTCGGGACGGTTCGACAAGGTGGCCGGCCAGGCCGTCTGGGCGCCGGGGGCCATGACGCGGGTCAGCGCCGCCGAGGCGTCCGGGGCGCTGGGCGAAACCGTGACCGGCGGCGGCTTGATGATGCAGGGCGCCCTGACGGTGCGGCCGGCGGCGGTCCTGGACGCCTGGCTGGCAGGCGTGCGGCGGGTGGCGGGCCGGGCGGCGCGGCTGGAGCGTCGTGGCGCGGCGTGGCGGGTGCTGGATGACGCGGGCGACGAATTGGCCGAGGCCGAGACGGTGGTGCTGGCCGCCGGATGGGGCGCGGCGGCTCTGGGCATGGCGGGGCTGCAGGCTGTCCGGGGGCAGGCGGGCTGGGCGGATCTGGACGCGGGTCCGGCCGTGGGCGCGGCCTGGGGTGGTTATGCGGCGCCCACCGGCGAGGGCGTGCTGTTCGGCGCCACCCATGACCGCGACGACACGGACGAGGCCCTGCGGGACGCGGACGATCTCCGCAATCTGGAGGCCCTGAAGGCGGTGCTGCCCGACCTGGCGGTGCGCGTTGCGTCCGTCCAGGTGCATCGCCATGCGGCCATCCGGGCGGCCACACGGGACCGGCTGCCGGTCGCCGGCCGGCTGGAGGAGGGGCTGTTCATTCTCGGCGGGCTGGGCTCACGCGGATTCACGGCGGCGCCGTTGCTGGCGGACCATGTGGCGAGCCTGATCACGGGCGCGCCCTCGCCCCTTCCGCGCGCAGCGGCGCGGCGGGTGGCTCCGGACAGGGAGAGTCTGGGGAAGCGCTGAGGCCGATCAGCGAAGCGGATCAGCCCTGGGCGGGGCGGAGGCCTTCGGCGGCGGCCTGCTGGGTCGGGACGGCGCCGCCGGCGCGGCGGGCGGCGATCAGGGCGTCGATGCGACGGCGTTCGGCCTGGAAGGCGGCCAGTTCGGCGCCGGCCAGTTCGGATCCCGAAGGGATCTGCGCGCCGGTCGGGTTGACCCGGGCGCCGTTGCGCCAGACTTCATAGTGCAGGTGCGGGCCGGTGGAGGCGCCGGTGGAGCCCACATAGGCGACCACGTCGCCCTGGCTGACCCGCTGGCCGGGACGCAGGCCGCGTGCGAAGCGCGACAGGTGGGCGTAGCCGGTCTCCCAGCCGTTGCCGTGGCGGATGCGGACCCAGTTGCCGTAACCGCCCCAGCGACGGGCCTCGACCACCACGCCGTCGGAAGCGGCGAAGACGGGCGTGCCCGTGGGCGCGGCGAAGTCCATGCCCTGGTGCATGCGGCGATAGCCGGAGATGGGGTGGCGACGGACGCCGTAGTTGGAGGAGATGCGCGCGCCGTCCACGGGGGTGCGCAGCAGGAAGCCGCGGATGTTCTTGCCGTCGGCGTCGAAATATTTGGCCTCGTTCGAGCCCTCGGGCTGGAAGCGGTAGAACACCTGGCCCTTGATCTCGGCGTAGATCAGCTCGCCGGTGTCCACGGTGCGGCCGCTTTCGGTCACGGTGCGGTCGAACACCAGGGTGAAGCTGTCGCCCGCCTTGATGTCGCGCGAGAAGTCGATCTTGTGGGAGAACAGGCGCACGGCCTGGGCCACGATGCGCGAGTTGGCGCCCAGGCGGCCCGCCGAGGCGGACAGGGAGCCGTGAATCTCGCCGGTGGCGACGGTGGTCTCGTTGGAGACCTGCTCTTCAAGTTCGCGAAGGCGCAGGGCGCCGTCGAAGCTGCGCGACACGGTCAGCTGGGTCGCGGGACCGGTGCGCACGGTCAGGCCGATCAGGCGGGCGTCGCCGCGGCCGACGCGGGGGCGCGAGATGGCGGTCTCGAAGCGCTGGCCGGCGCGGATGTTCACCACGTCATAGGCGTTGCCGAGGGTGCGGACGATGGCGCGGGCCTCGTCGGCGCCGATGCCGGTGCGCAGCATGGCCTGTTCGAGGGTCTCACCCCGTTGAATCTGGACCTGGACGGTTTCGGGCTGGCTCATGCCCGCCGGAGCGCCGGCGGAGGCGAAGGCCTGAATTTCGAGAGCGGCGATCTGTTCGGCCGTCAGCGGCGGAACTTCAGCCGCCGTGACCGGTTGATAGAGCTTGCCAGCCAGAAGAGCCACCGCGACGGCGGCGGCCGCCGTGAACATGTGCGGCGTGAAGCGCTTGGGCTGGCGGCGTGGATCGAACTGAGCCATCGGTCCCCGTCAATCGGCAGCGCCATCCGTGGCGCCTGGTCACTGAAAACTGTCTCACCGGGGCTGGTCAACCCCGGAATGCGCGAGCGAATGGCTATAGCTCGCCTGTCCCTTAATGGGAAGCATCCCGTTACAAATCGTTAACCGCCAGCAGTTTCTCCATTCAAGGGGTGTTTTAACCGCGTTGCATTCCCCCGTTGAACGGCTTCGCCCGATTGCCGTCACAGGGGCCGGGCAAGAGCGGCTGACGCAGGCTTCAGGGCGGGCCGGTTTGCGCGGCCGCGTGTTCCGGCTATCTCAGGAGCGCCAAACAGAGTGATGGAGCGCGCGTGAGCGAAACCCGGGACAGCCAGCCGTCCTCGCCCGTCATTCCCGATGGCCGCCGCAGGTCCGGGCGCGGCCCGGGACGGCTGGTGATCGTGCTGCTGGTGATCCTGGGGCTGCTTCTGGCGGCGGCCCTGACGCTGTACGCCGCCCGGCGCGAGGCGGCGCGGCAGGTTCTGGTCGGCTGGCTGGAGCGGCGGGGGATCGAGGCCGAGGTCGAGATCGAGCGGCTTGAGCTGGACACCCTGACCGCCCGCATCCGCGTCGGCGACGGGGACGATCCCGATTTCTCCGTCGAACGGGTCGAGGTGGACTACGCCCTCGGCCTGCCCTGGTCGGAGACGGGGCTGGGCGTGACGCCGAGCCGCATCCGCCTGATCCGGCCGATCCTGCGGGCCAACTGGCGGGACGGCGTCTTCAGCATGGGATCGCTGGATCCGCTGATCGAGGAGTTCCGCGGCCGCCCTCCGGGCCCGGAGGCGCGCGGCCCGCTGGTGCTGATCGAACAGGGCCGCCTGAATCTCGGCACGAACTATGGCCCGCTGGATGTGCGCGCCGACGCCCGGATCGATGACGGCCGGCTGATGCGCCTGAGCGCGCGGGCGGGCAACGCGGCCCTGGTCAGCGGCGACACGCGGATCAATCTGTCCGGCGCCCGGCTGGACCTGACCACCATGGGCGAGCGGACGCGGCTGGACCTTGCTGCGATCTTTGAGGACGTCGCGGCGCCCGGCCTGTCGGGCGAAGCCGTGCGGGTGGGCTTGAGCGGCGAGGCGCCCTATCCCGACCTGGACGCGCGGCGCAGCGAGGGCGATCTGGATCTGACCGCGACCCTGGCGGCCGGGCGACTGGAGGCCGGGGATTTCTCCGGCCGGGCCGTGGGCGCGCGCATCGCCCTGGACGGCCGGGTGAACGGCTGGCTGGAGACGTTCCAGCTGACGGGCGAAAGCGAAGGCATGATCGGCGCCGACGCCCTGACCCTGGGCCAGACCAGCGCCTCGGCCGCACGGGTGTCGTTCAGCGAGACCGCGCTGGATGTGAGCGGACGCGACGGCGCGCTGCGATGGCGGCTGGACGGCCCCATGACCCTGGCAGCCGGCCGGATGCGGTCGGGCGACCTGACGATCGCGGGTCTTGATGTGCGTTCCGGCGCGGTGTCGGCGGGCGGGCGCAGCGGGTCGGGCCAGGCGAGCGCCTTCGAGATCACCGCCGCCGCCTCGGTTCAGGCGCGCAGCCTGGCGTTCGGCGAGTTGAGCCTGAGCGGCATCGACGGGCGGCTGGACGCCGATGTGACCGGGGAGGGCGTGGTGCTGGCGGAGGCGGCCGGGCGGCTGCGGGCCGAGCGTGGCCGCTGGCCGCTGCTGGGCGCGCCGGGGGCCGACGATCCGCCGGAGCTGGCGGCCCTGAAGCGGGCGCTGGGCGGCTTCCGGCTGGAGGCGTCGTCGTTCCGGCTGAGGACCGGCAGCACGGGCACAGAGCTGGTGCTGGGCCAGGCGGCCCGGATCACGCCCTTGAACGGCGGCCTGATCACCCTTGGGGCGCACCCCGACGCCCCGCTCTACGCCGCGCGTCCGGGCCAGACCGGCGGCGGGGCCCTGATCCTGACCGGAACGGCGCCCGAGACGGATGTGCGGGTGCAGGTTCCCGACTGGCGTCTGACGCCCGGCGGGTTCACCGCAGCGCTGGACGGCGCGGCCGGTTTCAATTTCGGCTTCGCCCGCGACATCGACGTGGCGGCGGCGGGGACGCTGACCTCCGGCGGCGGCCGGCTGACGTTCCGGCCGGACGGCTGTGTGGTGATCACGGCGGCGCAGCTGGCCTTCGGCGAGAACGACGCGCGCGACCTGTCCGGCGATCTGTGCGCGGGGGACGGCCCGCTGATCACGGTGGCGGACGGCGGCTGGACGGCGCGGGGGCGGATGCAGGACGCCGCCGCCGAGGTTCCCTTCCTGGCCACGCGCTTCAGCGACATGGCCGGGCCCCTGACCGTGCGCGGGACCGCGGCGGGTCTGGAGATGGACACCGTCGTCGAGGCCGCGCGGGTGGCCGACACCGCCCAGCCCCAGCGCTTCCAGCCTCTGGACGCCACGGGCTCCGCCTCTCTGGCCGCCGATGTCTGGCAGGGTCGCTTCGAGGTTTCGGCGGGGCCGCACCGTCTGGGCCGTGTGGACCTGAAGCACGACGGCCGCGCCGAGGCGGGGGGCGTGGCCTTCGACGCCTCGGATCTGGTGTTCGCCGAAGACGGGCTGCAGCCCGACGACGTGACGCCCCTGACCGAGGGCCTGATCGACCCGCCGGTGACGGGCGGCGCGGGCTTTACGGGCCGGTTCGACTGGACCCCGGAAGGCGCGACCAGCAGCGGCGTGCTGACGGTGCGGGACCTGGACTTCGTCAGTCCGGCCGGTCCGGTGACCGGGCTGAACGGCGCGGTGGCCTTCACCAGCCTGACCCCGCTGATCACGGCGCCGGACCAGCGCCTGACCGCCGAGGGCATCCAGGCCCTGGCCGCGGTCACGGACCTGAACCTGCTGTTCGAACTGGGCGCGGGGTCGTTCCAGGTGTCGGGGGCGGATCTGGACGTGGCGGGCGGGCGCGTGGTGATCGAGCCGTTCGACGTGCCGCTGGACCGGACCCAGCCCTTCGCCGGGACGCTGGTGTTCGAAAACGTGCAGCTGGGCGAGCTGCTCGGCGGGGCGGGGTTCGGCGAGCAGGTGGGGCTGGACGCGGTGGTGTCCGGGCGCGTGCCCTTCACCTGGGACGCCGAGCACGGGTTCCGGATCATCGGCGGGTCGCTCTATGCGGTTCAGCCGGGGCGGCTGGAGATCGAGCGCGAGGCCCTCAGCGGGCTGGAGGCGGGCGGCGGCGGCGAGGATGTGCCGCCCAATGTGGTGCAGGACCTGGCCTATCAGGCCATGGAGGAGCTGGCCTTCGACATCCTGACGGCCGAGGTCAACAGCCTTGATGAGGGCCGGCTGGGGGTGCTGTTCCGCATCCGGGGGCGGCATGACCCGCCCGAGCGGCAGGAGCTGCGCCTGACCCTGTCCGAACTGATCAGCCGCGATTTCCTGAACCGGGAGCTGCCCCTGCCGTCGGGCACCGAGATCGACCTGACCCTGGACACCACCCTGAACCTGAATCAGCTGGTTTCGGACATCATGTCCCTGAACCGGGCCCGGCGGGGCGAGGCCGAAGAGAATTCCGATGAAGAAGAATGAAACTTCGTCGTTCAGCGCGGGTTCACGCTAGAGGGTGCTTATGGATATGAAACGTTCAAACCGTGGAGCCTGCCGCCCATGATCTCGAAACGCGAAATCGCCGCTGTCTGCGCCATGGCCCTTGTGGGCGGTGTGGCCTGCGCCCCGACGATCCGGCTGCAGGTGGATCCCATACAGATCTACGCCAAGCTGGACGCCGACGTGCGTGTCCGTCTCGACCAGGAGCTTCGTGATCTCCTGGAAGAGAATCCCAACCTGTTCTGATCGGAGGATCGGATGATGAATTTCCGCAAGCTGTTCGTGATCGGCGCCGCAGTCGCCGCCATCGGCGTGGCCGGCGCCTCCATGGCCCAGACCAACGCCCAGAAGTCCATGATCGACGAGGCCAAGGTCGAGGGCGTGGTGGGCGAGCAGGCCGACGGCTATCTGGGCTTCCGCTCGGGGACGTCGGACTCCGACCTGCAGGAGGCCGTGCGCGTGACCAATGAGGCCCGCCGCCGCGCCTACGCCTCCCGCGCCGCCGAAACGGGGGTGTCCACCGAGGTGGCCGCCGCGCGCATGTTCGAAGCCCTGCTGCGGGCCCGCCTCGCCGAAGGCGAGTGGTACCGCAACGCCCAGGGCCAGTGGGTCCAGAACTGATCGATCGGGTCTGAACCCATGTCGGCTTCCGCGCCCGTTCCTGGCCCCTGGGGATCCCCGGCCCCGCCCCGAAAGGGGCCGGGGCCGCGCGGGCGCGCGGCGTTGATCCTGCTGGGCGCCGTCGTTCTGGCGGGCCTGTCGGTGGGGGCGATGGGCCTGGCCTGGGAGGCCATGGGCGCCGCGCCCATGACTGTTCACGGCTGGATCGCCCTCAGCATCGGCGCGGTGGGAACCGCCCTGCTGACCGCCGGCCTGATGATCCTGGCCTTCCACTCGCACCGCAGCGGCCACGACGACCGCGTCGAGTCCACCGAGTCGATCAACGAACGGATCAGGCGGCGGTTCTGACCGCGCCCTCCAGCAGGGGCCGCAGGATCTGATCCGCCAGGGCGCGGACCACCGGCACGGCCACCGCATCCCCCATCAGCTTCAGCGCCGCCACTTCGCTCGTCGGCAGCGCATAGCTGTCCGGCAGCCCCATCAGCCGCGCGGCCTCCCGCCCCGTCAGACGACGCACCCGGGTCTGGCCGTTCTGACAGACCACCACGAACTGACGCGACGAGCCGCCCGCGGGCGTGCGCAGGCACCCGGCCAAGCCGTCGAAGCGGATCTCCAGCCGCTGAACCTTCACATCGTTCTCGAGCCGGACACGGCGGTAGGCGGCGCCGACGCGCCGCTCGCCAGAGGCCGCGGCTGCGTCCAGCCGCGCGCGATGCAGGGGAGACAGCAGGTTCAGCAGGGCGGCCGCCTTGTCCTCATCCAGCCAGGCGACGGCGTCATCCGGCTGCAGCAGGGCGGCCAGGTCGGTGTTGCGGCGCGGCGGGGCCGACAGGCGCCACCAGACCCAGCCCGCCTTCAGATCGTCGGGCAGGGCGCCGTGGGCGGCGCGGATGCGGGGGGAATGAAAGGGGTCGGCCCCTTCCCCGGCGCCCGCGACCGGCGGGCGCGAGGCGATGAGGAACAGGCGCGGGCGCGACTGGGGCAGCCACAGGGCCGCATCCGCCTCCACCGCCCCGAAGACGTAACCCCCGTCGTGCAGCGCCCGGCACACGGCGGCGAAGTCCCGCCCCTGATTGGAGGTGAGCAGGCCCATGACGTTCTCGATCACGATCAGGCCCGGCGTCCGACCCTGCCCGGCCAGGCCGGTCATCAGACGCCAGAAGCCCCAGAAGGCGCCCGAGCGCCGCGCGTCCAGCCCGCCGCGCGCGCCCGCCAGGCTGACGTCCTGACAGGGCGACGACGCCCAGGCCAGATCGGCATGGCCCGGCAGATCGTCCGGCGTCAGGTCCCAGACGTCGGCCAGTTTCAGGATGTCGGGTTCTGCGTGGTTGGCGCGCCAGCTGGCCGCCTTGGCCCCATCGAGGTCGTTGGCGAAGGTCGTGCGGAATCCGTGCAGGCCCAGCCCGGCCAGGCCGCCCCCGGCGAAGAACTCGTAAAGGCTGAAGGGCTCGCGATTCGCCATCCGGCGACGCTAGCCCACCCGGCGCCCCCTTGCACGACTGTCGTCCGCGCGGGCAGTCTGTGACTGCAACCGGAGACCAGATCATGCGCGCGCTCGCCGTCATCGCCCCCCTCGCCGCCCTGACCCTGACCGCCTGCTCCCAGGGGGAAGCGCCGGATCAGTCCGCGCCCGCGCCGGCCGAGCCGGAGGCGGTCCTGGGCGAGGTGATCCTGACCGAGCCCCTGCGGGCGCTGGGCACCGAGCCGTTCTGGGCGGTCAATATCGACGGCGACGGCCTGGTCTATTCCGGGGTGGACCGGCCGGAGGAGCGGGCCCCCAACGCCGGGCCGCAGATGGCGGGAACCACGGCCATGTGGAGCGGCCAGACCGACCAGGGCCGGGTCCTCAGCGTCACCCTGATCGAGACCCCATGTTCGGACGGCATGAGCGACCGGACCTATCCCCTGACAGCCCGGGTCGAGATCGGCGAGGAGGTGCTGAACGGCTGCGCCGCCTCGGTGGACTTCCTGATGAATACGGACGAACGGGGCGAGCCGCGGGCGTGAGCGGCGGGTTCGCCCACCGCTGTTTGCCCCGAAATCGCCCAAATTGAGCCTGGAAAGGGTTCTTCAACCCTTCGCGAACATGATTTATGGCTTGTGACGCGAAACGTCCGGAGCACGCCAATATGATGAAACGGCTCACCGCCGCCCTGGTTGCGGCCTCGCTGGGTTTTTTCACCCTGGCCACGCCCCAGACCGCCCGCGCCGATGATCCCTACTGGCAGTGCGTGACCTTCGCGCGCCTGCTGTCGGGCATCCAGATCTTCGGCGACGCCTGGACCTGGTGGCGTCAGGCCGTCAGCAATTTCCGCACCGGCGAGGCGCCCGAGGCCGGATCGGTGCTGGTGTTCCAGCCCCACGGCCGCATGAACCGGGGCCATGTGGCGGTGGTCAGCGACATCCTGACCGAGCGGGTCATCCGCGTCACCCACGCCAACTGGGGCGGCAGCCGCGGCCGGGTCGAGGAGAACGTCACCGTGGTGGACGTCTCGCCCGCCGGGGACTGGAGCCGGGTCAAGGTCTGGTACAACCCGATCAACGGCCTGGGCTCCACCGTCTACCCCACCTACGGCTTCGTCTACCGCAGCGCCGAGAACGCCACGCGCGACGCCATCCAGACCGCCCGCGGCGGCCAGAACCAGGGTCAGCCCTGACCGGACTCTGACAGACTTCGCCTGAGCGCGGCGCGCGCCGCCTCGGGCTGGATCATCGGAAAGAAGTGGGTTCCTCCCGGGACCGTCTCCACCGTGACGTCGGCGATCTGCCCGGGCACGAGGCTGCACGTCGATCCGCGCTCGCCCTTCAGGATATGGACCGGCCGCGCCATGCGGCGGAGCACGGGCCAGGGGTCGTGTCCCTGGGCGGCGTAGTTCGACGCCTCCCACCCCGGCGCGCAGGTCAGCTCGACGCCGTCCTCCACGTCCCTGAATCCTTCGGCCACATAGTCGGCCAGCGCCTGTTCGGGCCAGTCCCGGAAAGCGCCCCGGCCGCGATAGGCCTCGATCGCCGCCTCCCGGCTGTCGAACCGGGCGCGGCGGCGCAGGGCCCCGGCCACCAGCGGATAGCGGCGCGCCATCCGCCCCGCCAGCGGCCAGCTCATCATCAGGGCGGCCGGGCGCGGCAGGATCACCGGATCGAACATGACCACCGACCGCACCCGGTGCTGGCGGCGCTCGGCGGCCAGAAGGGCCACGACCGCCCCCATGGAATGACCGGCCAGCACCACGGGCGGCCCGCCCACGGCGTCGATGAGGGCGACCAGATCGTCGCGGAAATCATGCCAGTTCCGCCGCCAGACCGGATCGGCGGGAAGACCGCTGCGCCCGTGCCCGCGCAGGTCCGGCGCCAGGATGCGCGCGTCCCGGGCCAGGGGCTCGAGCAGAAAGCGGTAGGTCCCGGCGTTGAAGCCGTTGGCGTGAACGAAGATCAGGTCGACGGGGCGGCCGGGGTCGCCGAGGTCCAGCCCCGACATCGATCCGCTCTCCTGACCGGAAGCGGCCACGCTCAAGGGTGAGGTCATGGCCGGTTCCGGGTCAGCCCGCGCGGCAGTCGGCGCACAGGCCGTGGCCTTCGATGGTCACACGCTCCAGCACATAGCCGTTCTGCTCGGCCGGGCCGGACAGGCCGGCGGCGGCCGGCGGGCTGACCTCCACCGCCGCGCCGCAGCAGTCGCAGATCAGGAAGGCGGCGGCGTGGGCCCGTTCGCCGTGGCTGCAGGCCACATAGGCGCTGATGGAGGCGATGCGGTGGGCCAGGCCCAGGCGCTCCAGGAATTCGAGGGCGCGGTAGACGGTGGGCGGCTTGGCGGCCTGTCCGTCAGCGCCGTAGGCGGCGATGAGGTCATAGGCCTTGACCGGTTCGCCTGAGGCCAGCAGCAGCTCCAGCACCCGGCGCCGGGGGCCGGTCATGCGCTCTCCGCGCCGGACGCAGCGCGCCTCTGCGTCGCCGAGGGCGGCGCTCACGTCGGCCGGACCGAGGCCGGTGTCGTGGCGGTGATGTGCGCAGGCTTCGCCCATGTCCCCCAGCTAATGGCTTGCGTTCGGAATCGCAACGCTTCGCGCCGCGTTGCCGTTGGGGACCTTGTGGGCTAGAAGGCGCGCTTCCCTTTCAACCCGAGCCTCGAGTTCATGTCCGACACCCAAGCGCCCGAAAGCCCGATCTCCGGCAACGTCCTGTTCTACAGCCAGCCCGAACCGCTGAATATGGAGCGCCACGGCAAGCTGGGCGTGAACCAGGCCGAGAAGCCCTACGCCTTCGTGGCCGGCACCAATACGGTGCCCCTGACGGTGACCGAATTCTCGCCCGCCGCCCTGTCCTTCCCGGTCGTCTTCCTGGGCGAGCCCAAGTCGCCGGTGGCGATCATGGCCCTGCGTCAGGACCAGAACCTGTTCGTGGACGAGGCGGGGCAGTACCTGTCCAGCGCCTATCTGCCGGCCTTCGTGCGCCGCTATCCCTTCGTCTTCGCCAATGACGAGGAGAACAAGCGCATGGTTCTGTGCATCGACCGCGGCGCGCCGTTCATCGCCGAAGGCGGCCAGGTGCCCCTGTTCGACGGCGACAAGCCCAGCGCCTTCACCGAGCAGGCCATGCAGTTCTGCAACGACTTCGAAATGGAGCGCCAGCGCACCACCCGCTTCGTAGCGATGCTGGAGGAGCTGGACCTGTTCGAGATCAAGGAAGCCACCTACACCCCGCGCAACCCGGACGGCTCGCCCGGTCCGGTGCAGAAGCTGGCCCAGTACTACGCCGTGTCCGAGGACAAGCTGAAGGCCCTGCCGGCCGAGAAGCTGGCCGAACTGCGCGACAACGGCGCCCTGGGCCAGATCTACGCCCACCTGGTGTCGCTGCTGGGCTGGGACCGGCTTGTGGCCATGACCCTGGACCGGGCCGGCCCCGTTCCGGCGGCCGCCAACGCCTGATTTGACTGACCTGAAAAATGAAGGAGGCGGCGGAGCGATCCGCCGCCTCTTTTTTTTGCGCTAACGGCCCTTGGCCTGCTTGAGCGCGCGTTTTTGCGCTAACGGCCCCTGGCCTGCTTGAGCGCGCGTTTGCGCTCGTCCTGAAAGCCGCGTCAGCGGCGGAGCAGCAGGGTCCGCGACAGGCAGGAGAAGACCAGCCGCCCATCCTCGTCCAGCAGATCGTGCTGGGCGATGACGACGCCCCGGCCGTCGCCGACCGGATCCTTGCCCATGACGGTCATGCGTCCGCGCAGCAGCTCGCCGGAGGGCGGGTTGCGCATGAAGCGCAGGGCGTCCACAGCAAGACCCTTGCTGACCGCCATGCCGCGCTCGGACTCATCGGCCAGCCTGCGCCACAGGGCATAGACCATGGCATCCGGCGCGCCGTCGGCGGCGGGCCAGTGGGGTGCGAACCGTTCGATGAAGCCGGCGAGCGCCTCGCCGTCCACAGCACAGGCCCCCATGGGGAGCACCTGACCGACCTGGATGTCCTCGAAATGCAGGGGGTCGGCCGGTTCGGTCATGCTCAGGCAGGCTCCTCTGACACCTTGACCAGCAGCTTGCCGTCATGGTCGCCGGTGAACAAGCGGTTCAGCGACTCCAGCGCCGATTCCAGCCCTTCGTCCACATGGACCTTCCACTGGATTTTCCCTTCGGCCAGCCACGGCCCCATCTCCGCGACCATTTCCCGGGCGCGGGGGGCGTAGTCCAGCACCAGGAAGCCCTGGATGTTGAGGCGGTGGGTGATGATGCGCGCGAAATTGGGCGAGGGCGGCGGGCGGGTGGCGTTATAGGCCGAGATCAGCCCGCACACCGCCATGCGGCCGTGCACGTTCATGCGGTTCCAGACCGCGTTCATGATGTCGCCGCCGACGTTCTCGAAATTGATGTCGATGCCGTCCGGCGCCAGGCGGTCCAGCGCCTCGCCCACGTCCTCGTTCTTGTAGTCCACGGCGCCGTCGAAGCCGAGCTCCTCGGTCAGCCAGCGGCATTTCTCGGGCCCGCCGGCGATGCCGATGACCCGGGCCCCCTTCTGCTTGGCGATCTGCCCGGCGATGGAGCCCACGGCGCCGGCGGCGGCGGAGATCACCATGGTCTGGCCGGGCTCGGGCCGGCACACGTCGGTGACGCCGAAATAGGCGGTCAGACCGGTCATGCCCAGAACGCTGAGATTGGCGGTCAGGGGCAGGCCCGGCGCGCGGTGCACGGGACGCAGGCCGTCCTCGGGAACCACGGCGTAGAGCGCCCATCCGCCGGACATGGGGGTGACGATGTCGCCCTTCTTGAAGCGTTCGGACTTGCTGTCCTCGACCACGCCCAGCGTCAGGCCCCGCATGACCTCGCCCAGCTTGACGGCGGGCAGATAGCCTTCGGCGTCGTTCATCCAGGTGCGATTGGTGGGGTCCAGCGACAGATAGACGGTGCGCACCAGGACTTCGCTGTCCTTGAGGTCAGGAACCGGGCTTTCGACCAGTTCCAGGTCCGTAGGCTGGACCAGGCCCTTCGGGCGCTGGCGCAGAATCCATTGGCGATTGGTGAGGGCCATGTTCGGGTCTCCAGGACGTTTTCTTTCAGGACGCACCTTGACGGGCATCGGCCCAAAAGAAAAGGGCGGGTCCATGAAGGACCCGCCCAAGTCAGCATCATCGAGAATGAGGCGCGGAGGCGACAGACTGGCTTGCGCCAGTCTCAAGTCGGGGGGGCGTCGCCGCCTCCGCATGATGAGAACACGGACCCCCGCCCCCGGTTCCCGCGCCCTGAAATTAATTCGTGCGTGACGCGAACAGCCAAGCTTCGGAACGGCCAAGCCTCCGACACGTTTGCCTTGGGACAGCAACCGGGACCGCTCTCAAGACCGGCCCAGATACGGAGCATCATCATGACCCAACAGCCGCCCAACGATCCCGGAAACTCCGACGACCACGGCCCGGTGGTGTCGCCCCAGCGGGCGCGTCAGGGCCGCGGCGGCATCCGGATCCTGCTGGTGATGATCGTGTCCCTGGTGCTGATCGTGCTGATCTACATGCTGCTGTGGGGCGGAACCCAGGAAGAGCTCGGCGAACTGGAGACCGTGCCCGAAGAGGCGGCCGCGGCCCGGACCTTCGAGGGGGACTCCTCGTCTCCGCCGCTGCCCGCCGACGGCGAACCGACGCCCGCCACGCCGGAGTAAGACAAACAAAAAGGCCCGGCGGATCGCCGGGCCTTTCCAATTGCGGGTCGTGTCGTCTGGATCAGGCGGCTTCGGTCTGGCGCGCCGGATGGAAGAACAGGGCCTGGCTGATGGCCGCCTTCACCGTTTCCGGCTGGAAGGGCTTGGTGATCAGGAAGGTGGGTTCGGGCCGCTCCCCTGTCAGCAGACGCTCCGGGAAGGCGGTGATGAAGATCACCGGGACATTGATGCTCTTCAGGATGTCCTTGACCGCGTCGATGCCCGAGGACCCGTCCGCCAGCTGGATGTCGGCCAGAACCAGGCCGGGGCGATGACGGGAAACCGCATCCACCGCCTCGTCGTGGGTGGTGGCGGTGGCCGAAACCGTATGGCCCAGCTCCTTGACCAGGGACTCGATGTCGGCCGAAATGATCGGCTCGTCCTCGATGATCAGCACGTCGGTGGCCAGTTCGGCGTCGATTTCGCGCTGGGCGTCGCCGATCAGGCTTTCAATGTCGCTGAGCTCGGCGCCCAGGATCTGCGCCGCTTCGGACGGCGTGAAGCCTTCCAGCGCGGTCAGCAGGAAGGCCTGACGGGACTTGGGCGCGATCTTCATCAGCCGCTGCGATGCGTCGTCTTCGCTTTCCATCCCGCTCTTGTCCTCCAGCCGGGCGCCGGTGGCGACCCAGATGGTGTGGAAGACGTGATAGAGCGCCACCCGGGGCGTCATGGCGGCGGGCAGCTGCTGTTCACCCGCTGCGAGCGCCTCAAGGGCCACGCGGACATAGTTGTCGCCGGTGCTTTGATCGCCGGTCAGGGCGCGCGCATAGCGGCGCACATAGGGCAGATGAGGCGCGAGTCTCGCCAGAAGGCTCATTCTTGGATTTCCCCGACATAAGGTGTTCGTCCGGCCCGGCCGGAGCCGGGCGGTGATCCCGACCAACGTATCCGCGCGGCAACGGTTCCCGCCAGCCGGAGAAGCTTGAGCATTAAATCGGCTTAATGCCGGAACTCGTTGGGCAGAGAGGACGTTGACGGTCCCGAACTGACACGCGAAGGCGTGCGCATCATCAAGAGTCGGGCGGCAAGCGCTTCATGATCGATCAATCAAACCAGTCCCGCCGGTCCCCGGCCCCGCCGGAAGACGGGGACGACGGGCTGGAAGAGGCGCGCCTGCGCCAACAGGCCATCGGGGTCAAGCTTCGGCACATGTTCGACCAGGTGGTCAACGAACCGGTGCCCGACGAGTTTCTGGACATCCTGCGCAGGGCCGACAAGAAGGCCGAGGGCGACTCATGACGGGCGCACGCTCTGCGGCTCCGAAACCTCCCTCATCGGACGACGAAGCCTTCAAGACCCAGCTTGTTTCACTGATTCCGCATCTGCGGGCCTTCGCCCGCACCTTGGCCGGCGACCCCACGGCGGCCGATGATCTGGCCCAGGACGCCATGATGAAGGCGTGGGACGCCCGCGCCAGCTATCAGATGGGCACCAACATGAAGGCCTGGACCTTCATGATCCTGCGCAACCAGTTCTATTCAGAAAAGCGCCGGTCCTGGCGCCAGTCGCAACTGGACCAGGAGGCCGCCGAGCGCACGCTCGTGGCGGTGGACGACCCCGAGGCGCCGGTGGCCCTGGATGAACTGCGCCTGGCGCTGGCCAGCCTGCCGGAAGAGCAGCGCGAGGCTCTGGTGCTGGTCGGGGCGGGCGGCTTCGCCTACGAGGAGGCCGCCGAAATCTGCAACTGCGCGGTCGGCACCGTGAAAAGCCGGGTCAGCCGCGCGCGTCGGGCGCTGCAGCAGACGCTGGAGCAGGGCGGCTACGCCCGCGACGGCAAGGCCGCCGGCGACGCCATGCGCTCCATTCTCGCCGACGCGGACCGGCTGAGTACGCAGCGGCAGGGTTAGGCCGGTGGTCCGGCTGGGGCGGCGCTTCGCCACCAACAGGGCGCAGGGCATCCGCTTTCGCCTGGCCGCAGCCATGGCGGTGGCCCTGTTGCCGATCCTGCTTCTCAGCGCCATCCAGACCCAGGCCGCCTTCCAGAGCGAAGCGGAGGACCGGCGTCATGACCTGGTGCTGGGCGCCGAGCGCAGCGCGGCCACGGCCAAGGCGCGGCTGGACAGCGCCACGGTGCTGCTGGAGGTGCTGCGCCCTGAGTCCCTCGGTCTTTACTGCGCGCCGCGCCTGCGGGCCCTGGTGGCCGAACTGGACGGGTATGACGCCCTTTATCGGTTCACCCCCACCGGCCGGGTGGCCTGCGCCTCCACCTCGGTCCAGGGCGATCTGACGGTTCGCGACACGCCCTGGTTCGCGCGGATACAGAGCGGCGAGACCGTGGTGCTGACCCGGGCGCCGGACCGGCTGGCCTCCGAACCCGCCTTGCTGGCGGCAGTGCGCTCGGAGCGGCCCATGGGCGCCTTCGACGGCGTTCTGGCGGCGATCATTCCCCTGTCGTCCCTGCAGCCGGACGTCAGCGACCGGTCGTTGCCGGAGGGCACGGAGGTGGCTCTGACGGATGCGTCCGGCGTCCTGCTCACGGCCACCGACGCAGCGGCCTTCGAAACCCGGGACGAGAACGCCCTGGCCGGCTGGGTGGACCGGGCCCGCGAGGGTGCGGTGGAGTTCCACGCGCGGGATGCGTCGGGACGATCCCGCCTCTATGCGGGCGCGGCCCTGGCGGGGCGGGACGTCTATGTGCTGCTCTCCACGCCTGATCCCGGGCTCCTGTCCTGGGCGCAGCTGAATCCCACGGGCACGCTGTTGCTGCCTCTGGCCGCCTGGCTGATGGCGTTCCTGGCGGTGATGATCTTCACCGACCGCATCGTGATCCGCTGGCTGGACTATCTGGAGCGCGTCGCCTCCATCTACGCCAAGGGACGCTTCACCGTGCGCCCGGTTCAGGCCGAAAACGCGCCGGCCGAGATCCGCGTCCTGGCGAGGACCCTGGACGAGATGGCCGAGGCCATCAGCGAGCGTGACCTTTCGCTGACCGAATCCCTGGCGGAGAAGGACGCGCTGATGCGCGAGATCCACCACCGGGTGAAGAACAACCTGCAGATCATCTCCTCGCTGCTGAGCATGCAGCAGCGCGCCCTGACCGACCCGGCGGCGCGGGCGGCCGTCGGCGATACGCGTCAGCGCATTTCCGCCCTGGCCCTGATCTACCGCACGCTCTACCAGAGCCCCGACATCCGGGAGGCCGATCTGGCGGACTTCCTGCGGGAGCTGACCGGTCAGCTGGTCGCCTCGGAATCCGGGCGCGGCCCGGTGGTCTCCAGCCAGGTCACGGCGGACTCCCTGGTCATTGATCCGGATCGTCTGGCGCCCTTGGCCCTGTGGGCGGTCGAAGCCATATCCAACGCCCAGAAGCACGCTTTCGCCGGGCGTGGCGGCACGCTCCATGTGCGGTTCACGGCTGACGACGCGACCTGCCGCCTCGAGGTCGAGGACGACGGGCCGGGCACCGACGTCTCCACCCTGGAGGGCGGGGTCGGCCGCACCCTGATGACGGCCTTCGCGCGCCAGCTGCGCGGGGAGGCGGCGTTTGAAGCGCGCCCCGAAGGCGGCATGATCGCGCGCCTGACGTTCCCGCGGCCCGATCCCTTGCCGCCGTCGGTGCATGGCGCGCCGCTGAACTGATCGGGGCGCGGAACCGGGGCGGCTCCGTGACGTTAGCCTGCCGTCACTGTCACGCTCCGGCCCCCGGAGCCATAGGAGCCAGACCATGCGCAAGATTTTCGCCCTCGCGGCCGCCGCCGCCCTGATGACCGTCGCCGCCTGCAACACCCTTTCCGGCGTTGGTCAGGACGCCCAGGCCGCCGGCCAGGCCGTCGAGAACTGCGCCGAAGGCGCGACCTGCTGAACGGCTGAAGCCTGACAACATCGTGAGCCCCGCAGCCTCCGGCTGCGGGGCTTTCGTGTGTCTGGACCGCAGGGACGTCACGCTCTAGCTTGCCTTCCGGCCGCCCGCAGAGGCGGCGGGGGGACGTCGCATGAACGCAAAGGTTTCGGGGGATCCGGCGGCCAGGGGCCCTGGTCTGCGCACCGTCGTCGGGGCCTCGGCCGCCGGCACCGCCTTCGAATGGTATGACTTCTTCATCTTCGGCTCCCTGACCGCGATCATCGCGCGGCATTTCTATGCCGAGGTGGGGGAGGCGACGTCCTACATCCTGGCGCTGCTGACCTTCGGGGTCGGGTTCGTGGTCCGGCCGCTGGGCGCCCTGGTGTTCGGCTGGTTCGGGGATCAGGTGGGGCGCAAGACCACCTTTCTGGTGACCATCACCCTGATGGGGGTCGCCACCGTCGCCATCGGCCTTCTGCCCGACTACAGCCAGGCGGGCATCATCGCCCCGATCCTGCTGATCACCATGCGCATCCTGCAGGGGTTCGCCCTGGGCGGCGAGTACGGCGGGGCCGCCATCTTCGTGGCCGAGCATTCGCCGAACGAGAAGCGGGGCTTCCTGACCGGCTGGATCCAGACCACCGCGGCGCTGGGCCTGATCGGGGCGCTGGTGGTGATCATCGTCACCCGCCTGACCGTGGGCGCCGAGGCGTTCAATGAATGGGGCTGGCGCATCCCCTTCCTGCTGTCGGCCTTCCTGCTGGTGATCTCTCTGTGGATCCGCATGAAGCTGCATGAAAGCCCGGCCTTCCAGCGCATGGCCGCCGAAAGCACGGAAAAGCGCGCGCCGTTCAAGGAGTCGTTCCTGACCTGGCGCAACGGCCGGTTCGTCCTGCTGGCCCTGTTCGGCATCATGATCGCCCAGGGCGCGGTCTGGTATGCGGGCTATTTCTATACGCGCTTCTTCATGGAGCGGGTGCTGAAGGTGGAGGTGGCCACGGTGGACGCCCTGGTGCTGGCCGTGACGGTGGTGTCAGCCTTCCTCTATGTCTTCTTCGGCTGGCTGTCGGACCGGGTGGGCCGCAAGCCCGTCATGCTGTTCGGCATGATCCTGGCCCTGGTGGCCTTCTTCCCGGGTTTCCAGGCCCTGACGCGGGCCGCCAATCCGGCCCTGGCCGAGGCCCAGGCGTCCGCCCCGGTGACCATCATCGCCGACCCGGCCACCTGCGCGGTGCAGTTCGATCCCGTGGGCCGGGCCGCCTTCGCCTCGTCCTGTGACCTGGCCAAGGGCGTGCTGTCCGGCGCCGGCGTCAGCTATCGCAACGAGGCGGCGCCGGAAGGGACCACCGCCATGGTCCGCATCGGCGACCGGCTGATCCCGTCACTGGAGGCGTCCAGCCTGGACGCCGCGGGCGTCGCCGCCGCCCGCGCCGATGTGCAGGCGCGGGTGCGCGGGGCCCTGATCGAGGCCGGCTATCCTGAACGGGCCGACCCGGATCGCATGAACCTGCCCGCCGTCTTCGGCATCCTGATGGTGTTCATCATCGCCGCCACTGCGCTGTACGGCCCCCAGGCCGCCGCCCTGGTGGAGCTGTTCCCGACCCGGGTGCGCTACACGGCCATGAGCCTGCCCTACCATGTGGGCACCGGCTGGGTCGGGGGGCTGCTGCCCGCCGCCAGCTTCGCTTTGGTGGCCTGGTCCGGGGACATCTATTTCGGTCTCTGGTATGCGGTCGGGTTCACGGCCGTGGCGGTGATCGTCAGCCTGATCTGGCTGCCGGAGACCAAGGGCCGTGATCTGGATTCCATCCAGACGTGATGCAGCCGGTCCGGCCCGTTTGCGTTCGTCTGTGACACCCTCCCCGTCGTCAGGAGCTTCACCATGTCCGACCCCAAGGCCGCCGGCCGCGCGCTGATCCGCGAACACGCCCTGATCGCGGGCGAGGCGATCCCGGTGAAGGGGGAAGGCATCGCCGTGGACGATCCGGCCACCGGCGAGATCATCGGCCATGTGCCGGATCTGGGCGCGGCCGAGACCGAGCGGGCCGTCAAGGCCGCGCACGACGCCTTCGCAGACTGGTCGCGATCGGACCCCCACGCGCGCGCCGCCTTCCTGCGCCGCTGGGCCGCGCTGATCGACGAGAACGCCGAGGGCATCGCGGGCCTGATGGCGCTGGAGAACGGCAAGACCCTGACCGAGGCCAGGGGCGAGATCGCCTACGCCAACGGCTTCATCAAATGGTCGGCGGGCGAGGCCGAGCGCATCCTGGGCGAAACCCAGGACACGCCGCTGGGACATCTGATCGTGACCTTCAAGGAGGCGGTGGGGCCCTGCGCCCTGATCACGCCCTGGAACTTCCCCGCCGCCATGCTGACCCGGAAGCTGGGGCCGGCCTTCGCTGCGGGCTGCACGGCGGTGGTCAAGCCCGCCAGCCAGACCCCCTTCACCGCCATCGCCCTGGTCGAGCTGGCCTATGAGGCGGGCCTGCCCAAGGGCGCCCTGTCGATCATCACCGGCGATGCGGCCACCATCGGCGGCGTCCTGACCGCCTCGCCCCTGATCCGCAAGCTGTCCTTCACCGGCTCCACCCCCGTGGGCCGCAAGCTGGCCGAGCAATGCGCCCCGACGTTGAAGCGGGTGTCCATGGAGCTGGGCGGCGCGGCGCCCCTGATCGTGTTCGAAGACGCCGACCTGGATCTGGCCGTGGCCGAGACCATCAAGGGCAAGTTCCGTAATTCCGGTCAGACCTGCGTCTGCCCCAACCGGGTCTATGTGCACGCCTCCATCGCCGAGGCCTATGCGGAGCAGCTGGCCGCCGAGGTGGCGAAGCTCAAGGTCGGCGCCGCCTTCGAACCGGACGTGAAGGTCGGCCCGCTGATCGAGGACAAGGCCCTGGACAAGGTCGAGGACCACCTGACCAAGGTCCAGGCGGCCGGCGGCAAGGTGCTGACCGGCGGCTCACGTCATGCGCTGGGCGGTCGCTTCTTCGAGCCCACCGTGACTCTCGGTGGCGACGACGCCCTGTTCCGCGAGGAAGAGACCTTCGGGCCGCTGGTCCCCGTGTTTCCGTTCGAGGACGAGGCCGAGGTCCTGCACAAGGCCAACGCCACCCCCTACGGCCTGGCCTCCTTCGTCTTCACCCGCGATCTGGACCGGGCCATGCGTGTGGCGCGTCGGCTGGAGAACGGCATCGTCGGCGTGAACGCGGCCATGGTCTCCACGCCGGTGGCTCCCTTCGGCGGGGTCAAGCAGTCCGGCTACGGCCGTGAGGGCTCGGTCCACGGCATCGAGGAGTATCTGGACATCAAGGCGGTGACCCTGAACCTGAGATAGGTCAGACCTTCTTCAGGCCGTCGATGAAGGCGCGAACCTCGGGCTCCATCCAGTCCGGCCCGTCCCACCAGAAGCGCGACAGGGCTTCGTGGTTGAGGCGCACCCAGTCGATGACGGACTGCGCCATGCGGCTCAGATCCCGATCGGAAAGGCTGTTCGCCACCACGCGGGGTTCGGAGGCGACATTGACGGAGAAGCTCGGTTGGTGACGTCCAGGCTTCAGGAAATATTTTACTCTCGGGCCGTGGGATCCCATGGCTGTCGAGATCATGATTACGCCCGGCACGCCGGTCTGGTCTTCGGTGAGATTGGCCATCTCGAAGATGTCTTCATCGTCGAGCAGGCTGATCTCCTCGTCGAGCGTCGGCTCGCGATCCGTCCAGACAGCAGGAGATTCCGAAAAGCCCATGGCTGAAATCATCCTCCTGGCCCCTGATTGAGTCAAACGGGCAAGGCCCCGCGCTTGACCACCGTGCGCATGGACACCGACGAGGACACCCGCGTCACGCCGGGGATGCGGGTCAGCTCCTTGGAGTGGACCCGCTCGAGGTCGTCTACGTCCCGAACCACCAGACGCAGCAGATAGTCAGACCCGCCGGTCATCAGGTGGCACTCCACCACCTCGGGCACGGTGGCGATGGCGGTTTCGAAGGCGGTCAGGGCGCTTTCGGACTGGGACGACAGGGTCACGGTGACGAAGACGCTGATGGGCAGACCCACGGCGCGCTCGTTGATGATGGCGGTGTAGCGGCTGATGACGCCCGCCGCCTCCATGGCCCGAAGGCGGCGCAGGCAAGCGGACTCCGACAGGTTCACCGCCCGGGCCAGGTCCACATTGCTGATGCGGCCGTCCTCCTGCAGGGTGCGCAGCATCTTGCGGTCGACGACGTCCAGTTCAACGGCGGAAACGGTCTTCATGGCGGCTCCTGACGCAATATCCTGCATGTTTACGCGGATCAGGCGGCGAAAAGAAGCAGGAACCTGCCCGCCGCCCGGGCGTAGATTGCGCCCCAACCCGTCACCGGGACCATGCTCAGGGAGAGATCATCATGCGCGTCGGCGTGCCCAAGGAAATCAAGCCCAACGAACACCGCATCGGCCTGACCCCCACCGCCGTGCGCGAATACGCCGCCCGGGGTCACGAGGTCCTGATCGAGAAGGGCGCCGGCCTGGGCGCCGGTTTCGCCGACGACGCCTATGAGGCGTGCGGCGCCAGGATCGTCCCGGACGCCGCTGCGGTCTTCGATCAGGCCCAGATGATCGTGAAGGTGAAGGAACCCCAGAAGACCGAATGGCCGCGCCTGAAGCCGGATCAGATCCTGTTCACCTATCTGCACCTGGCGCCCGATCCCGATCAGACCAAGGGGCTGCTGGAGTCCGGCTGCGCCGCCATCGCCTATGAGACGGTCACCGATTCCAAGGGCGGCCTGCCGCTGCTGGCGCCCATGTCCGAGGTGGCCGGGCGCATCGCCGTGTTCTCGGCGGCGGAGACCCTGCTGAAGCACAACGGCGGCATGGGTCTGCTGCTGTGCGGCGTGCCGGGCGTGTCGCCGGCCCGCGTGGTTGTGCTGGGCGGCGGCGTCGTCGGCATGAACTCGGCCCGCATGGCGCTGGGTCTGAACGCCGAGGTGGTGGTGATGGAGCGCTCCATCCCCCGCATGCGCGAGATCGACGAGGCCACCTCGGGCCGCGTCATCACCCGCTTCTCCTCCATCAACGCCATCGAGGAAGAGATCCTCAAGGCCGACGTGGTCATCGGCGCGGTGCTGGTGCCCGGCGCCTCGGCGCCCAAGCTGATCAAGCGCGAGCACCTGTCGCGCATGAAGCCGGGCTCGGTGCTGGTGGACGTGGCCATCGACCAGGGCGGCTGTTTCGAAACCAGCCGGCCGACCACCCACGAGGATCCCACCTATGAGGTGGACGGCGTGGTGCACTACTGCGTGGCCAATATGCCGGGCGCCGCCCCGCGCACGTCCTCGGAAGCCCTGAACAACGCCACCCTGCCTTTCGGCCTGGCCCTGGCCGATCACGGGCTGGATGCTCTCAAGAAGGATCCCCACCTGGCGCGGGGCCTGAACGTGCTGGGCGGCAAGATCACCTACCCCGCCGTGGCCGAGGCTCTGGGCATGGACTACGTCGATCCCTACGGCGTCTGGAAGGACTGACGCCATGATCGCCCTCTCCCGTCGCGGGAGGGGGCGACGGCTTCAGCCGATCGTCCGGACCGCCGCGATCAGCTCGTCCACCGCCGCTTCGGTCGTGGCCCACGAGCAGACGAAACGCACCGAACCGTCGTCGAACCGGTAACAGGCCCAGCCCGCCTCGTTGAGACGACGGTGGGCGGCCGCCGGCATGCGCACGAACACCGCATTGGCCTCCACCGGGTGGGCCAGGACGAAGCGGCTGTTGGTGACGATCCCCTCGGCCAGCCGTCGGGCCATCAGATTGGCGTGAGCGCCGCCCGCCTCCCAGGCGCCGCTTTCCAGCAGCCCGAGGAAGGGCGCGGCCTGGAACCGCCCCTTGGACGCCATCTGTCCGGCCTGTTTCAGCCGATTGTCGAGGCGGCGCGCCAGGCTCTTGTCGAACAGGACGATGGCCTCGCTGCACGGCGCGCCCGCCTTGGCGCCGCCGAACACCAGAACGTCCACCCCCAGCCGCGCGATCTGGGTCAGGTCAAACCCGCCCGCCGCCGCATTGGCCAGACGGGCGCCGTCCATGTGCACGCCGTAACCCCTGGCCTTCACGGGATCGATCAGGCCGCGCAGCTCATCGACCGTATAGACCGCGCCGTATTCGGTGGCCTGGGTCACGGACAGGGCGGCGGGCGGCTGACGATGGCCCACCTCCGGCTCGTCCAGGATGGCGGTCATGGCCTTGAGGTCGATCTTGCCGGAGAAGCCCGGCAGGCCGATCAGGCCCACCCCCTGGCCGAAGAAGCCCGGGGCGCCTGTCTCGTCGGTGCACACATGGGCCGCGTGATGGGCCAGCACCGCCTCGAACGGGAAGGTCAGCATGGACAGGGCGATGGCGTTGGCCGCCGTGCCGGAAAAGACGAACCGCACCTCGGCGTCGGCGTCCAGGCGCTGACGGATCAGGTCCGCCGCCCGCGCCGTGACGTCGTCGGCTCCATAGGCGCGCGCGAACCCCGCGTTGGCCGCCTGGATCCCGGCCAGGGCTTCGGGCGCCATGCCCGCCGTGTTGTCTGACCCGAAATCATAGCGCACGGCCTACTGACCTTTCGACGGGAGGAGGGCGTCGGGAGGCGACTGGTCCAGTTCGGCCGCCTTGCCCACATTGCCGCCGAAATACTCGACCGCCTGCGGGAACGGAATCTCGATCCCGGCCTGGTCCAGCGCCTCCTTGATCGTCTGGAACAGGTCCGCCCGGGTCTGCCACCAGTCGCCCGACAGCACATGGGCGTGCAGGGTGATCTGGACCGCGCTGTCCAGCAGGCCGGTGACGCCCGTCCACACGGGGGTGTCGCCCAGCACCTTGCCGTGCGCGGCGGCGGTGGAGCGGATCACCTCGCGCGCCTCGTTCAGATCGGCGCTGTAGGACACGGTGAAATCGATCGCCACCCGTCGCGTGGCCTGCCCCGAGATGTTCAGGATCACGTCGCCCAGCACCTGGCTGTTGGGGGCGACGATCTTGACGTTGTCGGCGTCGGTCAGCTGGGTGGTGAACAGGTCCAGCCTCTGCACCACGCCGGTCGCGTCCCCGATCCTCACCAGATCGCCGACCCGGTAGGGCCGCAGCATCAGCAGCAGCACGCCCGCCGCCACATTGGACAGGGTGCCCTGCATGGCCAGACCGACGGCCAGGGAGGCGGCGCCCAGCACGGCGATGATTGAGGTGGTCTGGACGCCGAGACGCTGCAGCACCGCGATCAGGCCCACGGAGATGACGACCACGCGCACCACCTGGACGATGAAGCCCTCGACGGTCTTGTCTTCCCTCAGGCCCCGGACCCGGCCCAGGGCGCGGCGCGCGGCGCCGGCGGCCCATTTGGAGCCGAACCAGGTGGCGACGATGATCAGGGCGGCGATGGTGAGGTTCACCGCCAGATCGCTCGCCATCTGGGTGGCGCGGGCCAGCAGGGCGGCGTCCAGCGCCAGGGCCTGATCGGAGGAGGCCGCGACGGCGGCCAGGGTCGTGGGGAGGTCGGTCATGGGCCCGGTTTAACGCGATGAGGCGGTTTTTGAACCCGCCCGGGCCAGATTCCCGCGATCAGGCGGCGGCAGCCTCGCCCTGGACGAAGTTCTGGATCTCGCGCACGGCGTCGCGGCCTTCCCGAGCTCTTGCCATGACGCCTGCCAGGGCCTTGAAATCAATAGGTTTATTCAGATAGGCGTCGGCGCCCGCCGCCATCCCGGCTTCATGATCCTCGGTCCGCGCCGAGGCGGACAGCACCACCACGGGCGTCTGCTGGTTCGGACCCGTATTTTCGCGCAGGGCGCGGGTGGCGGTCAGACCGTCCATCACCGGCATGTTCACGTCCATGACGATCAGGTCGAAATGGTCCGCCGAGGCGACGTCCAGCGCCATCTGGCCGTGCTCGGCCGAGGCGGTGACGTGTCCGGACGAGGCCATCCAGGCTTCCAGGATCATGCGGTTGACCGGATGATCCTCGACCACCAGCACCTTCAGGGACTGGCCGTTCTCCACCTCGGCGCCGATGGATTCGACCGCTTCGGATCTGGACCACTGGGCCACTTCGGCCTCCACCACGAAGGCGAAGGTGGAGCCTTCGCCGACCTCGGAGGCCACCTCGATGTCGCCGCCCATGATATTGGCCAGACGCCGGCAGATGGTCAGGCCCAGCCCGGTGCCGCCGAAACGGCGCGTGGAGGAGCCGTCCAGCTGGGTGAAGGGCTGGAACAGCCGGCCCAGATCCGCCTCGGAAATGCCCGGGCCGCTGTCCTTGACGGAAAAGCGGAAACGGACCCGGTCATCGGCCACCCGCTGGCTGTGCACGGTGTAGCGAACCTCGCCCGCGTCGGTGAACTTCACCGCGTTGGACAACAGATTCTGGATCACCTGACAGACCCGCAAGGGGTCGCCTCGGACCACGGCGGGGGTTTCGCCGGTGAATTCGGAAACGAAGCTCAGGCCCTTGGCCTGGGCCTGGGCCGTAAAGGGGCCGGTGACCCGTTCGTGCAGATCCTGCAGCGAGACGTCGACCACCTCGAAGGTCATCTTGCCCGCCTCGATCTTGGTCATGTCGAGGATGTCGTTGAGCAGGGACAGGAGATTGTCGCCCGAGTTGCGGATGATCGACAGATATTCCTTCTGGGTCTGATCCAGCCGGGTGGCGCCCATCAGCTGGGCGGCGCCCAGGACCCCGTTCATGGGGGTGCGCAGCTCGTGGGAGATGACGCCCAGGAAGTTGGACTTCGCCTCGTTGGCGGCGTCGGCCTTGTCGCGCGCGGTCTCCAGCTCGCCGATCAGATGGGCCTGGTGCTCCTGAAACGCCTCGATCTTGCGCTCCTTCATCATGGTGATGATGACCAGCACGAGGATGGCGGACCCCAGCACCGGGGCCACGGCCAGAAGGGTCAGAAAGCCCGGGCTGCCCCACAGGGAGATCAGAATGCCGAGGGTGAGCAGGGTGTAGGGGGCGGAGATCACGAGCGCCTGCCGCGGCGCGGTGCGCATCTGGGTGAAGACCATCACATAGCCCGCGCACAGAAGGGCCACGCCCATCGCAGGGCCGTAGGGTCCGCCCATGAACCAGGCCAGCCCCGGAGCCAGGGCCCAGGCGAAGGTGGTCAGGAAGGCGACGGTGGTGAAGGTGGCGCTGTAGTCGCGGCGGCCGGTGGCGGCGACCTTCTTTTCGACCCGGCCGCGAATCCAGCCGGCGGTCATGGTGATGACGAACCAGACCAGGGCCAGAACGGGTCCCACCGCCGTGGCCAGGGCCAGGGCCCAGCTGGCGATGATCCAGTAGCGCAGGTTGCCGGTCTCCAGGATGCTCTGCAGCACGCTGGCGGCTTCACGGGAGCGCCCCGGCGTCTGCGGCGTCCTCGTCGTCGCGCTGTCAGCGCCCTGGGCCGGTCCCACCATATTCAGTCCCCATCTGAACAGTCCGGCGCGAACGCTAAGCTGGAAGCGCTAAGAGGGGGTGAACGGAGAATTTTCTATTTTCCCGCGTCCTCCAAAGGTGTTCGTGCACGGATCGAGAGGGCATGGACTGGCCCGGCCAGCTCCTCGGCCAGAAGCGCGTTGATCATACGCTGGCGCTCCACCCGCCCCCTGCCCTCGAAGGCGTCCGAGACCACCTCCAGATTCAGATGACTCTCGCCGCCCGGGCGGGCGTCGATGCCCCCCTCGTGGTGGTGCCCCGCGTGCCGGGCGCTGTCATCCTCGATCTCCAGACGGGCCGGAGACAGGGCCAAAGTCAGTTTTTCGCGAATAATCGTCGCAACAGGGCCTTCTTTCATCGGTTTTCCGCCGCGCTTCCTTGATGACGTCCAATTCGGACCTACACTTCGGATGATGTCAGCCTCGTTTCAATACAAGCCTCGCTTCAAGGATATGCGGATCAAGCCGCCGCGCCCCGAAGAGGAGGAGGCCGCGGCCGATGTGCTGCGCCTGAAGCCCGGCGAAAAGCAGTGCCAGCACCCCGATTGCCTGAAGGTGGCCACCGCCCGCGCGCCCCGGTCGCGCGAGCAGCTGAACGAGTTCTACGAATTCTGTCAGGCCCACGCCGCCCAGTACAACAAGAGCTGGAATTTCTACGCCGGCATGAGCGAGGGCGAGATCCGCTCCCGCTATGAGAACGAGCAGATGACCGGCGGGCGCCCCACCTGGGAGATGAAGGCCGGGCGCATGTCGCGGGAAGCCGCCGCCTTCGCCGCCAAATTCGGCACGGGAAACAAGACCGGGGCCGGCCGCTGGTCGGACCCGTTCGCCATGTTCGGCCAGGATCACCAGGGCCGCGCGGCCGAGGGTCCGGAAACCGCCCCCATCGGCCGGCTGGAGCGTCAGGCCCTGGCCGACCTGGATCTGGATCCGGGCGTGGCGCGGGAGGCCATCCGGGCGCGGTATTACGAACTGCTCAAGCGCTGCCACCCCGACCACAACGGCGGGGACCGCTCGGCCGAGGACAAGCTGCAGCGGGTGATCCGGGCCTGGAAGACCCTGACCAAGGCCAAGATGGCCTGAAGCTTATTGGGCCGCCGCGTCCAGGCGCGTGATCAGATCCACATAGACCTCCGCCGCCAGGGCCACGGTGGCGGGGTCGACCGCCTCGATCACATCGCCCTCGGAATGGATCAGCTGGAACACCTCGGGCACGAAGCCCTCGGCCAGGCCGTTGGAGCGGCCGCCGTTGAAGGCCAGCCACATCTGATGGGCGCCGACGCGGTTCTGGAAACCGATGGAGACCACCGGGACCTCGGCGGCGATGAAGGCGCGGTCATCGCTGGGCGGGTAGACGGGAAAGCCGACGCAGGTCATGGCCCGCTCCGCGCATTCCTCGCGCAGCGCGGTCAGGACGAAGCCCGATCGCTCGCCGTTGTTCTCGCCGTACATGAGCGTGTCGCCGAAGGCCGCCACGTCGGAGTTGACCACCGCCGCCACGCGGTCTGTTCCGTTGGCCGCGATCCAGCGTTGGGCGCCGATCAGGCCCAGCTCCTCCTGGTCGAAGAAGATCACCTGGACGCGGTGGTTCAGGTCGCGGCCGCTCAGAACCCGGGCCGCCTCGATCAGGGCGACGGTGGAGGCTGCGTTGTCCACCAGCCCGTCGGCCAGTTCGCCGGATTGCAGGACGACGGCGTCATAGTGCGCGGTCAGAAGCAGGTCCCGTTCGCCCTCGCCCAGGGTGACGATGACGTTGGAGCCGGTCATGGCGCCCGCGCGCCCGCCGCCCTCGAAGGTCTGGATTTCGTACGCGAGACCCGCGGCGTCCAGCTGGCCGGTCAGAACCGCCAGCCGCTCGGCGTTGGACGGCTGGTCATAGGCGGCGACCGCCTCCCGAAGGGCGGCCTCGTCCTGGCCCAGGGCGGGGGTGGCGAAGGCCAGAAGGGCGCAAGCGGCGGTCAGGGTGCGAAGCATGGCGGTGTCCTTGTTTGCCGCCACGCTTAACGGATCAGCTCTTGAGCCGCCAGCCGCTGCGGAACACCAGATAGCAGATCACGGCCAGGGTCGCGGTGATGAGCAGGCTGGCGATGACCCCCACCGTCAGGTTCCCCTCCGAATGGCCGATGAAGCCATAGCGGAACCCGTCGATCAGATAGAACATCGGGTTGAAGTGGCTGAGGGTGGCGAAGGGCTCGGGCAGGCGCTCCACCAGATAGAAGGCGCCCGACAGGAAGGTCATGGGCATGACCACGAAATTCTGCACCGCCGCCAGATGGTCGAACTTCTCGGACCACAAGCCCGCCAGCACGCCGAGCATGCCCATCAGCATGGACGCCACGACGCCGAAGAACAGGATGGCGGCCAGGTTGGCCACGCCCAGCCGCGCGAACGGCAGCACGCAGATCGCGGTCACCAGTCCCACCAGCACGCCGCGGGTCGCCGCGCCCAGCGAGAAGCCGATCATCAGCTCCAGCGGGCTCAGCGGCGGGGTCAGGAAGTCGGTGGCCGTGCCCATGATCTTGGCCTGGATCAGGCTGGACGAGGCGTTGGCGAAGGCGTTGTTCAGGATCGCCATCATGATCAGGCCCGGGGCCACGAACTCGGCGAAGGCGATGCCCAGCAGCGGCGGACGACCGCCCTGCAGCGCCACCACGAACACCATCATGTAGAGCAGGGTGGTGACTACGGGGGCGGCCACGGTCTGGGCCCCCACCTTCATGAACCGCCGCACCTCCCGCAGATACAGGGTCTGCACCCCGATCCAGTTGATCCCCGGATAGGCGCGCGGGGAGGGGGGCGTGGCGGGCAGGTGGCTCAGCTCGGTCATGGCCGCCAGATGCGCTTTCAGGCCGGGGTTCGCAAGGCGGCCCCGTCGATCGGCGCCAGATTCGCGGAACATTGATTCAAGATGTGGTTTCTGTGGATACGACAGGCGCCAGATGTTGCGTCCCTTAAGGAGTAGTTTACGATCAGTTGTGGTTGAAGGACGTGCAGGACGCCCTTCGCACAAGATATTGAATCAGCGACCTTGGAGGGTGGCATGTCTCAGGGCTGGACCGAAGACCGCGTTGGCGCGCTGAAGAAGCTCTGGCTGGAGGGGCAGTCGGCGAGTCAGATCGCCAAACAGCTGGGCGGCGGCGTCACCCGGAACGCCGTGATCGGCAAGGTGCACCGCCTTGGCCTGTCCGGCCGCGCCGCACCGTCGCAACCCGCGCGCACAACCTTCCGCGCGCCGCGTCCGCGCCCGGCGCAGCCCTCGGCGCCGCGCCGCATCGAGGCGGCCCAGCCGCGCACTGCGCCCGTGCCGCCGACCCCGCCGGCGCCCCGCATACCGGACATGCCGGGCACGGCCACGGTGCTGACCCTCGGCGCCCACATGTGCAAATGGCCCATCGGCGATCCGACCTCGTCGGACTTCAGCTTCTGCGGCCGCCGCTCCGACGAAGGCGCCACCTACTGCGTGGAGCACGCCAAGCTGGCCTACCAGCCGCAGATCCGTCGCGGTTCGCGCGACGGCGCCACCGAGCTGGCCCGCTCCCTGCGCCGCTACATCTGACCCGGATCAGCCACAGGTCTGTCACGAACGCCCCTTAAGGGGGCTGCCGTCCGCCCCGCCGGTTTCGCTGGCGGGCCTGGGGCGGGGCCGCGATTCTCCGGGTTGGCGCGGCCCCTCACCCGCCTGGCTAGTTCAGGACCCGCCGCGCGTCCGGCACGTCCAGCGAGAAGGGGGGGATGGTCACGTCAAAGCTGACTCCCGCCTCGTCCACCATGCGGTAGGCGCCCTGCATGGCGCCCGATGAGGTCGCCAGGGGGCAGCCCGAGGCGTAGGCGTAGGTGTCGCCCGGCCCGATCATGGGCTGTTCGCCCACCACGCCCGATCCGCGCACCTCCTCCACATGACCCATGGCGTCGGTGATGATCCAGTGACGGGCCAGAAGCTGAACCTCCGCCTCGCCCCGGTTCTCGATCTCGATATGGTAGGCCCAGATCCAGCGCCCTTCCTCGGGCGCGGATTCGCCGTCCAGGTACATGGGCGTGACCCGGACCCGGATGCCCCGTGTTTCGGCTTCGTAGGAACCCTTGCGTTTCATGCCGCCACCCTTACGGACCCCTGCACAGGGTGCAACCGCGACGGTGCGCCTTTCCCTCTTGTCCCTCCGGAATCTGTGTAAGGTTCGGCCATGACCCTCGATTTCTCCCGCCCCGGAATCCTGCCCTGCCAGGCCATTGAGGCCCTGATCGCCGCCGGTGCGGTGACCTCGGCCACCCCCTTTGACGCCGACCAGGTGCAGCCCGCCAGCCTGGACCTGCGGCTGGGCGCGCGCGTCTGGCGGGTGCGGGCCTCGTTCCTGCCCGGCGACCGGCGGGTGGAGGAGCGCCTCAAGGATGTGGCCATGCACCAGATCGACCTGGAGGGCGGGGCGGTGCTGGAGAAGGGCTGCGTCTATATCGCCGAGCTTCAGGAGCGGCTGAAGCTGCCACCCGGCCTGCTGGCGCGGGCCAATCCCAAGAGTTCGTCCGGGCGAGTGGACGTGTTCGTGCGCCTGCTCACCGACCGGGGTCTGGCCTTCGACGATGTGGCCGAGGGCTATGACGGGCCGCTCTATCTGGAGATCGCGCCCCAGACCTTCTCGGTTCTGGTGCGCCCCGGCACGCGGCTGAACCAGCTGCGCCTGAAGGCGGGCGAGCCGCCCCGCCTGGAGACCCGCAGCGTGGGGGTCGAGCTGAGCGAGGGGATCATCGGCTTCCGGGGCCGCCGCCATGCGGGGATCATCGACCTGGACCGGGAGGACGGCCACGATCCGCGCGATTTCTGGGAGCCGCTGGAGGCGCGCAGCCGCGACGGCCGTCCGGGCGAACTGCTGCTGGACCCGGGCGAGTTCTACATCCTGGCCTCCATGGAGTCGGTGGAGATCCCTGTCGATCAGGCCGCCGAGATGACGCCCATCGATCCGTCGGTGGGAGAGTTCCGGGTGCATTACGCCGGGTTCTTCGACCCCGGCTTCGGCACCGACGAGGCCCACGGGGCCGGATCGCGCGGGGTGCTGGAGGTGCGCACCCACGACACCCCGTTCCTGCTGGAGCACGGCCAGACGGTGGCGCGGCTGGTTTATGAGCCCCTGACCGAACGGCCCGAGCGGCTCTATGGCGAGGGTGGGTCGCACTATCAGCGACAGGGGCTGAAATTATCGAAGCATTTCAGGGTCTGGCCCGAGGGCTGAGCCCTTTTTGGACAAGGTCGTTTGATTTTCTGTCAATGACGCTTGACACGAACGGGACTCGATAGGTAAAGGTCACTTGTCACATTGACAAGGACCATTGCCATGACCGCCTCGCCCCGCCCCCGCCGCAAGATGAGCAGCGCCGGACGTTTCTGGCTCCTGATGGGAGCGACCATGCTGATCGGCGCCGTCACCGGCGGCGTCTACGCCTGGCTGGAGCACACCGGCGGCTTGCCGGGGCCGGTCATGAGCGCCTTGATCCTGTTCGTCATGTTCGGCCTGCTGATCGCCGGAACAGTCTGGTGGTGGATCCGCGCTGACGAGGCGGTGCGCGAGGCGCACAAATGGGCCTGGTACTGGGGCGGCTCCATCGGCATGTGCGTCGGGATCGGCGCCCTGATGCTCGCGGAAGCCTACGGCGGCGACGCCCCGGTCCCCGCCGACGCCACCTACAGCTCCCTGCTGATCGCGGGCGCCAGTCTGGTGCTGCTGCCGATGCTGATCGGCTACGGCGTGGCCTGGTTCGCCTGGTGGGTCTCCAAGAGGGTCTGATCATGAACAACCGCCTCAAGGTGCTGCGCGCCGAACGGGACTGGAGCCAGGCTGACCTGGCCGACCAGCTCGGCGTCTCGCGCCAGACCGTCAATGCGCTGGAGACCGGCCGCTACGACCCGTCCCTGCCCCTCGCCTTCAAGATCGCCAGAACCTTCGGCCTGGCCATCGAAGACATCTTTTCCGAGTGAAGGAGGAAATCATGACCGCTCTTCAAAAATCCGCCGACACGCGATTCAAACTGCTCAAACTGGCCGGCTTCGCCGTCATGGGCGGGATCGTCGGCTACGGCGTCGGCTGGCTGCTGGTCGATTATGTCGAGCTTCCTGCGCTCGACGGCCTGGGCTGGAGCGACGCCGTGGCCCTGATCGTGGCCATGATGCTGGCCGCCGGCGGCCTGTCCGTCCTGGCGGCCTCCCGCAACGGCCGCGCCCTGGCCGCCGCCACATCCGCCGATGCGCCGGCCGGTCCCACGGAGGTGCGAGACATGCGCCTTCAGGGCGCGGTGCTGGTTCTATCCGGCCTGTTGCTGGCTGCGCCGGTTGTGGCGGTCTTGTCCGGCAACCCCGCCCCCGAGCTGACCCTGGCCGCCATCGCGGTGGTTTTCGCCCTGCACACGGCCATGAACCTGAGCCTGTGGCGGCGCGGCGACGAGATGATCCGACGGGTCATCCTGGAGTCCGGAGCCCTGGCCTTCTGGATCGGTCAGGCCGCCCTGTTCGGCTGGGCCGTCGCCGAGCGGCTGGGCGTCGCGCCGACCCTCACGGCCTGGGACATCCTGGTCGTCGTCATGGGCCTGTACCTGGTCTGCTCCGCCACCGTGGGGCTGCGCCGGGGCCTCAACTGACACCCTTTTCACCCTGAGTATCCATCACCCTGACTGTCCATAAAGGAAACGAGCCATGACCATCATCAATCGCATCAAGCACGCCGGAACCCTGGCCGCCCGTCTGGGCGCCGGAACCGCCCTGGGCGTCGGCCTGTTCGCCGCCGTCGCGGGAACCCCCAGCTTCGCCCTGGCCCAGGAGGCGCACCAGCCCGGCCCGGCCATGTGGGTCGTCAGCGACGAGGACTCCACCATCTACCTGTTCGGCACGGTGCACCTGCTGAAGCCCGAGACCCAGTGGCGCACCCCGGGCCTGGAGGCCGCCCTGACCGAGGCGGCCGAGCTGTGGCTGGAAGTGCCCAATGTGGACGACCAGGCCGCCGCCATGCCCCTGATCCAGCAGTATGGCCTGAACATCGGCGGGGAGCCCCTGTCCAGCCTGTTGACCGATGAGGAGAACGCCCAGCTTCAGGCCGTGGCCGCCGCCATCGGCGTGCCGCCCCAGGCCATGGAGGTGATGCAGCCCTGGCTGGTCGGCCTTCAGGTCTCCGTCGCCGCCGCCGTCCGGGCCGGCTACGACCCGGCCTCGGGCGTCGACACCCGGCTGAAGGCCTCGGCGGACGAGGCCGGGACCACGGTGCGCGGGTTCGAGACCCTGGAACAGCAGTTCCGCTTCTTCCACGATCTGCCGCAGGAGGTTCAGCTGCAGTTCCTGCGCCAATCGCTGGCCACCTGGGAAGAGGCTGAAGAGATGCTGGACAGCATGGTCGAGCTGTGGGCCGCCGGCGATGTGGAGGGCTTCGAAGCCCTGGTCGTCGACGAGATGCAGGCCGAGTGGGGCCAGCTCTATGATGTCCTGCTGGTCGACCGCAACGCCGACTGGGCCGGCCAGATCCAGACCATGCTGGAAGGCTCGGGCACGGCCTTCATCGCCGTGGGCGCCGCCCACCTGGCCGGTGACGACAGCGTTCAGTCGATGCTGGAGGACCGCGGCGTGACCGTCACCCGCCGCTGACCCCATGAAAAGGGAAAGGCCCGACGCCTCGCGCGTCGGGCCTTTTCTTGTCCGGCCATTCATCGGATAAGCGGACGAGCCTCAGGCGGGCGTAGTTCAGAGGTAGAACGTCAGCTTCCCAAGCTGAATGTCGGGGGTTCGATTCCCCCCGCCCGCTCCAATATTTTCAACGGTTCGCCGCCTTTATCCGGATGACCCCGAGACGCATTTGGGCGATTTTTGGGGGCGGTTGTGCCGATTGCGTTCGCGTCCCGGTCGCGCCGCGACATTTGAGCCGTCATCTATGGGAGGCGGGCGCGAGCAATTTTATGTAATAAAGTCTGCGGTTGATGGCGTTTATCCGCATTGTGTACCTAAGTAAGCGCCCTCACGTATCAAGTATGCCGGAGGTGGAAGAAATTGTACTCAAAGTGTATTTGTTGGTTGGGATACGGGTAGATGCAGTTCATTTCGTCGGCGCTTACGGGCGAGCAAATCAGGGCGGCCCGGGCGCTTGCGCGTATCGATCAGTCGGAGTTGGCTCGGCGCTGCAGCCTGAGTCTGGAGACGATCAAGCGGTTGGAGCGTATTCGGGGCCCCGTGGGCGCAAACAGCCGGACGCTGCGGGCGCTTTTCGAGGCGTTCTCGGCCATGGGCATCGCCTTTGACAGTTGCGAGGATGGAGGCGTAGGCGTCTGCCTGTCGGGGGACCCCGCGCAGACCGCCGGGCGAACCTCACGGTCGTCGCGAGCGGCCCCACTGTCCACCGACACCGGCTTCCACCGCCTCATCTACCACAGCACCGCGAATTCGGCGGCCGGGCGTCTGCACGAATTGCTCGATCAGGCTCAGGAGTCCGGAGCCCGGCGAAAGTCGACCCTGGACGTCACCGGCATCCTGTTCGCCTATGACGGCAGGTTCCTCAGCGTTCTGGAGGGACCAAGGGACAAGGTCAGGCAGGTGTACGGGGAAATCTCGTGTGATCGGAGCCACGCCGCCCTGTCGATCATATGCGACCAGACGGCGCCCGCGCGGCGCTTTCCGGACTGGAGCGTCTGTTGCGGCCTGTTCCAGTCTGACGCGGAGATGGTCGGGGACGAGCCGGCGCTGAGGGAGGGTTTCCATCCGGAGAGCCTGTCTCCTGCCTCTGCCCTGGGGTTGCTCACCGTGATGCGGGACCTGACCGAGACGTCCCCCCGGAAGGATCTGCATTCGCGCCGTCCCTGCCCGCTGGCGGGCATCTGTCTCGACAGGCCCTGCGCCGTGGGCGCTGCCGGCGGCGCCGTCGGCAACGACCAGATGGAGCCCGCCATGACCAGTCGATCCGCATAGCCGGCTCCCCGCACGGCCCGGCGCGTCCGGAGACGGCGCCGAGGTTGCGGGCGCGGGTAAGGGCGTCGGTCTAGTCTGTGAATTCCGCTATGGCGGTCAGCAGCGCCTCCAGCTGAATGGGCTTGGCGACGACGCCGTCCATTCCCGCGGATGCATACTCGTCAATCTGGTGGGCCATGGCGTTTGCCGTCACCGCCAGAATGGGCGTCCGCGGCCGGTCTTCCGCCGCTTCGATCGCCCTGATGGCGGCGGCCGCGGTGGGGCCGTCCATCACGGGCATCTGAACATCCATCAGGATAAGATCCCAGCTCCTCGACTGCCATGCCTCCATGGCCGCCGCCCCATCCGATACGATCACAGGGTCCAGCCCCGCCGCTTCAAGCAACGCCCGCAGGACGATCTGATTTGTCGGATTGTCCTCGGCCACAAGGATGCTGAGGTCGCTTTCCGGGCGGATTGCGGCGGCCGGCGCCGGTGTGCGCGCACGTTCCCTCCGAACCCGGAGCATCGGGATTTCAACCCTGAACGTCGAGCCCTGCCCCATCCGGCTGGTTACGCTGATCTGCCCGCCCATGAGCCCGGCCAGATCCCGGCAGATCGCCAGTCCCAGGCCTGTTCCGCCGAAGCGACGGGTCGTCGAACTGTCCGCCTGCTCGAACTTGTCAAAGAGCTGCGGCAGGCGGTCCGGAGGGATGCCCATGCCGGTGTCGGTCACCTCCAGGAGCAGCCTGTTCTCTCGTCGACCCACCGAGACCTCGATGCCTCCTTCCGCCGTGAACTTGATGGCGTTGGAAATCAGATTGTGGAGGATTTGGCGCAGGCGCAGCGGATCGCTTCGATACAGTCCCTTGGCCCGCTCCGAAATCGTCAGCCTGTAGGTCAGGCCCTTCTGGCTGGCGAGCGCTGAAAAGGCGGCGTGGGTGCTCCGCAGGAGATCCTCCAGGTCAAATTCCGCTTCCTCCAGTGTCAGCTTGCCGGCCTCGATCTTCGAGAGATCGAGCAGATCATTGAGGATCTGCAGCAGGCTTTCGCCAGACTCGCGAATGACGGCGAGCCGCTCTCGCTGGCGTGGAGGCAGATCGTCCGTCGCCATGACCTGGGCCATGCCCAGGACCCCGTTGAGCGGAGTGCGGATTTCATGCCCCATGGCGGCCAGGAAGGCGCTCTTGGCCTGACTGGCCGCCTGGGCGCGGTCCGCAGCGGCGGCAAGCGAACGTTCCGCCTCGGCGCGCTCGGTGACATCCCGGACGATCGCCGTGATGATCTCGCCCCGCGGGGCCGTCAGCCGCGACAGGTCCACCTCGATGGGTATGGTCGCGCCGGACTTCGAGACGCCCATGGTCTGCAGGCGGCCACGCATCCGCAGACTGGTTGCGGCGTTCTGCTTGAAACGGGCGACATGCTCCCGATGCCGGACGCGATAGCCCTCCGGGATCAGCACCTCGATCGAGCGCCCGATGATCTCGTTGGCCGCATAGCCGAAGATGGTTTCCGCCCCGCCGCTGAACACCAGAATCCGGAGTTCGCCATCCGTGACGATCACCCCTTCCGCCGCCAGGTTGAGGATGCTGGTCAGAATGTCTTCGGTCCGGTCGATCAGGCCCGCGCGGGCGCTCTGGGCGCGCCGCAGTCCAAAGGTCCGCTTTCGTCCTCCTGAACGCGGACGATGAAGATCCGAGGTCCCGTTGTCTCCATCGACGCCCAAGAATCACCCCCGACTAACCCTTATGAGGGGTGAGCTAAGGCGTCTGGACTTGGGAGAGGAATAGACCCGTGAGCGCGCGAGACGGCCTTGAAGCGTTCGGCGCCGCTCAGGGTCTGCTCTCTTACCCCGGTCGTGTGAGAGTCGTGTCGTGAAGTGGCATTTCTCCACGATGCGGCAAAACGCCGCATCGTGTGGCCGTGGCCCTAGGTCGCGGGCGTGCGCCGCAAGCGGCTGCGTTCCGAGGGGCGAGACGCTCGTCCCAGGCTTGCCCTGGCCCGAGGCCGTTCAGGTTGTGCAGGCTCAAATGAAGGCGTCACGCCCAGGGGTGACGGCGGTCTCGACGTCCTTGGGCGTGATCTTGCCGTCACCCTGCAGGCCGCGCTCCAGCAGATCGGACTCGATCAGGAGCGGGCGAAGCTCAGCTCCGGCGGACTCTCGCCCATCGATGGCGATTACGAGAACCAGGCCATGATCGTCGGCCTCCGCTACAAGCTCGGCTACTGACGAGCGCTGCATCCATGGTCTGGAGGCTTGCCGGCGCCTTCGTCACGGAACGAAGGCGCCGGAGGCGTCCTCGGCTTTCGCTCAGGGCTGCAGCCGGTAGCCGCCGGCGTCGGTGACCAGCAGCCGCGCCTGGCCCGGTTCGGGCTCGATCTTCTGGCGCAGACGATAGATATGGGTCTCCAGGGTGTGGGTGGTGACCCCGGCGTTGTAGCCCCACACCTCCGCGAGAAGCTCCTCACGCGATACGGGCTTGGCCCCGGCGCGGTAGAGGTACTTCAGGATGTTGGTTTCCTTCTCCGTCAGGCGGATTTTCTTGTCCTTGGGCCCCATCAGCATCTTGCCGGCGGGCCGGAACTCGTAGGGGCCGACGGTGAAGACCGCGTCCTCGGACTGTTCGTGGCTGCGCAGGTGGGCGCGGATGCGCGCCAGCAGCACGCCGAACCGGAAGGGCTTGGTGACATAGTCGTTGGCGCCCGAATCCAGCCCCAGGATCGCGTCGGAATCCGCCACCGCCCCGGTCAGCATGATGATCGGCGTCTTGACCCCGGCCTTGCGCAGCTGGCGGCAGGCCTCGCGCCCGTCCATGTCCGGCAGATCCACGTCCAGCAGGATCAGGTCGGCGCGGATCTCCTTGCCCATGCGCACCCCGTCGGTGGCCGTGGCGGCCTGAACGGTCCTGAACTCGTCGTGCATGTCCAGCTGTTCGGCCAGCGCCTCGCGCAGCTCGGTGTCGTCGTCGATGATCAGGAGGGTTTTGGATTGCGCCATGGAACAAGAATGGCGAGCGCCGCGCCTCTCGCCAAGGCTTGAACGGCGAAATTCGCACGTCTTGCGAGACTTCTCGCCCGATCAGCCGCCGGAACGGGCGCCGAACAGGGCCGAGCCGACGCGCACATGGGTCGCGCCAAACCGCACGGCCGTCTCGTAATCCCCGCTCATGCCCATGGACAGCGCCTCGAGGCCGTTGCGCGCCGCGATCCGGGCCAGCAGGGCGAAATGCATGGCCGGCTCCTCCTCAAGCGGCGGAATGCACATCAGGCCCTGAAGGTCGAAGTCGTACTCGGCGCGGACCCGCGCGATGAAGGTGTCCGCCTCGGTCGGAATGACTCCCGCCTTCTGCGGCTCCTCGCCGGTGTTGAGCTGAATCAGCACCCGGGGCCGCACGCCGGCCTTCATGCCCGCCTCGGCGAGCGCCCGCGCCAGCTTGTCCCGGTCCAGGGTCTCGATCACATCGAACAGGGCCAGGGCCTGGTCCGCCTTGTTGGACTGCAGGGGGCCGATCAACCGCAGGTGCAGACCGGGCAGGGCGGCGCGCCGTTCGGTCCAGCGGCCCTGCGCCTCCTGAACCCGGTTTTCGCCGAACACGCGCTGGCCGGCGTTGAGCACGGCCTGGATCGCCGGTTCGGGCTGCTGCTTGGAAACGGCGGTCAGCGTGATATCCGAAGGATCCCGCCCCGCCGCGCGGGCCGCCTTGGCGATGCGGCGGCGCACCGTGTCCAGGGCTGAGGCGACGAGAGAATCCATGGTCCTGTCCGACGAAGCGACCCGATTGTGGGAGACGGCCAAGGCCTTAAACCGCGCCGCCGCCCGTGTCAGCCCGTCGGCGGCGGGCCTGCCGCCCCTGATCTTCGTCACCGATCCGGACCGCACGCCCCGTCCATGGGAGATCGCCGCCCGCCTGCCCGCCGGCGCGGCGGTGATCCACCGCGCCTTCGGCCGGCCCGGGGCCGAGGCGGACGCCCGGCGGCTGAGGGATGTGACGCGCGCGGCGGGGGTGCGCCTGCTGATCGGGCTGGACGTGGCCCTGGCCGTCGCCGTCGGCGCGGACGGCGTGCATCTGCCCGAGCGCGCCCTCGATCAGGCGGACGAGGCCCGAGGGGCTGGTCTGGCGCTGGTCACCGGGGCGGCCCATTCGCCGGAAGCCCTGGCGCGCGCGGCGGCCCTGCGGCTGGACGCGGCCCTGCTTTCGCCCGTCTTTCCCACCGCCAGCCCGTCCGGCGGCGCGGCGCTGGGCCCCGAACGCTTCGCAGCCTGGACCCGCGCCGCCGGGCTGCCGGTGATCGCGCTGGGCGGGGTGCACGCGGGCAATGCGGCGGTGCTGGCGGACAGCGGGGTCTGCGGCCTCGCCGGAGCGGAGGGCGTGGCCAGGGCTTTCGCCCCGGCCGCGAAGGCCTAGGCCATCTTCGCCATGTCGATGACGAAGCGGTAGCGCACGTCCGACTTCTCCATGCGGGCGTAGGCTTCGTTGATCTGGTCCGGGGCGATGGTCTCGATATCGCAGGCGATGCCATGCTCGGCGCAGAAGTCCAGCATCTCCTGGGTCTCGCGGATGCCGCCGATCAGGCTGCCGGCCACGGCGCGGCGACGCCACAGCAGCGGCATGGCGAACACCGGCATGCCCTCGGTGGTCAGGCCCAGCATGACCATGGTCCCGTCGCGGGCCAGCAGGTTCAGGTGCCCGGCGATCTCGTGGGTGGCCGAGACGGTGTTGATGATCAGGTCGAACTTTTCGGCCGCCGCCTGCATGGCCGCCTTGTCCGAATTGATCAGGAAGTGTTTCGCGCCCATGCGCTCGGCGTCCGCCTTCTTGCGGTCCGAGGTGGACAGCACCGTCACCTCCGCGCCCATGGCGTGGGCCAGCTTGACCGCCATGTGGCCCAGACCGCCCAGACCCACCACGGCGACCTTCGAGCCCTCGCCCACGTTCCAGTGGCGCAGCGGCGAATAGGTGGTGATGCCCGCGCACAGCAGGGGCGCGGCGGCGTCCAGCGGCAGGCTGTCGGGAATGCGCAGCACGAAGTCCTGGTTCACCGTGATGCGGTCCGAATAGCCGCCCTGGGTGATGGCCTGGCTCACCGGTTCGCCCAGCGGATCGGCCGAGCCGTAGGTCTGGGTCATGCCGGGGACGCAGTACTGCTCCTCGCCCTCCTGACAGGCCGCGCAGGTGCGGCAGCTGTCCACCATGCAGCCCACGCCCACCCGGTCGCCGACCTTGAAGCGGCTGACGTTCCCGCCCACCGCCGTCACCAGACCGGCGATCTCGTGGCCCGGCACGATGGGATAGCGCGTGCCGCCCAGGTCATTCTTGGCGATGTGCAGGTCCGAGTGGCAGACGCCGCAGTATTTGATCTCGATGGCCACGTCGTCCGGGCCGGGATCGCGACGGTCGAAGCGGTAGGGCTCAAGCGGCTTGTCGGCGGCGACGGCGGCGAAGGCGCGGGTGGCGATGGGCATGGAGATCTCCTGACAGCTTCAGACTAGGTGTGGTCTCGCGGGGGCAGGCGCAACCGTCAGGAGACCCTTTCGATCAGGGCCATGGCCGCGGCCGGGTTCCTCACCTTCGCCCCGGCGATGAAATAGGCGAACACCTCGCCTGTCGTGCTCCAGCCCTTCACCCGGTCCGCCACGGCGTCCAGCTCAGCCGCCGTCATGCCGGAGGGCTCGTCCTCGCGGCTGGACATGAGCCGGGCATAGCGGAAATCGCCCGTGTCCTGGTCGATGCGCGGCCACTCCGGCGCCTCGTCGTCCTCGGCGTAGACGATGGCCGCGCCGTATTTCGCCGCCAGATCGTGGAACTGCGGCACATCGAAACCGGGGTTCCGCACCTCCAGCGCATGGCGCAGACGCAGGCCGTCCTTCTCCTTCGGCAACAGCTTGAGAAAGCCCTCGAAATCCTCCGGGTCGAACTTCTTGGTGGCCATGAACTGCCAGTTGATCGGCCCCAGCTTGTCGCCCAGCTCGGTCAGGCCCTGGGACAGGAAGCGGTCGAAGCTCTCGCCGCCCTCGGACAGGACCTTGCGATTGGTGCAGTAGCGGCTGGCCTTGACCGAAAAGACGAACCCGTCTGGCGTCTCGTCGCGCCATTTCCGCCAGCTGTCCGGCTTGAAGGTGGAATAGTAGGTGCCGTTGATCTCGATGGAGCCCAGCTTCGAGGCGGCATATTCCAGCTCGCGCTTCTGGACCAGGCCGTCGGGATAGAACACGCCCCGCCACGGCTCATAGGTCCAGCCGCCGACGCCGATGTGGATGGCTCCGCTCATGACCGGTCCCGCTCCGTATTCAGCCGCATGGCGCGGCCCGACGGATTATGCCGTAGTCTGTTCGCTCGCGCACCCTTGCGACGTCACCGCCAGAATGCCCGCCAGCAGGGTCGCGGCGGTGATGGGCTTGGGAACATGGATGTCCGCCCCGGCCTCGCGGGACTGATCCCGGTGCTCGGGCATGGCGTTGGCGCTCAGCATGACGATGGGGGTGGGGGCTGAACCCCGTACGGCTTCCAGCCGCCGGATCTCGCGGGTGGCGGTCAGGCCGTCCATGCCGGGCATCTGCATGTCCATCAGCACCACGTCGAAACGGTCTTCGGCGAAGGCGGCCACGGCCTGGGCGCCGTCCTCGGCGATGACCACCTCGGCGGCGTGGGCGCCCAGGATCAGCTGCACCACCCGCTGGTTGGTGGGATGGTCCTCGGCCAGCAAAACGCGCAGGGGCCGGTCCAGCCCGCCGCCGGCCAGGGTGGTCGTGCGTTCACGGGCGTCATAGTCGGCCAGGGAGGCGGCCCGGCTCAGCGGGATATCCACCTCGAACCGGCTGCCCGCGCCCGGCGTGGAGGACGCCGCGATCCGCCCGCCCATCATCTCCACCAGCGAGCGGCAGATGGACAGGCCCAGTCCGGTGCCGCCGAACCGGCGCGTGATGGTGGCGTCGGCCTGGTTGAAGCGGTCGAAAAGCCGCGCGGCGTGATCGGAATCAAAGCCCACGCCGGTGTCCTCGACCGTGAACATCACCCGGGCGTCGCCGCCTTGCGGCTCCGCCACGGCGATGCTGACGGTGATCGCGCCCTCATGGGTGAATTTGACGGCGTTGGACAACAGGTTGCCCAGCACCTGCCGGATGCGGGTGCTGTCGCCCATGAACATCCCGCGCGCATCCGGCGCGCGCCGCACGACGAAATCCAGCCCCTTGTCCTCGGCCCGCAGGCGCATGACGTCCAGCGGGGCGGCCAGGGCCTCGTCCAGATCGAACGGGCGCGCCTCCAGGTCCAGCTGCCCGGCCTCGATCTTGGACACGTCCAGGATATCGGACACCAGCCGCTCCAGGGTGACCCCGGACGAGGCGATCAGGGCGACCATCTCGGACTGGTCCGGCGACAGGGGCGTGCGCGACAGGGCGTCGACGATGCCGATCACCCCGTTCAGGGGGGTGCGGATCTCGTGGCTCATATTGGCCAGGAAGTCCGACTTGGCGTGGCTGGCTGCCTCGGCGGCGGCCTTGGCCTCGATCAGGTCGCGCTCGGCGGCCACCTTGTCGGTCACGTCTCGCGCCACCGCGTAGATGCGGTCGCCATGCCTTTGGGCGCGCCACTCCAGGGTGATGTAGTGACCCTGCTTGTGCCGGTAGCGGTTGACCTGGCCCAGCACCGGGTCGCCGGGCCGCCGGGTCTCGACCTCCACGATGCTGTGCCGTGTGGCGGCCACATCCTCGGGATGGATCAGGCGCAGCAGGCCCCGGCCCTCGATCTCGTCGGGGCGATAGCCCAGCAGGGTGGCCCAGGACGCACTGGCCTTGACCACTGTCCCGTCCAGCTCGCGCACCACCAGCAGGTCCAGCGACACGTCGAAGAAGGTGCCGAGGTCGACCTCGGACCACGCCTCGCCCGCGCCGTCGGGACGGGCAGAGGCTTCGAGCGGCTGACAGGTCATGGGAGGACTCTCTGGCGAACTGCCGCCAGCTTGACCATCACCCGTTAAGGTCGGGTTTCGCCCTCAGTACGCTTGCTCCGCATAAACCTGACGCACATCGCCGTTCCAGCGGCCGTGATACGCCTCCAGCAGACGCTCTGCGGGTGTGACGCCGCTTTCGGCGATGTCCTCCAGCTCCGCCAGATAGCCGCGCTCGTCCACCATGCCGCCGGAGAAGCGTGCTCGGTTCTTCAGGCCCTGACGCGCGATGGCGACCATGTCCTTCGCCACGTCCTGGACCGAGCGCCCCGCCACCTCGGCCTTCAGCCCCAGACGGGTGACGTCGCGGCGCAGGCGCTCGTGATCGGTGATGTCCCAGTCCTTGCAGAGGTCCCAGGCGGCCGCCAGCGACGGCGCGTCGTACAATACGCCCCCCCACAGGGCCGGCAGGGCGCAGATGCGGCTCCACGGCCCGCCGTCGGCGCCGCGCATCTCCAGATACTGTTTCAGCCGTACCTCGGGGAACAGGGTGGTCAGGTGGTCGGTCCAGTCCTTGAGGACCGGGGTTTCGCCCGGCAGGGCGGGCAGGTCGCCCTTCATGAAGGCCCGGAACGACTGGCCCGAGGCGTCCACATATTTGCCGTCGCGCTTGACGAAATACATGGGGGTGTCCAGCGCGTACTCCGCATAGGTCTCGAAGCCGAAGCCGTCGGCGAACACGAAATCCAGCATGCCGGTGCGGTCCGGATCGGTGTCGGTCCAGACGTTGGCGCGGGCGGACAGGAAGCCGTTGGGCTTGCCCTCGGTGAACGGACTGTTGGCGAACAGGGCCGTCGCGATGGGCTGCAGCGCCAGAGACGTGCGGAACTTCATCACCATGTCGGCTTCGGACTCGAAGTCCATGTTCGCCTGGATGGTGCAGGTGCGCAGCATCATGTCCAGGCCCAGGCTTCCCACCCTGGGCATGTAGGCGCGCATGATGTCGTAGCGGCCCTTGGGCATGACCGGGATGTCGGCGCGGGTCCACAGGGGGTCGAAACCCAGGCCAAGGAAGCCCAGACCCAGCTCGTCGGCCACCATCTTGACCTCGACCAGATGCTGGCCGGTCTCCGAACAGATGTCGTGGATGTCCTTCAGCGGCGCGCCCGACAGCTCGAACTGGCCGCCCGGCTCCAGGCTGACCGAGGCGGAATAGCCCTCGGTGTTCTTCTTCTCCAGGGCGATGACATGGCCGCCCTCTTCCACGGGCGCCCAGCCGAAACGGGTCAGGCCCATGAGCATGGCGCGGATGCCCGACGGGCCCTCATAGTCCGGACGGGCGAAGCCGTCCTTCAGGAAGCCGAACTTCTCGTGCTCGGCCCCGATGCGCCACTGGTCCTTGGGCTTCACGCCTTCGGCCAGAAAACCCGCCATGGTCTCAAGCGTCAGCGGCTCGTTCGCGTCGTCGGCCATGGTCGGTCGCCCCTTCGCCGCGTGCGCGGCCTGTCGCGGCTAGATGGGCGGGCTGAGGCCAATCCTCAAGTCCCTTGTGTCCATGTGGTCGTGTGTGCGCCCTTCCAGTCGCCCCGCGCGGCCTGCCACAGGGTCATGGCCGATATGGCGGCGGTGTCGGCGCGCAGGACACGGGGCCCCAGCGAAACGGGCGTGGCGAAGGGCAGGGACAGCAGGCGCTCCCGCTCTTCCGGGGAGAACCCGCCCTCGGGCCCGATCAGGATGGACCAGGGTCCCTCCGGGGCCTCCGCCAATGCCTCAAGGGCGGGCGGGCCGCCCCGTTCGTCGCAGAACATCAGCCGGCGCCCCTCGGGCCAGCCGTGCAGCAGGGCGTCCAGCTTCTTCGGGTCATGGATTTCGGGCACGTCCAGACGGCCGGTCTGTTCGGCGGCTTCCTCGGCGATGGTGTCCAGCCGGTCCATGCGCAGTCGCTCGGCGTTGGTGTAGCGGGTCAGGGTCAGGCGCACGCGCCGCGCACCCAGCTCGGCGGCCTTCTCAACGACGGTCTCCACACGGGCCTTCTTCACCACCGCCAAGATCAGGTCCAGGTCCGGGCCGAAGGTTTGCGGCCGCACCTGTTCCTCCGCCTTCAGCACGCAGCCGCGCTTGAGCACCTCGGCCACCGTCGCCCGCCATTCGCCGTCGCGGCCGTTGAAGACCAGCAGGTCGTCGCCGGCCTTCAGCCGCATCACCTGGGTCAGGTAGCGCGCCTGTTCGAGGGTGAGCGCGACGGCGGCGCCGGGGGACAGGTCTGAGCGGACATGAAGACGGATCATGCGGTGTTCTAGATCGTTATGAGGGGATCATTCCACCGTCGCGGAGACCGCCATGCCCCGATTGCAGCAATGGGCCGAACAGGGCTGGACCGCCGAGGCGGGCCTAGCCTTCTTCGACAGCCTCGCCGCCATCCGTCCCGAGGACATGACCGGCGAGTGGCGCGGGACCGAATTGCCCAGCGGCCACCCGCTGGACGGGCTGCTGGCGGCCTATGGCTGGTGCGGCAAGCGGTTCACCGACCAAGACCGGGTCGATCCCCTGCTGTTCAGGGATGCGGGCGCCGTCCGGGCGGTGAACCCGGCCCGGCTGCCCCTCGGCCTGGCCCTGGCCTTGCCGCGCATCGCGCGCACGAGCGCGGCCCAGGGCCTCTTTCGCCTGCTGCTGCCGGTGCTGGTCACCGACCGGCCTGGCGCGCGCCTGCGGTCCATGGAGCACCGGGGCCTGATCTCGGCGGCCATGATCTATGACGACCAGCCCATCATCGACCACTTCCGCCGGGTGGACGAGGACCGGCTGCTGGGCCTTATGGACCTGCGGCTGACCCCGGAGCCGTTCTTCTTCCTGCTGACCCGGACTACAGCGTCCGGGCGATCAGCAGCTTCATGATCTCGTTGGTCCCGCCGTAGATGCGCTGGACGCGGGCGTCCTTGTACAGCTGGGCGATGGGATATTCGGTCATGTAGCCGTAGCCGCCGTGCAGCTGCAGCATCTCGTCGATGGTCTCGCCCTGGATGTCGGTGACCCAGTACTTGGCCATGGAGGCGGTGGCCGCGTCCAGCTGGCCCTTCAGGTGCAGGCCGATGCAGTGGTTCACGAACACCCGCGCCACGGTCAGCTTGGTCTTGACCTCGGCCAGCTTGAACTGGGTGTTCTGGAAGTCGATGACCCGCTTGCCGAACGCCTTGCGCTCCTTGACGTAGGCCAGGGTCTCCTTGAGCCCGCGCTCGGCCGCCGCGACGCCCTGCACCGCGATGTTCAGGCGCTCCTGGGGCAGCTGCTCCATCAGGTGATAGAAGCCGCGCCCTTCGGCCTCGCCGATGATGTTCTCCACCGGCACCTTCACGTCGTTGAAGAACAGCTCGGAGGTGTCGTTGGCCTCCATGCCGATCTTGTGCAGGTTGCGGCCGCGCTCGAAGCCCTCAAGCCCGTCGGTCTCCACCACCACCAGGCTGATGCCCTTGGCGCCCTCGGCCGGATCGGTCTTGGCCACCACGATGATGAAATTGGCCAGCTGGCCGTTGGTGATGAAGGTCTTGGAGCCGTTCAGGACGTAGTGGTCGCCCTTCCTGATGGCCGTCGTCTTCACGCCCTGCAGGTCCGAGCCCGCGCCCGGTTCGGTCATGGCGATGGCGCCCACCAGCTCGCCCGAGGCCAGTTTCGGCAGCCAGCGCCCCTTCTGCTCGTCGGAGCCGTAATGCGCCACATAGGGGGCGACGATGGCGTTGTGCAGCGAGATGCCGAAATGGTCCGCGCCCTTCCAGCCCAGCTGCTCCATCAGCACCACCTCGTGGCGATAGTCGCCGCCCATGCCGCCCCATTCCTCGGGCATGGACAGGTTCAGCAGGCCCGCTTCCCCGGCCCTGGTCCACAGCTCGCGCGGCACCGACGAGGCGGCGATCCACTCGGCCATCTTCTCGGGCCCGGCGTGCTCGTCGATCCACTTGCCGACGCTGTCGGAGAAGAGGGTGATCTCCTCCTCGGCCATGAAATCGGGGGCGGGGATGTTGAGGATGTTCATTCAGCTAATCCGTCATCCTCGGGCTTGTCCCGAGGACCCACGGGTCCGCTGCACGTGCGGTCGGGGTGAGGTGATCGATCGCGACCATCGGCAGCCTGTCGTGCGACTGAGCAATGGGTCCTCGGGACAAGCCCGAGGATGACGGTTTCAAGGGGCTCAGAACGCCTCCGCCGGAAGCGCCATCAGCACGTCCGAGCCGGTCTTGAGCTTCTTCAGGTGCGCCTCGGCGTCGGGCAGGATGCGCTCGACGAAGTAGCGGCCCACGGCCAGCTTGTTGGCGTAGAACGGATCGCTGTCGCCCGCCTTCTTCTGCGCGGCCACGGCCATCTGGGCCCAGACATAGGCCATCGCCGTCAGGCCGAAGATGTGCAGATAGTCGGTGGAGGCCGCACCCGCGTTGTCCGGGTTCTGCATGCCGTTCTGCATCAGCCACATGGTGGCTTCCTGCAGGTTCTTCTTCGCGTCGGCCAAGCCGTCGATGAAGGGCTTTGTGGCCTCGTCCCCGCCGTTGGCGCCCACGAAGGCGTCGATGTCGGCGAACCAGCTCATGACCGCGCGCCCGCCGTTGGCCGGCAGCTTGCGGCCCACCAGATCCAGCGCCTGAACCCCGTTCGTGCCCTCATAGATCATGGTGATCCGCGCATCGCGCAGGGACTGGGATGCGGTGAAGTGCTCGGTGTAGCCCGAGCCGCCGTGCACCTGCATGGCCAGGCTGGCCACATGGAAGCCGCGGTCGGTCAGGAACGCCTTCACCACCGGGGTGATCAGGCCCATGTAGTCCCTCGCCTTGGTCGCGACGGCCTCGTCCTCGGACTTCTGCAGATCGGCCTGCAGCGCGGTCCACAGGATGAAGGCGCGGCCGCCCTCGATATAGGCCTTGGACTCCAGCAGCATGCGCCGCACGTCGGGGTGCACGATGATCGGGTCGGCCGGGCCGTCCGGGTTCTTGGGACCGGTCAGGCTGCGGCCCTGCAGGCGGTCGTTGGCGAACTCCACGGCGGCCTGCATGGCGGCGTCGCCGATGGCCTGGCCCTGAAGGCCCGTGCCCAGCCGCGCCTCGTTCATCATCACGAACATGGCCGGCATGCCGCGGTTCTCTTCGCCCACCAGCCAGCCCCTGGCGTTCTCGTACGCCATCACGCAGGTGGCGTTGCCGTGGATGCCCATCTTGTGCTCGAGGCCGGCGCACTGGACGCCCTCGTTGCGCCCGCCCAGCGAGCCGTCGTCATTGACGAACACCTTGGGCACCACGAACAGGCTGATGCCCTTGATCCCGGCGGGGGCGCCCTCGATGCGGGCCAGCACCAGGTGGATGATGTTGTCGGTGAAGTCGTGCTCGCCGGACGAGATCCAGATCTTCTGGCCGGTGATGGAATAGCTGCCGTCGCCGTTGGGGACCGCCTTGGTGCGGATCAGGCCCAGATCCGTGCCGCACTGGGGCTCGGTCAGGTTCATGGTGCCGCCCCACTCGCCGGTGGCCAGCTTCGGGAGATAGCGGTCCTTGAGGACGTCCGAGCCGTTGGCGTGCAGCCCCGCATAGGCGCCCGCCGTCAGGCCCGGGTACATGCTGAACGCGGGGCTCGCCGCCGCCGTCATCTGGCCCACGGCCATGGCCACCACCGCCGGCATGCCCTGGCCGCCGTACTCTGTGTGGGCGTGCAGGGCGGGCCAGCCGGCCTCGACCATCTGCTTGTAGGCTTCCTTCCAGCCGGGCGGGCCGGTGACGACGCCGTCCTTCCACTCACAGCCGTGCTGGTCGCCGGCGCGGTTGATCGGGGCGATCACCTCCTCGGCGAATTTGGCGCCTTCCTCCAGGATCTGGCCCACCAGATCGGAGGACACGTCCTCGAAGCCGGGCTTGTTTTCGTAGCGGTCGATCTCCAGCACCTCGTTGAGGATGAATTGGAAATCGCGGACAGGCGCCTTGTAGGCCATGGGTCAGGCTCTCGCTTTGAAGAATTCTTGATCGTCGTCGTGGTGATGGTTCAGCCGCGCGCGCAGGGCGGACTCATAGTCCTCGGCGCCGGGCAGAAGATCGGGCCGGTGTTCCGACAGCCGCTTCTCCATGGCCTCGCAGGCCGATTCGGCCACCTTGATGGCCTCGTCCAGATCTTCGCGCTGACGCTTCAGCGCCTCGACCTGGGCCCGGTGGCGGGGCAGGGCGACCGCCATCTGATGGACGTTGTGGTCCTTGCGGTCGTACAGGTCGATCATCTCCTGGATCTCGGCCAGGGTGAAACCGATGCGGCGGCCGCGCAGGATCAGCTTCAGCCGCGCCCGGTCCTTGGCGTCATAGACCCGCGTCTGGCCCCGGCGGGCCGGAGACAGCATGCCCTTGTCCTCGTAGAAGCGCAGGGCGCGCGCCGTGGCTCCGAACTCGCGGCAGAGCTGGCGGATCGAATAGGTGCGGTGATCGTCTGCGGACGCCATGCCCCTTCAATAACTTGACGTGTGCGTAAAGGGAAGCTTTTTCCGTCGTCGCGCGCGTTGTCCAAGCCTTAACCGACACGCGCGATCCTGCGCGTGGCGGCCATCGGGCCGTGTTCACGGGAGGGACGTCATGGCGTCCACGATGACTTCCAGCTATCGGCGCAGCCGCGACCACTTCGAGCCGCAGGACATCAGTCCTGAAGAGCAGCGCCGCCTGCGCGGCCAGCTGGAGCAGATCGACTACGCGGCCTTCATCTCCAACCGCGAGGTGATCGGGCGCACCCTCGGCCAGACCGACATGGCCGCCTTCCAGCGTCTGGCCGTGGCGGCCGCGACCGCGCGCGGCTCGTGGGTGGCGGAAGCGCTCCGCCTGACCGCCTCGGGCCATGCCGTCAGCGCCGAACAGGCGGCGCGGCTGGGCGAGATGCGCAAGGTGTTCGAGGAGCTCAGCGAGGTCTACGAAGGCATGCGGCGCATGGTCGAGCGCGGCTATCTGGCGCCGCCCGCGCCCCAGGGCTGAGGGCGCCGCGACCCTGACGGTTTGAAGCATGGCCGTGGGGCTGCTACCCCTCCTGACCATGGAAACCGGCACCCTGATCACCCTCGCCCTGTATTTCATCCTCATGCTGGGCATCGGGCTTTACGCCTTCAAGCGCTCAACCAGCGATGTATCCGGCTACATGCTGGGCGGCAGGAAGCTGGGTCCGGCGGTGACGTCCCTGTCCGCGGGCGCCTCGGACATGTCCGGCTGGATGCTGCTGGGCCTGCCGGGCGCCATGTTCGTTTCAGGCCTGTCCGCGTCCTGGATCGCGCTGGGTCTGTTCATCGGCGCCTTCGCCAACTACCTGCTCGTGGCGCCGCGCCTGCGCATCTACACAGAGCTGGCCAGGGACGCGATCACCATCCCCGACTATTTCGAGAAGCGGTTCGAGGACCGGTCGCGCCTGCTCCGGGTGATCTCCTCGGTGGTGATCGTGATCTTCTTCACCCTCTACACCTCGTCCGGCCTCGTGGCGGGCGGCAAGCTCTTCGACAGCGCCTTCGGGGTCGACTACGCCTGGGGCTTGTGGGTCACCGCCGGCGTGGTGGTGGCCTACACCCTGTTCGGCGGCTTCATGGCCGTCAGCATGACCGACTTCGTCCAGGGCTGCATCATGTTCGTGGCCCTGATCGTGGTGCCCGTCGTGGCCCTGACCGACGTGGGCGGGGTGGGCGGCCTGACCGAGACCGTGCGCGGCGTCGATCCGGCCCTGCTCGGGCTTCTGACCGGGACCAGTCTGATCGGAATCATATCCGCCCTGTCCTGGGGGCTGGGCTATTTCGGCCAGCCGCACATCATCGTGCGCTTCATGGCCATCCGCTCGGTCAAGGACATCCCGGCGGCCCGCAACATCGGCATGACCTGGATGGCCGTGACCATCGTCGGCGCCCTGGCCACCGGCCTGACGGGCCTGGCCTACGTCACCAACAACGGCATCGAGGTCTCCGACCCCGAGACCATCTTCATCATCCTGTCGGACGTGCTGTTCCACCCGCTGGTGACCGGCTTCCTGCTGGCGGCCATCCTGGCGGCGATCATGAGCACCATCTCGTCCCAGCTGCTGGTCTCGTCCAGCTCCCTGACCGAGGACTTCTACGGCGTCTTCTTCCGTCGCAACGCCAGCCAGAGAGAGCTGGTGACCGTCGGCCGTCTGGCGGTGGTGCTGGTGTCGCTGGTGGCCATCTATCTGGCCTATGACCCCACCAGCAATGTCCTGACCCTGGTGTCCAACGCCTGGGCCGGCTTCGGCGCCGCCTTCGGGCCGCTGGTGATCCTCAGCCTGATGTGGCGCCGCGTCACCCGCAACGGCGCCCTGGCCGGCATGATCGTCGGCGCGGCGACGGTGCTGTTCTGGGTCTTCGTCCCGGTCCTGCCGGGCGGCGAGGCCCTGACCACGGTGATCTACGAAATCGTGCCCGGCTTCATCCTGGCGACCCTGGCCACCGTGATCGTCAGCCTGATGGGCCGTCCGCCCGAAAGCGTCGTCGCCACCTTCGATCAGGCCAGGGCCGAACTTCAGGCCGCCCGCTCATCCGACTGAGGTCCGGCTCCGTAGCTGAGGGCGACCCCAGCTACGGAGCCCGCCCATGCCCGTCTTTCGCCTGATCGCCGCAGCCGCCCTGATCCTGACCCTGGCCGGATGCGCCAGCCTGAGCGGCGGGGGCTCCGGCCCCGGCGCGCCCCAACCCCTGAAGTCCATCGACGCCGAGCGCTTCTATTCCGGCCGCTGGCTGGAGGTGGGCCGCCTGCCTATGGACATCACCGAGGGCTGTGTGGCCGCCGCCACCACCTATGGACTGCGCGACGACGGCAAGGTCGACGTGCGCGACACCTGCCGGATGGACACGCCCCAGGGCCGCGAGCGCGCCATTTCCGGCGTCGGAACCTTCGTCGACCCGGGAACCAACGCCAAGCTGCGCGTCCGCTACCTCTGGCTGGTCGTCTGGGAGTACTGGGTGCTGGACATTGCTGACGACTACAGCTGGTTCATCTCGTCGGACCCGTCGTTCGAGAAGCTGTTCATCTACACCCGCGAGGTCCCGACCCAGGCCGAACTGGACGCCCTGGTCCGGCGCGCCGCTGAACTGGGCTACGACACCGCGCGGCTGGAGTTTCCCGAGCCGCTGCGGGACTGATCGTCAGCTCTTCAGCCGGTATCCAGTCTTGAAGATCCAGGCCACGATGGCGAGGCAGATGGCGAAGAAGGCCAGGGTCGCCGCCAGGCTGACGCCGATGTTCACGTCCGAGGTCCCGAAGAAGCTCCAGCGGAACCCGGAGATCAGATAGACCACCGGGTTGAACAGGCTGATGGTGCGCCACACGCCCGGCAGCATGTCGATGGAATAGAACGACCCGCCCAGAAAGGTCAGCGGCGTGATCACCAGCATGGGGATGAACTGCAGCTGCTCGAAGCCCTGGGCCCAGATGCCGATGATGAAGCCGAACAGGCTGAAGGTCACCGCCGTCAGCACCAGGAAGGTGATCATGGTCAGGGGGTGCAGCACCTCCAGCGGCACGAACAGCCGCGCGGTGGCCAGGATGATGACGCCCAGGATGATCGATTTGGTGGCCGCGGCCCCCACATAGGCGATGACGATCTCGATATAGCTGACCGGCGCCGACAGGATCTCGTAGATGGTGCCGGTGAATTTCGGGAAATAGATGCCGAACGAGGCATTGAAGATCGACTGGGTGAACAGGCTCAGCATCACCAGCCCGGGCACGATGAAGGCGCCGTAGGGCACGCCGTTCACCTCGGTCATGGCCGAGCCGATGGCGGCGCCGAACACCACGAAATACAGCGAGGTGGTGATTACCGGGGTGACGATGCTCTGCCACACGGTGCGCAGGGCGCGCGCCATCTCGAAGCGGTAGATTGCCCAGATTCCATAACCGTTCATCGCGCGGCCTCCTGTCTGGGCGCATCGCGAGTGTTGTCGTGCACCAGACCCACGAAGATGTCCTCCAGCGAGCTCTGGCGGGTGTTCAGATCCTTGAAGCCGATGCCCATGTCGCTGAGCTTCCTCAGCAGGCTTGGCACCCCGGTGCGCTCGGCGTTGGCGTCGAAGACGTACTCCAGCTCGGCGCCGTCCGCCTTCAACGCCAGCGCCCAGTCCGACAGCTCCGGCGGAAGGGTCGTCATCGGCTCCTGCAGGTTCAGGGTCAGCTGCTTCTTGCCCAATTTCTTCATCAGGGCCGTCTTCTCCTCGACCAGGATCAGCTCGCCGTTGGAGATGACCCCCACCCGGTCTGCCATCTCCTCGGCCTCCTCGATGTAGTGGGTGGTCAGGATGATGGTCACACCCTTCTCCCGCAGGCCCCGCACCAGGTTCCACATGTCGCGGCGCAGCTCCACGTCCACGCCCGCGGTGGGCTCGTCCAGGAACAGGATTTCGGGCTCATGGCTCAGGGCCTTGGCGATCATCACCCGGCGCTTCATGCCGCCGGACAGGGTCATGATCTTGGCGTCCTTCTTGTCCCACAAGCTCAGGTCGCGAAGGATCTGCTCGATCATCGCCGGGTTCGGCGCCTTGCCGAACAGGCCCCGGCTGAAGGTCACCGTGGCCAGCACCGTCTCGAAGGCGTCGGTGTGCAGCTCCTGCGGCACCAGGCCGATCATGGACCGGGCCTTGCGATAGTCCTTGCCGATGTCGAAGCCGCCCGCGCGCACCGTGCCCGTCGTCGGGTTGACGATGCCGCAGATGATGCTGATCAGCGTGGTCTTGCCCGCCCCGTTGGGGCCCAGCAGGGCGAAGATCTCGCCCCTGGCGATCTCCAGATCCACGCGCTTCAGGGCCTGATGGCCGCCGGCGTAGGTCTTGGTGAGGCCGGATACGGATACGGCGGACATGGATCGGGCCCCTCAGCTGTGCAGTCCCGACAAGATGGCCTTCGATTGCCCGATCACAAGGCGCGGCGCGCACAATTTGTCGCAGCCGTCACACACAGCCGCTAGAAGGCGCCGCATGACTCGCGCCCTCGTCCTGATTCCGCTGCTTCTTCTCGCCGCCGCCTGCCGGTCCCAGCCCGAGGCGCCGCCGCCCGCCGCCCTGACCCCCGCCGCCCAGGCCTGCGCCGTTCCGGACCGTCTCCGTCCCGCGGGGCCCGAAACGCCCGACCCGGACGAGATCGTCGCGGACGCCGAGGTCTCCTACTACATGCTGGCTGTGGCCTGGGGCCCCTACTGGCGGGAGGGCAATCGCGACGGGCGCGGCTACGCCCTGACGCCCCAGGACCGGGACGTGGGATATTTCCTGCACGGCCTGTGGCCCAACGCGGCCGAGGGCGATCATCCGCGCTACTGTTCCGTCACCCCCGCCCGCGCCATGACCGAGGTCGAGGTGCGCGAGCATTTCTGCATGATGCCGTCGGAGGCCCTGCTCCAGCACGAATGGGCCGCCCACGGGACCTGCGGCTGGGACGACCCGGACGCCTATTTCGACCAGTCGGCCGAACTATGGAACGCCCTGACCCTGCCCGCGCCGCCGACGCGCACGACGGCCGGAGCGCTCCGTGACGCCTGGGTCCAGGCCAATCCCCATCTGCGCCGCGACGGCGTCTATCTGGCCACGACCGACGACGGCCGGTTGCGCGAGGTCCGCCTGTGCTATGACCTGGACTATGCACCGAGCGCCTGTCCGCGGGGCCTCGGCGCGCCGGACCACGCCGCCCTGACCGTCCAGCCCCGCTGAGCCTGCAGCCCCTCTCCCAGCGGCTGACAGCGCCGCTGGATTCGACGCGGAGCGAAAATCAGCTAAGGCTCGCGGCCCTCATCATGCGGAGCCGCCCATGACCGCCGTCCTACGTTCCCTCAGCGCCCGCGTCCTGATCGCCCTGCTCATCGGCCTCGGCATCGGCGCCGTCGTTCAGGGTTCGGACATGGTCATCAGCCCCGGCGTGGTGTCCGGGATCGAGGCGGTCGGCGGGCTGTGGCTGAACACCCTGCAGATGACCGTCATTCCGCTGGTCTTCTCGCTGGTGGTGGTCGGCATCGCGGCGGCCTCGGACGCGGCGGCCACGGGCCGGCTCGCGGCGCGGGCGGTGGCCCTGTTCGTCGGACTGGTGGCGGCGGCCGCAGCCCTGACCCTGCTGGTCATTCCGCTGGTGCTGGCCCTGTGGCCGGTGGCGCCCCAGGCGGCCCAGGCCCTGATCACCGGGGCCGGCGGCGCCTCGACGGAGGGGCTGGCGGCGGCGGCCGAGGGCGGCGGCTTCGCCCAGTGGCTGAAGTCCCTCGCGCCCGCCAATCCCGTGCGCGCCGCAGCCGAGAACGCGGTGCTGCCGCTGGTGTTGTTCGCCGCCTTCTTCGGCTTCGCCGCCACCCGCCTGCCGGCCGACCAGCGCGCCCTGATCGTCAATGTGTTCGAGGCCGTGGCCCAGATCATGATCATCATCGTGCGCTGGGTGCTGCTGGCTGCGCCCATCGGCGTCTTCGCCCTGGCCCTGGTGCTGGGCCTGCGCAGCGGCTTCGGCTCGGCTCCGGCCCTGATCCATTACATCGTTCTGGTGTCCGGCGCCTGCATCGTCACCGTGCTGGCCAGCTATCCCCTGGCCGTTTTGAGCGGCCGGGTCTCGCTCGCCCGCTTCGCCCGCGCCCTGGTGCCGGTTCAGGCGGTGGCCTTCTCGACCCAGTCGTCCCTGGGCACCCTGCCGGTGATGGTCGAGCGGGCCCAGGACTTCCTGGGCATCCCCGAGCGCGTGGCGGGTCTGGTCCTGCCGCTGGCGGTGGCCATCTTCCGCATCACCAGCCCGGTGGCCAATCTGTCCGTGGCCCTGTTCATCGCCCATGTGTTCGGGCTGGAGCCCAGCTTCGGCCAGATGGCGGCGGCGGGCCTGGTGGCCCTGGCGGTGAGCATCGGCACCGTCGGCCTGCCCGGTCAGGTCTCCTTCTTCACCTCCATGGCGCCCATCTGCCTGGCGCTGGGCGTGCCGTTGGAGCTGCTGCCCCTGCTGCTGGCTGTGGAGGTGATCCCCGACATCTTCCGCACCCTCGGCAACGTCAGCGCCGACATGGCCGTCACCGTGGTGCTGGACGACAGCGAGCCGGAAGAGGCGGCGACCGGGGCGGCCTGACCCGCCCCGGCCGGGATCAGAAGGCCATCCGCACCCCGAACACCAGGTTGCGGCCGCGCAGGGGCGCCGCGTCCTTGATGAACGACGTGTGGTTCAGGGCCAGCTCGTCCAGCAGGTTCGTCCCGCGCACATAGACCTGCACCCCGTCGCCGCCCGCGCGCAGGTCATAGGCCAGGGTCGCGTTCAGCATGTCGTAGCCCGGCGTCTCGGTCTCGAAGTCGGCGACGCGGTCCTGCTCGAACACCCGATAGTATTCCAGATTGCCGCTGAGCTGGTTCCAGCCGCCGTCGAGGCGCGCGCCCAGGCGGGCGGCCGGGATGCGCGGCAGGTTGCCGGCCCCGTCCACCTCGGCCCGCACATAGTCGCCGAACACCGTGGCCGAGAAATTCGGGCTGAACCGGTGGCGCACCTCGCCGTCGATCCCGGTGAACTCGGCGTCGGCCTGGGTGTACTCGATCAGGCGGAAGTCTTCGACCTGGTCCAGGGTCCGGGCGTAGATGTAGTCGTCGAAATCGTGCCGGAAGGCGCTGATGCTGAAGGTGGTCGGGCCGGTGGTCTTGCGGAAGGTCAGCTCCAGGGTGTTGGCCGTCTCCACGTCCAGATCGGCGTTGCCCAGTTCATAGGTGCTGGTGGCCACGTGCACACCCCGGGCGTAGAGCTCCTGCACATTGGGGGCCCGCTGCGAGCGCGAGGCGGTCAGGGCCACCGACCAGCCCGGCATGGGCGCCCAGGCGGCCGAGCCCGACAGGGACAGCGGATCATGGTCGCGGTCCGGACGGCCCACGGCCTCGGTCTCCTGCCACTCCTGACGCACCGCGCCCTCGAAGCGCCAGTCGTTCCACTGGTACTGCTCCAGCACGAACAGGGCGTTGGTGCGGGTGATGCTCTCGGGCACGAAGCCTTCGTCGCCCACGGCCGCGAAATCGCTGCGGGCGGTCTGGAAGCCCACCACGCCGCGCAGGCCGGCGATGGGGGCGTGTTCGACCTCGACCCGGGCGTCGTGGCCCTCGTTGGTGAAGCGGGTGCCCACTTCGCCGCCCTCGATCTCTTCGTGCTCGTAGTCGGTCAGGCCGCCGCGGAAGCGGATGCGCTCGATCCCGGCGAAGGGATCGTTCAGCTCGCCGCGCACGTCGACGCGGCGGTTCTGCAGATCGACCCAGGGCGCGGCCTCGTCCTCGTGGTCGTGCTCTTCGTCATGATCGTGGTCGTCCTCGTCCTCGTCGTGGCCGCCGCAGTGCAGGGACGTCCCGTGCGGATGACAGTCCTCGAACTCGTGCGCGTGGCCCGGCAGACCGTAGCGGCTGTTCTGCTCGGTCACGGCCACACCCAGATAACCGCGCGACCCGATCCATGAGGCCCCCACGGTCAGGGTGCGAGTGTCGTTGAAGGTGCCGTCGACGCGGGTGACGGGGCCCTCGTCCTCATGATCGTCGTGGTCGTCGTCGTGATCATCATCGTGATCGTCGTCATGATCCTCGTCCTCGTGATCGTCATGATCCTCATGGGGACGCAGATAGGAGGGGATGTCGTAATCGTCGCTGGTGCGGTCCACCGCCTCCAGCCGGATGGCGAAGTTTCCGGCCCCGGCGGTCAGGCCCACCACCCCGGTGCGCTCGCCGTCAGCGGTGCCGCCGCGGAACTCGATGGCCCCGTCCACGCCGCCCGCCGGGATCTCGGTGGGAATCTTGCGGTCCAGCAGATTGACCGCCCCGCCGATGGCGCCGCCGCCGTACAGCAGGGCGCTGGGGCCGCGCAGGATCTCGATGCCGTCCAGCAGCAGGGGCTCGCCCGCCACCGCATGGTCCGGGGACACCGCCGAGGCGTCCATCAGCTCGGACCCGTCCGTCAGCACCTTGACCCGGGGCGAGGTCTGGCCGCGGATCACCGGGCGGCTGGCGCCCGCGCCGAAGGTGTCCGAGTTGACGCCGGGAATGCCCTGCAGCGTCTCGCCCAGGGTCGCCTGACGCCGGCGCACCAGTTCATCGCCCGTCAGGACCGCAATATTGCTGATGACCTCGTCGCCGCGCTGATCCAGCGGCAGGGCCCGGACCACGACGCCGTCCAGCTCCGTCACCGGGGGCGCGGCGGCGGCTTCGACCGCAAAGGCGGGCGTGGCGACGAGCACCGACAGGGCGGTGGCGGTCAGAAGGGCGGTCTTGCAGTGCATGCGGTGGTCCTCGAGGCTGGTGACCGCACTGCTATGTTATAGTGTATCACTTTGCAAGCCCGAAGCGGCACTCCCCGCTTGCCGGGCCGCCCGGATCAGCGTCCGCGCACGATCTCGATGACGATGCGGTCTCCCGTGGCCGAACGGGCGTTCCACCGGGTGCCCACGTCGCCTTCGACCAGAGGCGTGCAGAAGGGAATGGGTATCGGAATGGGGCGGCGCTGGGTGAAGCAGAGCTCGTCGTCCCGAATGCGCCAGACCCCGCTGGAGGCGCGGGTGCCATGGCCACGATAACGGCCGTCGCGGTCCAGCCACATGCGCGAGACCCGGCCGTCGCTGCCTGTGATCTGCAACGTGTGGCGGAAGGCCGGCTCCAGCCGCGTCAACCCGGAGTCATCAACGGCGCCGCCCGTCAGGGCCGCCCCAAGAACCAGTACAGCGCCCAGACCCGCCAAGACCGCTCTCCACACGCATGTCGATGAATGACGGCGCGGACTGAACCACAAGGCGGCCGGGGTGGGAACCATGATCGCCCGGGGGGATGCGAAAAACCCCCGGCGGTCAACCGCCGGGGGTCTTGAGGCCGGGTCGTCCGGATCAGTTCGGCTCGACCACGATCAGCGGCGCGGGCGTCTCCGCGGCGGGGGCGGTCACGGCTCCGCCTTCGCCTTCGGCGGCCACCACCGACTCGTAGGACTGCGGTCCGGCCGGGGCGGCGGCTTCGACAGGAGCCGCCGGTTCAGCCTGACGGGCCGGCGCAGACGTGGCCGGGGTCGGGCGCGCGGCCGGGGCGGGTGTCGGGGCCGGCGCAGATGCGGGCGGTGCGGTCGTCACCGCGTCGGCGGCCGGATTCTCGCGGGCCAGAGCCTCAGAAGCCAGGCCGGTTTCAAGCGCTTCGCCCTCCAGCGGAGCGCTCTCGGCGGAGGCGACGGGCGCGCTGATCAGGGCCGCGGGCTCGGCCGGTGCGGCGGCGTCCTCGCCGGGGTTCATCAGGGCCCAGGCGCCGATGGCGGCCACGGTCAGGGCGCCCACGGGGGCCAGGATCATCCAGGACCGCACCTTGCCCCGGCGCACGGGACCGCGCGCATAGACGGGGGTGGCGGCCTCGGCCTCGCGGGCCATCATCTCCGGCACGGTGGGCTGGGGCTCGGGGCGGATGGTGTCGGGGTAGATGAGAGACATCGGTGTTCTCCTGCACGGTTGAGCGGGATGAACCGGCCCTCGACCTCACGGTTCCGTGAGCGGCGGGAAAGCCCCGAAGAAACACCGTTGCGGCCGCAATCGCACCGGAAGCCGCCAAGAAACCGCCCGAATGGTCACGCTTTCGGGCCGAAAACGGGCGGTCGGGGCCTTGATGAGAAAGTCACGCCCGACCGCGATCTGGCGCCGGAATTCGCCCATCGGTTGACCGGGCGTTCAGCCTTGTTCATCACCATGGACAGGTCGGAACGGAATCACTGGAGGCGTTGGGAACGATGGGTTTGATGGCGAGTATCCGCCGCGATCTGCGCTTCATCGGCGGCTTGCGCCGCCTGCTCAAGCGCATCAAGCCGATCCAGCTCGACAGCCCCGACCTGGTCTGTGACGACTGGGAGGAGGTGGTCGACCGCTTCCCCGACAACGTCGCCATCACCGACGAACGGCGCGCCTTCACCTATCGTGAGCTGGACGCCCTGGCCAACCGCTACGCCCACTGGGCCCGGGGCCGCAATCTCAGGCGCGGCGACGCCGTGGCCCTGATGATGATGAATCGGGCCGACTACATCGCCGCCTGGATGGGACTCTCCAAGGTCGGCGTCGCCGCCGCCCTGATCAACACCAACCTGAGCGGCCAGCCCCTGGCCCACTGCCTGAACATCGTCGGCGCCTCCCAGGTCCTCGCCGACGAGGAGACCTGGCCCCAGGTCGAGACCGCCCGGCCGTATGCTGAAAAGACCATCATGCTGTGGGTGCTGGGGCTGAACGCCGAGGACGAGGCCAGCGAGCGCCGCGGTCTGGACGCGGGGGTGCGCGGAACCTCGGGCGTGCGGCCCGACCGGTCCCTGCGCGCGGGCCTGACCAACCGCGACACCGCGCTCTACATCTACACCTCCGGCACCACCGGCCTGCCCAAGGCCGCGCGCATCCCCCATTCGCGGGCCCGCACCTATATGCGCGCCTTCGCCGGCGCCACGGCCTCCACGGACAAGGACCGGCTGTACTGCGTGTTGCCGCTCTATCATTCCACCGGCGGCCTGGTGGGCGTCGGATCGGTGCTGCTGAACGGCGGTTCGGTGATCCTGCGCCGGAAGTTCTCGGCCACCGGCTTCTGGCCCGACGTGGTCGAAAGCGGCGCCACCACCTTCGTCTATATCGGCGAGCTGTGCCGCTATCTGGTCAACTGCCCGCCCAACGAGATGGAGCAGGCGCACACGCTCCGGCTCGCCTTCGGCAACGGCCTGCGCCCCGATGTGTGGCCCGAGTTCAAGGACCGCTTCGCCATCCCCCAGATCCTGGAGTTCTACGGCTCCACCGAAGGCAATGTCTCGCTGTTCAATTTCGACGGACGGCCCGGCGCCATCGGCCGGGTGCCGGGCTATCTGCGCAGCCAGCTCAACATCCGCCTGATTCAGTATGACGTGGAGGCGGATGAACCCGCCCGCGGGCCCAACGGCCGCTGCATCGAGTGCAAGCCCGGCGAGATCGGCGAGGCCATCGGCCAGATCAAGGCCGACATCCGCCATGACTTTTCGGGCTATGCCGACAAGGCCGCCTCGAAAAAGAAGATCCTGCACGACGTGTTCGCGACGGGCGACGCCTGGTTCCGCACCGGCGACCTGATGAAGCAGGACTCCGATGGCTATTTCTACTTCATCGACCGCATCGGCGACACCTACCGCTGGAAGGGCGAGAACGTCTCCACCTCCGAGGTCGAGCAGCGCCTGGCCGAGGCGCCGGGCGTCAAGGAAGTCATCGCCTATGGCGTCCAGGTGCCCGGCCACGATGGCCGCGCGGGCATGATCACCGTGGTTCCGGACGGCCGGTTCGGCGTCAAGAAATTCGCCGCCTTCGTCAACGAGGAGCTGCCGCCCTTCGCCCGGCCCGTGTTCGTGCGGGTGGCCCGCGAACTGGAGACCACCGGCACCTTCAAATACCGCAAGGTGGATCTGGTGAAGGACGGCTTCGACCCGGCCATGGACGACGACGTGCATGTGCGCGACGACAAGGGCGCCTACACCCGCCTCAAGCCCGAGACCTACGCCGTCATCATGAAGGGCGAGGCGCGTCTCTGACGTCGCCCGGATCGGGGCAGGGTGCGCCTTGTTCCCCCTGATTTCGGCGGCGCTCCTGTGTGTTTACAGGGGCATGGCGTTTTCATCCGGCCTTTTCATCCCCCTGCTTCCGGGCGCCGCATAATGGCCGGTCCGGGTCTGGCGGCGTGACGGCCGCCGCCCCGGCGGAATTCAGACAGTCTGAATTCACGGACGTTTTTCGCTCGGAGGGAAACCACAGACAAAACAACGGCCTGACGCGGTCGGGTCGCGCCGGTTTCAGACTATTCGGACAATTCAGACTGTCTTTTTTCCGGTCGCAGAGTCTGAAATCAGGCGGCGCGACGGCGGCGCTGGGGGGCCGGTCTGGCCTCGGCCTCGAACAGCTCGGCCAGCTTCTCGGTCATGGCCCCGCCCAGCTGCTCCACGTCGGTGATGGTCAGGGCCTTGCGGTACCAGCGGGTCACGTCGTGGCCGATGCCGATGGCCAGCAGCTCCACCGAGGAGCGCTCCTCGATCCAGCCGATCACCCCGCGCAGGTGCTTGTCCAGATACAGGGAGGCGTTGGCCGACTGGGTGGAGTCGTCCACCGGGCTGCCGTCGGAGATGACCATCAGGATGCGCCGCGCCTCGGGGCGCGCCAGCAGGCGGTCGTGGGCCCACAGCAGGGCCTCGCCGTCGATGTTCTCCTTCAGCAGGCCCTCGCGCATCATCAGGCCCAGGTTCTTCTTGGACCGGCGCCAGGGCGCGTCGGCGGCCTTGTAGATGATGTGGCGCAGGTCGTTCAGGCGGCCCGGCTCGGGCGGCTTGCCCGCGCTGATCCACGCCTCGCGCGACTGGCCGCCCTTCCAGGCGCGGGTGGTGAAGCCCAGCACCTCCACCTTGACGCCGCAACGCTCCAGCGTGCGCGCCAGGATGTCGGCGCACACCGCCGCCACCATGATCGGCCGCCCGCGCATGGAGCCCGAGTTGTCCAGAAGCAGGGTCACCACCGTGTCGCGGAAGGGGCTCTCGCTCTCCTGCTTGAAACTGAGCGGGGCGGTGGGGTCGGTGATCACCCGGGTCAGGCGGGCGGTGTCCAGCACGCCTTCCTCCAGGTCGAACATCCACGACCGGTTCTGCTGGGCCAGCAGGCGGCGCTGCAGCCGGTTGGCCAGCCGCGCCACGATGCTGGACAGCTGCACCAGCTGCTGGTCCAGCAGCGATCGCAGCCGCGCCAACTCATTGGGATCGCACAGCTCTTCGGCCCCGATGGTCTCGTCGAAGGCGGTGGTGAAGGCGCGGTAGCCGTCGGTGGGCCGGCCGTCGTCGGCGTTGGCCCGGCGTTGGGGCTGGTCGCCCTCGGACAGCTCGGGATCGCCGTCGCCGGGCTCGGCCTCGCCGTCCGGGCGTCCGCCCTCGGGCCGGTTCTCGCGCTCGTCCTCGGCCCCCGCGTCGTCGGCCGAGCCCTCCATGGATTGGCCGCCCTCGCCGCCGGCTTCGTCCTCGTCCTGATCGTCGGCGGCGTCCGGCTCCTGCGGATCGGGCGCCTCCTCGCCGGGGTCGTCCGAGGCGTCCTCGCCGCGCCCGTCGCCCGGGTCCAGATCCAGCGCCCGCAGCACGTCCTTCAGGGCCGTCCCGAACGCCGCCTGATCATCGGCCAGCCCCGTCAAGGCGTCCAGCTGATCGCCCGCGCGCGCCTCAAGGTCCGCGCGCACCAGATCCACCATGGCCTTCAGCCCGTCCGGCGCGGGCTCGCCGGTCAGGCGCTCGCGCACCAGCAGGCCCACGGCCTCGGCCACGGGCACCCGCTGGGCCTCGGTCGCCGCGGCCGCCCCCATGCGGTGCAGGCGCGACACCAGGGCTGCGTTCATGTTCTCGCGTACGCCCTTCAGAGACATGGCGCCCACCGCCTCGATGCGGGTCTGCTCCACCGCGTCGAACACCTCGGCGGCCGAGGCGTCGGCCGGGCGCAGGCGGGCGTTCAGTCCCTCGTCATGGTTGGCCAGCCGCAGCGCCATGCGGTCCGCCTGGCCGCGCAGCGCCTGGGCTTCGGGCCCAGACGGATCGCGCGGCGGCGTGGGCAGGGTCAGCTGATGGCCGGCCAGCTTCGGGCCGTCCGAGCCGAAGGCCACCTCCAGATCCGGCTGCTCCGCCAGCGCGCGCGCGGCATGCGCCAGCGCGCGCTTGAAGATCTCGGTCGGACTGTCGGAAACGGCCATGCCCGACACATAGAGCAATGGGCGGACGGGGGAAGGGGCTTAGCCCTCCTGCTTCGCCTTGTGCGCGTCCATGCCCTGACGGATCAGCTCGGCCGCCTCGGACGCGTCGGCCCAGCGGTGAACCTTGACCGTCTTGCCCTTCTCCAGATCCTTGTAGCGGGTGAAGAAGTGCTCGATCTGCTCGATCAGGATGGCCGGCAGCTGGCGATAGCTGGCCACGTCCGAATAGAACGGGTTCAGCTTGTCCACCGGCACGGCCAGGATCTTCTCGTCCCCGCCCGCCTCGTCGGTCATCATCAGGGCGCCGATGGGCCGGGCGCGGATGACGCAGCCGGGCACCACGGGGGTCGGGTTGATCACCAGCACGTCGCAGGGATCGCCGTCGTCCGACAGGGTGTGGGGCACGAAGCCGTAGTTGCCGGGATAGTACATGGCGGTGTGCAGGAAGCGGTCGACGAACAGGGCGCCGGAGGCCTTGTCCATCTCATATTTCACCGGCAGGCCGCCCTGCGGGATCTCGATGACGACGTTGATATCCCAGGGCGGGTTGGGTCCGACGGGAACGGCGTCCAGCTTCATGGCGGTCTCTTTCGTGTGCTTCAGGCGAAACTCGGGGAGGGCGGCGTGATAGGCTCCGGCCGTCCGCGCCGCAAGCGTCACGATCATGCACTTGCGCAATAAGGACGTTGCATCGCAGCATAGGGCTCGCCGCGTGAAGAGGATCCGGCCATGACACCCTGGGACTGGGGCGCCCTCGCGCTCTTCTTCGTCTGCTGGCTGGGCTATGGCCTGCTGCTGCGCCTGCTGGCCGGCAAGGGTCATGTGCTGAATGACGACATGCTGTCGGTGCGCCAGGCCTGGATGAACCAGATGGCGGTGCGCGAGCTGCGCCTGGTGGACAGCCAGCTAATGGGCCACTCCATCAACTCCGCCTCCTTCTTCGCCTCGGCCAATCTGCTGCTGATCGCGGCGGTGGCGGGGGTGCTGTTCGGCGGCGAGACGGCGCTGAGGGGCGTGGCGGCCGTCGGCTCCGACATCGGCGGGGCGGAAGCGGCCTCGCTGGAGTTGCTCGAAGGCAAGCTGGGCCTGATCACCCTGTGCCTGGCGCGGGGCCTGCTGGATTTCATCTGGTCGATCCGCCAGATGAACTACACCCTCGCCCTGATCGGGGCGACGCCGGAGGGCGAGACCGCGATGGACCGCACCGCCTACGCCAAGGCGGCCGGATCGCTGTTGAATCCCGCCATGGTCGCCTTCAACAGCGGGGTGCGGGCCTACTACTTCGCCCTCGCCGCCACGGCGTGGCTGTTCGGTCCCCTGTGGCTTGCGCTGGGGGTCGCGGCCGCCTTCAGCCTGCTGCTGTGGCGCCAGAAGGGATCGCCCGCCGCCCGCGCGATCCGGAAGGCCAGCCTCATGCTTGAGGAAGATCGTTGATTTCGCACCCGCGAAATAGGTGACGCTTGATCACCATTTTCTGGAAGCGGTCTCTGTTACGGCATGTGATTGCAACTGCGAAATGGACCCTTGACGGATTGTGCATCGCAACGTAGCTTGATTTTCGACGCTTTCGAGCGTCTTGCCCTTCCTGGGCGTTTCCTCCCTATAGACTTTCAAACCGCGCCCCCGGGCGCGGTTTTTTTTGCCTGAAGCGTAGTGCCCAATCCTATTCCGCCGCCTGGGCGTGGGGTCGCAGCCTCGACCAGTCGTGGGCCGCCATCGCCGCCGTTACCCGACGGATGACCTTCTGCGCCATGGTGAAGTGCGGTCCGGGGGTGAGGACATCCTCATTCAGATACAGCCCCCGGTTCAGCTCCACCTGTACGGCGTGAAAGCCGTCGTCGGGTCGCCCCCATAACTGAGTGGACCAACCCCCCGCATAGGGCCGGTTCAGCGCCACGCGCCACCCGGCCCGCTCGAACTGCGCGCGCAGCAGCCGCGTCACCTCGGCTGAACAGGACGAGCCGTGCCGGTCGCCCAGAACCACGTCCGGCCCCCGCACCCCGGCCGCGCGTCCCACTGCCCTTGAGGGCATGGAGTGCCAGTCCACCAGAACGGCGTATCCGAACCGGTCCCGCGCCCTGTGCATCAGGCGCTCCAGCGCCTCGTGATAGGGCCGGTGCGCCGCCGCCAGCCGGGCCAGGGCGTCATCATGGGTCAGGGCGTGGTCGCGGATCGTCTGGCCGTCGCCGGTCAGGCGTGGAATGACGCCGAACCCGGCCGCCACGCGGGGGGACGCCACACCGCCGCCCTCGACCACTTGTGGGTCCAGCTCATCGGGGTCGCGGTTCAGGTCCACATAGGCCCGACCCAGCTGCGCGGCGATCAGGGGCACGCCCAGGTCCGGATGCGGCTCCACCAGGCGGTTCACCAGGGCGTCTTCGGCGCTGCGCAGCGACAGGTCCGCAAGATCGGGACGCGCCCCCAGATCGTCCGGATACACATCGCCGGAATGGGGCGAGGCGAACACCAGCGGCGACACCACCGGCCGCGCCGCGTCCAGGGCGTCATGGGGGTCGAGGATGAACACGGGCGTCGCCATCGCCAAGCCATAGCCCATTTCACGAGCCTGTGGATGATCCGCCCGCCTTCATCGGCGGTTTACCGTCCCCGTTCTAGGTTTCGCTCAAGAACAACGGGGCGGCATCCATGGCGCGAATCCTTCTTGCGGAAGACGACGGCTCCCTGCGCGGGTTCCTGACCCGCGCCCTTGAGCGGGCGGGGCACGAGGTCACGGCGTGCGAGAACGGCGACGACGCCGTGGACGCGTTGGAGGACGGGCCCTGGGACCTGCTGCTCACCGACATCGTCATGCCCGGCGCCGACGGCATCGAGGTGGCGCGCATCGCCGCCAACCGCCAGCCGGGTCTGCGGATCATGTTCATCACCGGCTTCGCCGCTGTCGCCCTGACCGCCGCCCAGTCAACGCCCCAGGCCAAGGTGCTGTCCAAGCCCGTCCACCTGCGCGACCTGGTCGCCGAGGTGGAGCGCATGGTCGCGGCTTGACCTTGAACCATGTTGCGACGCGGTCGCTCGCGGCTTGAGGGCATGACGCTCCCCTGATCCTTCGCCGATGCGGGGGCTGCCTGTTCAGGTCCTGGAAGGCGATAACCCCCTTGCAGGGGCGAAGGCGACCGGGCTATAGACCACGCCTTCCCGTCCCCGGTCGCGTTCCGGGGCCGTCACGGCGGACGCGTAGCTCAGCGGGAGAGCACCTCGTTGACATCGAGGGGGTCACAGGTTCAATCCCTGTCGCGTCCACCATTACTTCCGACAATCTAACCCGATACAGCCCTTCGGGGACTCGCTGGAAACTGGCCAGAATCCCGAATACTGGCGATCAGAGACCGAGAAGCTGCAGGCGTGGCGGTCCAGCGGCTCGGGTCGTCGGTCTGATAGGGTCCACGCGCACCTCGCAGCCTTCCGAGATCGTGAAGACCCGGTACATGCGCGCTCTCTCATCGGACTGCCCTGCCCCTGGGTCACGACCCGATGACGCCGCCGTCGTTCCTGGTGATCACCACCGTGGCCGAGCGCGGCACGGCCCCGGTGTAGTCAGGGAACCCCGAGCCATAGTCTCCGGCGGCGAACTGCTCGGCCGTGGCGTGGGCGCCGGGGTGCTGGAAGTTCACGAACATGGTCTTGCCGTCCGGGGTGGTGACCACGCCGGTGCACTCCTGCCCCCACGGGCCGGTCATGAAACGCTTGATCTCGCCCGTGGCCGGGTCGGCCGCCAGCAGCATGTTCATGCCGAACGGCTTCAGCGGACCCTCATAGTCCGGCCCCATGTCGCCCATGTCGGTCTGAATCCACAGCCTGGACTGGCGGTCGCACCATAGCCCGTCCGGGCAGGCGAAGATGCTGTCGACGTCCAGCGCATCGCCCGGGGCCACGGACGAGGTCCTGGCGTCGCCGGCGATCACGAACAGGTCCCAGTTGAAGTGGGCGCGGGCGTGGTCGCCGTCTTGATAGTTCCAGCGCACGATCTGGCCGAAATTATTGACGGCCCGCGGATTGACCGCGTCTACCTGGGCCTGGGTGCGCCGGGTATTGTTGGTGAGAGAGAAATAGGTCGTCCCGGTGTTCGGATCGACCGTGCCCCACTCCGGCCGGTCCATCTTGGTGGCGCCCGCACGGTCGGCGGCGAGGCGGGTGTTGACGAGGATGTCGGCCAGGTCGGCGAAGCCGTTGGCGGGCGTCAGACCGTTCTGGCCGGGCGCCAGCGCCAGCCATTCCCCGCTGCCGTCATCGTTGAAGCGGGCCACGTACAGTGTGCCGCTGTCCAGGATCGAGCCGTCGGTCCGGCCCGGAATCCAGAGCCCGTCGGAGACGAATTTGTAGATGTACTCGAACCGCGAGTCGTCGCCCGAGTAGCAGACCACCGGTGCTCCCTCCACGGCAGGAGCGAACACCACGCCCTCATGGGCGAACCGGCCCAGATGGGTGCGCTTGATCGGCGCCGCATCGGGATCGAACGGGTCGACCTCCACCATCCATCCACAGGTGTTGGGCTCGTTGCGGTAGTCTTCGGCCGCCGAGGCGCCCCTGGCGGAGGCGTCGAAACGCACGTGCTCGTCCGCGCCGGATTTCGCCAGGTGCCAGCCGTAACGGGCGCCCCTGGGGTCGCCGGGAACCCCATACCGGGCGTGCTCGCGCGGCACCTCCGCGTCGGTGTTCGCAAAGTAGCTCGCCCAGTTCTCTTCGGCCGCCAGATAGGTGTTCCAGGGCGTTGCGCCGTGGGCGCAGTTGTTCAAGGTGCCGCGCGCCCTCGTTCCGTCCGGGCTGAACCGGGTGCGCACATGGGCCGTGCCGCGCACCGGGCCGCCGATCTCCACGGGCGTGCCGGCGGTGATACGGCGGTTGCGGGGATCCGGGACGACCGCCCACAGTCCGTCAGCCTGTCTGGTGGTGCGGTAGACCGAGACGCCATGAGCGGCGATCTCCATGCGCACCTCGTCGTCGTCACGCCTGCCGTCGGCGTCGAGGGCCACGCCGTGGTTGTTGAAAGGCTTGCCCTTGTAGGCCGGCTTTTCGGCATGCAGGAAACGCGGCTCGATGTACTCGTGGTTCACCGCGATGAGGCCGTCCTCGGACGAGCCGTCGATCGGGAAGAAGTGGATGCCGTCGTGATGCTGGCCGATCTGGTGCTCCTGCTCGGCGCCGGTGTTGGCGCCGGGCCGATAGGCCGGCAGCTTCCCGGAAATCGGCATGCCCATCGGGCCCAGCACCTGGATGCTGTACCCTTCCGGCACGACCACCGTGTCCTCAAAGCTGACGGGGACCGCCGAGAAGCCGATCAGGCTGGACAGGCCCTGCGCCAAGGCAGGCTTGCCCGAGAGCGAAGCGCCGATGAAGCCCGTGGTGAGGGCGCCCAGCCCCCCCATCAGGAACCCGCGACGGGCGACACGCGCCTCCATCACCTCATAGAAGTTGCGGTTGGGCGAGGCGTTGCACGGGGGCTCGTCGCCGTGCTCATGCCCCATCGCCTGGGTGTGGTCGGGGTAGTCGCGTTCGAAGTCTTTGATTTCCGGGCTCGCAGTGTTGGATCGGCAGGAACGGTGACGGACCAGCAGATTAGGTACGTTCTGTCACAGCGGCATGACCATGTCGGTCAATGCCGCGCGCAGAACGTCCTGCTCATCCACGTCGGCCTGCACACCACCTCAGAATCAGAGCGCTTCGATCTCGGCCTCGGTCAGGCTGCGTGTCACACGAATGCGGCAGCGATCAGCGCTGCCGCCCAGAGGACGAACCACCAGATCCGCCAGGTTGTCCACGCACAGCCTGGATTCACCGGCGAGGGGCTGGATGGCCACCTGATTGGCCCAGTCGATGTCGCGGCAATAGCCGACGGCCGTCAGTTCGAAGGCGGAACGATGCGAGGCGTGGACAACGATCTTGCCGTCTTCAGCAGCGCTGAAATTGCGGACCTGGTTGACGAAGAAGCACCGCCGGGTTTCGACCTGCCCATCGGGGCCCGTGGCGGACGGCGGCATGGGCGCGCATCCGGCGAGAGCCGCCGTGGTCAGCGCGATGGACAGAGTAATGGTGCGCATATCCGAACTCCTGATCAGGCCCCCGTACTTATCATAGCGTCCAAGGCGCGGGATGGTCCATGAGGGCGTGGCGTATGCTGGCGATCTTGGCGTCCGTCTCGGCCAGTTCGGCGTCCGGGTCGCTGTCCGCCACGATTCCCGCCCCCGCGAGCGTGCGGAAGCGCCAGCCGTCGGCCGCGCGGCGCAGCGCCACGGTCCGGATCAGGACCGAGGCCTCCAGCGACCCATCAAACCCGGCCAGGAACAGGCTGCCGCACCACGGCCCACGCGCTGCCTCGTGGCAGGCGATGACCTGCATCGCCTGGTGTTTGGGCGCGCCGGTGATGGAGCCGGGCGGGAAGGTCGCGGACATCACCTCTGCGGAGCCCATGTCCGGGGCCAGTCGGCCCTGAACCGTGGACACCAGATGGTGGACATTGGCGAAGGTCTCGAGCCGGAACAGGTCCGGAGCCGTGACGCTTCCGGGCGTGCAGACCCGCGACAGGTCGTTGCGCATCAGATCCACGATCATCAGGTTCTCGGCCCGGTCCTTGGCGCTGGCCAGAAGTTCAGCCTTCAGCGCCGCGTCTTCTTGCGGGGTCGAGCCGCGCGGGCGTGTGCCCTTGATGGGCCGGGCGGTGATCCGGCCGTCGCGCACGCTGAGGAAGGATTCGGGCGAGTTGGACGCCAGCACATGGTCGCCCAGCTCCCAGAAGGCCGCGTAGGGCGCCGGGCTGGCGCCGGCCAGCCGCACGAACAGATCGAACGGCTCTGCGCTTTCGGCCAGCATTCCGGTCCAGGCGCGGGCGATGTTGGCCTGAAAGATCTCGCCCGCCGCGATGCGCCGGACCACATCGGCCACAGCGTCGCGGTAGGCCTGTGCGGGTCTTTCAGAGGTGAAAGCGTCGGCCAGGGGGGCGGGCGCCGGCGCGGGCGTGCGGGCGCCGGCCAGCCAACGCAGGGCGCGGTCTGCGGCATGGGCGGCGCGTTCGGGGTCCTCGCCCCGCCCTGCGGCGATCACGCGTCGGTGGTGATGATCGAAGGCGAGCACCGCGTCATGACGGGCCAGAGTCAGGCCGGGCCAGTCCTGATCGTCGCCGCCCAGCGTCGCCTCGGGCGCGTCCAGATCGTAGCTGGCCAGTCCGACGACCCCGCCGGTGAAGGGCGGCGCACCCGGGGGTGTCACCGCCCGCTCGCCGAGCAGCGCGCCGATGCGATCGAAGGGACCCGGGGCCGCCCTTGGGACTCGTTCCACCCGCGTCGGCTCGGCGGCCACATAGGACCAGCGGGCGTTCGGCCCGCCATCTGACAGCAGGATCAGGCGACCTTCGACGTCGTCCAGCCCCGCCGCCACGTGCAGCGGGTCAATCCAGTCCCGTTCGATCAGGGCCAGCGACAGACCCGCCATGGCTCAGGCCGACAACCGCTCGCCGATGCGGTCGCGCAAGGCCGCGTCCAGGCCCAGGGCCTGCTCCAGATAGCCGTCGATGGAGCCGTGGGTCTGGACCATCGCTTCAATGGCGGCGTCCAGATAGTCAGGCTCGACGCCCAGGAACGCGACCACCGCCGCGTGGGAGGCCGGGCGTCCGGTCCAGGTTTCAAGCTGTTTCGCCACAGCCGGGGCGCGGCCTTCCAGATCCACCGCATGGTTGGTCAGCAGATAGTCCTCCATCATCTCGTCGTGGCCGACGCCCAGCAGGTGATGGGTCAGGGCGGCCAGAAGGCCTGTGCGGTCCTTGCCCGCGGCGCAGTGGATCAACACCGGCCCGTCGCTGTCGCCCAAGGCGTGGAAATAGCGGCGGAACAGGTCCAGGTGCGCGTCTTCGAACGGCAGGCGGCGATAGGTCCGCATCATGAAGGCCCGTCCGGCGTCCTCGGTCAGGGGTGAGGTCTTCAGGAAGGTTATGTGCGGGGCCTCGCCGTCATCGACCTGCTCCCACTCGATCACCTGTCCCGAAAATCCGGCAGGCCGCTTTGACGGTTGGGCCCGGCGTTCCGAAGCCCGTCGCAGGTCCACAACCGTGGCGACACCCAGGGCATCCAGCCGCGCCACGTCTGCATCGGACGCCCGGGCATGGTGTCCCGACCGAAACAGGACGCCGCCGCGCACCCGCCGCCCCGCAGCGGTGGCGTAGTCGCCGTAGTCGCGGAAATTCTCGACGGCGTCGAAGCGATGAAGGCGTGAGGAGGTCATGCCCCTGTCTATAGGCGCCCTATCGCTGCTCCACCAGACGGGCCATGGCGTCCAGATAGTCGACGAAGGCCTTGCGCCCCGTATCGGTCAGGCGGGCGCGGGTCAGGGGGCGGCGGCCCTGGAAGCTCTTGAGCACCTCCACGAAGCCGGCGTCCTCGAGCTTTCTCAGATGCACCGACAGATTGCCGTCGGTGACCTGCAGCCGCGTCTTCAGCTCGTTGAAGTCGGCCATGTCCGCGCCGGACAGATAGGCCATGATCCCCAGGCGCACCCGCCCGTGAATGACCTCGTCGATGTCGGCGATCTGGAAATCGTCGGCCATGGGTCAGACCACGTCCGAGGGTTCTTGGCGCATCAGGGCCAGGCCGGGGAGCAGGGCGACGAAGACCATCAGGCCCGCAAACACCAGATACCCCCACGTACTGTCGGCGAACACGCCCAGCAGAACCGCGCCACCATAGGCGAGCAGAGCCACGCCCTTCATCCAGCCGGCGTCCGACATCGCGCCCGCCACCATCCAGGCCGAGCCGTAGGCGGCGAAGACCACGATCGGCATGGCGCGCATGAGCGTCCAGTCGCCGGAACTGAATCCGACGGCCATGAAGGCGACCCACATGGCGAAGATGCCGAAACCCACCGCCGTCCAGGCGGCCCCCACCGCCTTGTTGCCGGGAGAATAGAAGCCGGGCTTGGCCTGCTGGCGCCGGATCAGAAGGGTGAGAGCTACGGCGAAGGCGCCGCCGGCGGCGAGCCACAGCCAGAGTTGGGCCATGGGGTCGACGACCAGCACCTCGGTCACGATGGCCCATTGGCCGAGGCTGGCCAAGCCGAAGATCACGCCCGCCGCGACCATCACGGGCCCGCTGAGCAGGGGCGCGTGACGCCCTTCATCGGCCAAGCCGCGCATATAGGCGATGTCGTCGTGTATGGACTTGCTGTGGTCGTCGGTCATGGAGCCTCTCCCTTGGATGGGCTGACCTTATCAATTTGCTTTAAGATGTAAAGTGCTTTCTCGTGGTGTCTCTCCGGTACCCGGTGCAAGCCCGCCTCATGGCCGTGAACTTCAACCATATCGCCTATGAGGCGCTGGAGGTCTGCAACGCCGTGTCCTGGGACGCGGTGCGCGAGGCCGTCGCTGCGGCGGGGCTGAAACCCGGCGCGTTGGCGCTGGATCTGGGCGCCGGCAACGCCACTGTCGCCATCGGCCTGGCGCGCGACTTCGGCCTGAAGGTTCGGGCGGTGGAGCGCGATCCCGTCATGGCCGCTCTTGCCTCCCGACGCATCGCCGCCTCCGGACAGGGGGAGCGGGTCGAGCTGCTGGTCCGGGATTCCAGCGAGGTTCTGGACCATGCGCCCCTGCCGGACCTGATCACGGTGCTGGGCGCCACGGACGCCGCAGCGCCGGGCCTGCGCGATCCGGTCGCCGTCTTCGCGCGGCTGAAGAACGCGGTGGCGCCCGGCGGGCGCCTGCTCTGGGGCGAACCGTTCTGGAAGGCCGAGCCCAGCGCGCCGCTTCGCCAGATCGTCGAGATGACCAACAGCTACCAGACCGACGCGGGTTGGCGTACGGCCGCCGAACAGGCCGGATGGCGCGTCGTCCATGTCCGGCACAGCACCGATGAGGAATGGCGCACCTACATCGACACCATGGACGCCGCCGTCCGCGCCTGGGCCGCCGCCCACCCCGAGGCGCCGGAGGCGCCGCGCCTGATCGCCCGCGCGGATATGCAGAAGGCGATGTTCGAGACCGAAGGTTTCCGCGTCTTCGGCTTCGGTTTGTATCTCTTTAGAGCGCTACCGCTCGCCGCGCGGCGGCTCGCTGCTTGAGCGCATCCTTGACGCACTATCGCTCGCCGCGCGGCGGCTCGCTGCTTGAGCGCGCGGGCTTCAGAGCGGCGCCGGAATTTCGGACTCCGGACTCAAAAAAACAGGGTGCGAATAGTCTGAATTGTCTGAAATGGCCCTCCCTGGTCGCAAGCCCCATCATAGACCGGGGCGAAAGCGGTGGGCGCAAATTTAATGTTGAGCCCTTGAACAGCGAGGCCCTGCGCTGCGAACGGCAGGGCCCAAACCGCCCTCAAGCAGCGAGCCGCCGCGCGGCGAGCGTTAGGGCTCTTTACCTGAAAGGCGGCTCGTCGAAGGCGCGGAGCTTGCGGGAGTGCAGGCCGAGGCCTTCCTGACGCAGCAGGGCTACCGCCTCGATGCCGATCTGCAGGTGCTCGGAGATGGAGCCCTCGTAGAAGCGGTTGGCCTGGCCGGGCAGCTTGATCTCGCCGTGCAAGGGCTTGTCGGACACGCACAGCAGGGTGCCGTAGGGCACGCGGAAGCGGTAGCCCTGGGCGGCGATGGTGGCGCTCTCCATGTCGATGGCCACGGCCCGGCTCTGGTTGAAGCGCAGGGCCGAGCGGGAATAGCGCAGCTCCCAATTGCGATCGTCGGTGGTGACCACCGTGCCCGTGCGCAAGCGCCGCTTCACCTGTTCGCCCGGCATGCCCGAAACGGACTTGGTGGCGTCGTACAGGGCGCGCTGGACCTCGGCGATGGAGGGGATCGGGATGTCCGGCGGCAGCACCGCGTCCAGCACATGGTCGTCGCGCAGATAGGCGTGGGCCAGCACATAGTCGCCGATGGACTGGCTGGCGCGCAGGCCGCCGCAGTGGCCGATCATCAGCCAGGCGTGGGGCCGGGTCACAGCCAGGTGGTCGGTGATGGTCTTGGCGTTGGAGGGCCCCACGCCGATGTTCACCAGGGTCACGCCGCGCCAGCCGGGCGCGGTCAGGTGCCAGGCCGGCATCTGGTGGCGGCGCCATGCGCCGTCCGACAGGGCCGCGTCGGCGTCCGGATCATCCCGGGTCACCACCACCCCCCCGGCACAGGAGAGGGTTTCGTAGGGGCTGTCCGGGTCGGCCAGCTGTGCACAGGCCCAGCGCACGAACTCGTCCACATAGCGGTGGTAGTTGGTGAACAGGATGAAGGACTGAATGTCGTCCACCGGGGCGCCCGTGTAGTGCTTCAACCGCGCCAGGGAGAAGTCGGTCCGCAGCCCGTCGAAGTGCGACAGGGGGAAGGCGCCCGCGGCCGGATCGAACAGGCCGTCGGCGATCTCGTCGCCGATATGGGCCAGCTCGGTGGTGGGGAAGTAGCGGGCGATGGCCGAGGTCATGGTGCGGTCCAGCGTCACCCCCGAGCCGTCCATCACATAGGGGAACGGGATCTCCTGACGTGAAGCGACCACCGCGAAGGTCGCGCCGTAGTCGGCTTCAAGCAGCTCCAGCTGCTCGCGGATGTAGGAGCGGAACAAGTCCGGCCGGGTGATGGTGGCGGCATAGTCGCCGGGCCGCGACAGGCGGGCGAAGGCGCGGGGCTCCAGATCGCCGGGGCGCTCGCCGCGCCAGCTGACCCTCAGCTCGGGATAGGCGAACAGGCCCTGGGCGCGAGCGTCGGGGTCGGGCAGGGCGCCGCTGTCGAGGAACTGTTTGACGGCTTCACGCAGATTGCCGACGGAGCTGGAATAAAGGTCTTGCAGGCGGTCCAGCACCGCCTCGATGGTCATGGTCTCGGTCATGACCCAGTCTAGCGGGCAAGCGTGACGATGGCGAGACGCGGCGCGCTACATCGCCTCGGCGCGGGCGAGGATGGCGAGCACGGCGTCATCGTCGGCGTGGGTGCGGCGCAGGGTCTGACCATCCGTCTCCAGGGCGTCGCAACGGGCCTCGGACAGCGCCGCCTCGATCTGGGCCGCGCGCTCGGCGTCATACGGCTCCTCCCCGCCCCAGTGGTCGCAGGCCATGCGCCGCTGGACCCAGGCGAAGACGCCGGCCGGAACCTGTTGGGCGAGGCTCGTGAGCGCGTCATTCACCTGAACGCCGGTCAGGGTCAGGCGGTCATCGCGAATCTCGAAATCCAGATAGGCCTCGCCGCCGGTGGGGCAGCAGTTGGCGTCGCTGGTGCGCCAGAGCGCCGTGTCGGCCATCAGGGCCTCGTAGGCGAAATTGACCCCTTTCCACACCTCCAGCCCTTGCGGCAGCCGGGCGCCCAGACCCTCCCGCCAGGTGAAGTTGTCGATCTGACGCAAGGGCCTGTCGGCATCATCCGTCAGGCGGAAAATCACGTCGGCGTTGTGCGCGCCGGTGCCGCCGTGCACGCCGGGGACCGCCACGTGCACGACGCCCTCGCCCTCATCCCCCGCCCATTCGGGCTGGCCATAAATGTAGCCGGCGTAGTCCCAGGCGACGGGCCGCAGGGTGATCCCGTCCGTCTCAAGCTGAAGCAGGACGAAACCGCCCCCGACGCCATCCGCCTCAGTGAAACCGCGCTGGAGCTGCCAGTACAGGGTCGGGCCGTCGCGCCGGGCCACATAGCCCCCTGACACGGTGTGGCAGTCGCTCAGGGCTATGGGCACACAGCCATCAGCCATCAAGGCGGGCGTTGTCCGCAGGGCCCAGGCGGCGCGGTCGCGCGCGGCTCGCTCGGTCAGCTCATCTATCCGGGCCGCCAGGCCGTCGGGGCTCCGATCGCCGTACTCGCGCCAGTCCGCCTGCTCGCGGTCCAGAGACAGCGGGACCGCGCTGGCGGTTCGTGCCGCTTCGAAGGCGGCCTCCAGGTCCGACGGCGCCGGTTGGGCGGCGGCCGCGCCGATCCCCAGCGCCAGCGCGGCCGCCCCCGCCAGTCCCGCAATCCATGCCCTCATGCCCGGCCTCCCGATCCCATCCTGGCCATTCCGCGACGAAAAGGCCGCTGACGCAAGCTGACGATCAGGTCAGGACCCCGCTCAGGAACGCCGCCATGTCATCCAGCACCGGGGCCTTGCGGCGGAACAGGGGCGAGAAGGTCGCGATCAGATCGGCGTGGTTCAGCCCCTCATAGAGGCGCAATGTCGAGGGCGCGCCCAGCTCCGACAGGCGGGCGTGCAGGATCTCGGAGTCCTCGGCGTGCACCGTGCTGTCCTCGGTCCCGTGGGCCAGCCAGACGGGCGGGGCGTCAGCGCGGGCGAAAGTGACCGGCTGGGTCAGGGTCGGGTCCGGGGTGCGGCCGAAGGCGTTGCGGCTGGCGGCCACGTCGAAGGGCAGGAAGTCGTAGGGCCCGGCCAGACCCGCTGCGGCCCTGATCAGGTCCGGCCGCTCCACACCCGCCATGTAGCGCGGGTCCAGGGTGATCATCATGGCCAGGTGCGCGCCCGCCGAATGGCCGCTGACCGCCAGCCGCGCCGGGTCGCCGCCGTGCCGCGCCGCCACATCCGCCGCCGCCGCCGTGGCCAGGGCCGCGTCCTCGATGAACGCCGGGAAATGGACGTCCGGCGACAGGCGATAGTCCGGCAGGGCCACCAGAAAACCGCGCGCGGCCAGGGCCTGCGCCGCCCAGCCGTAGACGTCCCTCGATCCGGAATCCCAGCCGCCGCCGTAGAAGAACACCACCACGGGCAGGTCCGCCCCGTCGGCGGGGGCGAACAGGTCGAAGCGCTGGCGGTCTTCGGACCCGTAGGCCAGGCCCCGGGCCACCCGGCCCGCGCCGCTGTCCCGGGGACCCAGGGCGTTGAGGGCGCCCAGCGGGGAGCAGCCGGCCATGAGGCCGGCAAGGGCGGGCATGAGGAATCCACGTCGAGTCATGGGCGTCCGTGTCAAAGCTTCAGGTCAGATACGCGCGTCATCCGGCGCGGGTTGCGACGGTCCGGGTCGGACGTCAGGACAACGACGCCGGATCAACGGGCCTGACTGATCAGGGCGCCGCAGTTGGCGTCCTCAGCCAGCCCCGGCTCGATCAGCCCCAGCACCCCCGCGACCGGCGCCACCAGCGCCCCGATGGCGGCGATCAGGCCCACCTGGCCGGCGATGGCGGCCTCGTCAACGCCCACCGAAGGGGACCGGATCGGGCCCGAGACGGTGATGGGCGACCAGACGCGCAGCAGGCGCGGCTTCTTGCTTTCGCCGTCGATGCGGATGTCCAGCCGTTCGTTTCGCAGGTTCAGGGTCCCTTCCCCCTGGGCCAGCACCACATCGGTGTCGATGATGAAGGTCGAGGCCGTGCCGATGCCGTCCCGAACATCGAAACTGGCCACGGCGCAGCGGATCGGCGTGGTGCGCTGGTCGTCGGACAGGAGCAGGCGCAGACCGCGCCCGACATTGATTCCCAGCAGCTCGGCAAAGGCCTCGCGCATCTGGCCTTGCGGGACCACCACCGTGATGGTCCCCCGGGAGCGGGCCGCGAAGTCGGCGATGGAGGCGCCCGGCCCCTGCAGCCGGACCCGTCCCAGGGCTCGGCCCGTGACCGTCGGCTGGCCGTCGCGGGCGGGGATGACGGCCTCCAGCGGATAGCCCGCCAGCCGGAGGTCGACGGTGGATTGGGGAACGTCGCCCGTGGCGTCGATGCGGGCCGTGCCGTTCAGCTCCCCTTGTGCAAAGGCGAAGGCGATGGGGTCCAGGCCCAGGATGCCGTCCTCCAGCGCGGCGCCCAGGCTGACCGCCGTGACGGCCAGGTCGTTGTGCTTCACCTCGTCGGCGCGAAAATCCAGTCGGCCGTCCATGGTGCGCAGCCGCTCGGTGCGTAGGGGCGCGTCGGGCAGCAGGCGCGCCTGGGCGCGCATGGCCCCGGCGCGAGCGCGCTGCTCGGGCGAGGCGGTTTCGGTCGGGTCCGGCGGCGCGCCCAGAACGGCGAACAGGTCGTCAAGATCCAGCGACCGACTGCGCAGATCCGCCTCCACCCGCAGACGGTCGTCGACCCGGTCGACGCTGACATCGCCCGACAGATCGCTGTCGCCCACCCGGCCGGTCACCTCATTGAAGGTCCACAGGCTGTCGTCGCGGGCCAGGTCGCCTTCGAGGCTGTAGGGCGGCGTGTTGGGCGTCACCACGCCGGTGATCAGATACAGGTTCGCCAGGTCGGGGCCGGACAGGGACAGGTCGGCGGTGAAATGGCTGAGGTCGAAGGGGCGGGTGATCTGGCCGCGGGCCTCCAGTTCGCTGCCCGCGCCGGTCAGTTCGGCACGGAAGCGCCAGGGCCGGTCCCGGCGCAACTGGACGAAGGGCTCGCCCAGAACGCGCAGGGTCAGCGGCTGGCCGTTCAGGGCGCCCTCGCCTTCCAGACGGAAGCCGGAGCGTTCATCCTCGTCGCCGACACCCTCGGCCAGTTCGCGGGCGTCGATGGCCGCATCCAGGGTCAGACCGCGTCCCCGCTCATCCACCCGCACCCGGCCGTCGCGGATCAACAGGCGCTCGATCAGGGGCAAGCGGGTGGGTTCGTCCGGGCCGGTGTCGTCCATGACCCAGCTGCGGCGGCCGTCCTCGTGGACGATGAGCACGATTTCCGGCTCGATCACCACGGCGCGGGTCAGTTCGAGCTGTCCGGCCAGCAGCCGTTGCAAGCGCGCCGAGCCTTCGAAGCGGCCCACCCGCAGCGTATCGTCTTCATCGGCCCAGTCCGGTCCGCCGATGCGCAGATCTTCGACCGCTACGGATGGCGTCCAGCCGAACAGGGTCACGTCCAGATCGCCGTCGATGCTGATGTCGCGCTCGTATTTGTCCGAGGCCCAGCGGCCGATGGGCCCGCGCAGATGGTTCCAGTCGAACAGGGCCAGGGTCAGGACCACGGCCAGGACCAGCACGCCCGCCACAGCGCCCGAAATCGTCTCCGCCCTGCCGGGCCTGCGCCAGGCCTTCCAGACGGGGTCATTGGCGGAGACCCAGGCGCGGCTCGTGTGGAAACGCGAGCGCCCGGACGTCAAAAGCCGACGACCGCGTGAAGCGGCGTCGGCTCTGAGGCGGTTCCAGTCAGGAAATTTCACGGTGTGTTCCCGGGTATGACGACCGGGAACGCTTCACCGTTGATTTGGTGGCGGGAAAAGTGGTCAGGCGGCCAGTTCGGCCTGATCCTCGCGCAGCATTTCAGCGACGCGCAGCAGGAAGTCCCGGCGGCGCTCCAGCGCCTCCACGTCATCCGGGCCGATGCGGCCGTGACGCACGTGGGTGCGTTCGGACTCAGAGATCAGGCGCTCGGCCACCGCCGCCTGGTGGCCGGGGGTCTTGCGACGGTCCATCAGTTCGGCGTGAGACTTCAGTTCGCGGACACGACGCGTCAGCGCCTCCTCCACGTCCTGGCCGCCGTCGGCGCGGGCGGCCATGGCGGCGAAATCGCGAACGTAGAGTTGAACGAAGCCTTCTTCGACCATCGTTTGTCCTTTCGGGTCTGACGCCGGTCCAAGGGTAGAAACACCGTCGCGCGGCCGCCCTCTTCAGGGTTCAGGCGCGCAGGCGGCGAAAAGGGCCGGGGATGCGAGGGCGGTCGACGGGAACCGCGTGGGGTGTCACTCACTTAGCACACCCTTGTGGAAAAAGCCATTTTGTTGATCAGTATGTGAATTCGCGGTCATCACGCATCCGGCGCGGCGATCGAGGCCCTCTTGCAGGCATGAAGCCGCTCGCCGTCCTTTTCATGTTGATCGTCGCCAGCTGCGCCGGCGCCGTTCCCGTCATGGCCGACGCCCGCGCCGGCGCCACGCCGGCCACTGCGGTTTCCAGCGCGCCGTCGCCCGGCCTATAGATCGGCCCTCAACAGGGGGTTTCCATGCGCTGTCGTCCTATCCTCGGCCTCATGGCCGTCTTTGCTCTGTCGGCCTGCGCGCTCCAGCCGGAGCCGCATTCCGATGGGCTGCCCCGGCTGGAGCGGCCGTCCGAGGTGCTGTTCTGGAGTCAGACCGAGCGCGAGGCCGGGTTCCGCGCCATGGAGCGGATCGCGCCGCACCGCACGGTGGCGGCGGGCGGGGATGTCCGCGCCCTGCCGCCGGGGGCGCCGCTGGATCTGGACGTGGACGCCTTCATGGAGGCCGAGAAGGTCGCGGGCCTGCTCGTGCTTCAGGACGGCCGGGTGCGGCTGGAGCGGTATGGCCTGGATTTCGGGCCGGAGGGGCGCTGGACCTCGTTTTCAGTGGCCAAGTCCCTGACCTCGACCCTGGTGGGCGCCGCCATCGCCGACGGCCACATCGAGAGCCTTGAAACGCCCATCACCCGCTATCTGCCGGAACTGGCGGGCGGGGCCTATGACGGGGTCACGGTGCGCCAGTTGCTGACCATGACTTCGGGCGCGGCCTGGAACGAGGACTACACGGACGCCAACTCCGACGTGGCGCGCTTCTTCGAGCCGCGCGAGACCGGCGGCATGGACCCGACCCTGTATTACATGCGCGGGCTGGCGCGGGCCGCCGAGCCGGGGACGCGCTGGCATTACAGCTCGGGGGAGACAAATCTGGTCGGCCTGCTGGTCAGCCGGGCCACGGGGCGGACCCTGGCGGACTATCTGTCGGAAAAAATCTGGCGGTCCTACGGCATGGAACGGGACGCGGCCTGGATGGTGGACGCGGCCGGGCAGGAAGCCGCCGGCTGCTGTCTGATGGCGTCCCTGAGCGACTGGGGCCGGGTCGGACAACTGGTGCTGGAGGACGGGGTCGTGGACGGCCGGTCCATCCTTCCGGAGGGGTGGTTTGACGAGGCGACCTCGAGGCAGGCCGATATCGGCGTGCCCGGCATGGGCTATGGCTATCAGTGGTGGACCTTCGATGACGGGACCTTCGCGGCGCGGGGCATCTTCGGGCAGATGATCCACATCGATCCGGAGCGCCGCGCGGTGGTGGTGATCCTGTCGGCCTGGCCGGTGGCGACGGGCAATGCCCGTTCGGCGGCCCGCAACGCCTTCCTGGCGCGCGTGGCGGCGGCGCTGGATGAGTGATCTTGCAGGCGGAGCGGATCGGGGCTAGCGCCGGAGCATGAATCCGCTGGTCCTGATCCCCGCCCGCATGGCGGCCACCCGCCTGCCCAACAAGCCGCTCGCCGACATCGGCGGCAAGCCCATGATCGTGCGCGCCTGGGAGGCCGCGGCCGCCTCGGGCCTGCCGGTGGCGGTGGCGGCAGGCGATCCCGAGATCGTGCAGGCGGTGGAGGCGGCGGGCGGCCGCGCGGTTCTGACCGATCCGGACCTGCCGTCGGGCTCGGACCGCATCCGGGCGGCCCTGGACGCCATCGACCCCAACGGGGCGCACGACGTGGTCATCAACCTGCAGGGCGACATGCCCTTCGCGGGCCCTTCCATCAGCCGCCTGTGCGCCGAACTGATGGCGCGCGAGCCGTCGTGCGACATCGCCACCCTGGTGGCGCCCGAGGCGGGGCCGGAGGACCGGGCCAATCCCGACGTAGTCAAGGCGGTGCTGGCGCTGGACGGGACCGGACGCAGCGGTCGGGCGCTCTACTTCACCCGCTCCACCCTGTACGGCGACGGGCCGGTGTGGCGGCACGTGGGGGTCTACGGCTACCGGCGCGCCGCGTTGGAGGCTTTCTGCGCCGCTCCGCCCTCGCCGCTGGAGCGCCGCGAGAAGCTGGAGCAGCTGCGGGCGCTGGAGATGGGGCTGAGCCTCTGGGCCGCCGTGATCGACGAAGCGCCCCTGTCGGTGGACAATCCGGCGGACCTGGAGGCGGCGCGAAAGCTGGCCTGAACCGGGGCGGATAGGCTATGGCCGGTTCATGAACACGAGCACTCCAAACGGCCACGCGGAAGACAAGGCCATGCTGGCTCGCGCCCGCGAGGTGATGGCCCTGAACATCGAGGCGCTGGCCGCCCTGAGCGACAGCCTCGGCGAACCGCTGGTGGAGGCTTGCCGCGTGATCCTGGGCCGCCCCGGTTATCTGGTGGTCACGGGCATGGGCAAGTCGGGCCACATCGGCGGCAAGATCGCCGCCACCCTGGCGTCCACCGGCACCAACGCCTTCTTCGTGCATCCGGCCGAGATGAGCCACGGCGATCTGGGCATGCTGCGCGACGACTGCACCCTGCTGGCCATCTCATCATCGGGAGAGAGCCGCGAGCTGCGCGATCCGCTGCTGTTCTGCCAGCGCCATGGCATCCCGGTGATCGGGGTGACCCAGCGCGAGGGCAGCTTCCTGCACCGCATGTCCACCGTGCCCCTGGTGATGCCCAGGGTGGCCGAGGCCTGCCCCAACAATCTGGCGCCCACCACCTCGACCCTGATGACCCTGGCGCTGGGCGACGCCCTGGCCATGGTGCTGATGGACCAGCGCGGCTTCACCGCCGAGGACTTCGGGCAGAGGCATCCCGGCGGATCGCTGGGCATGCGGCTGCAGCGGGTCAGCGAGTGGATGGGCGACAAGCGCGAGCCGCCGGTGACCCTGCCCGAGGGCGCGGCCTTCGCCGAGGTGGTCTCGGCCATCACCAAGGGGCGTCAGGGCTGCGTGGCCATCGTGGAGTCTGACAGCCGCCTGATCGGCATGATCACCGACGGCGACGTGCGCCGGGCCTTCCTTCGCGACATCACCAGCCTGAAGGCCGCGGACATCATGAGTCGTGACCCCATCACCGTGACGCCGGACGCGCGCATGAGCGAGGTCATCGATCTGCTGGCCGCCAACAAGATCGCCAACCTGTTCGTGGTGGACGACCGCCGCCCCGTGGCGGTGGCCCACATCGCCGAGTTGATCCAGGCGGGATACGTCAGCTGAGCACCCCCTTCGATTTCGACGCGGTGGTGGTGGGCGCGGGCGCCGTCGGCCTGGCCTGCGGGCGGGCGCTGGCGAAGCGGGGCCAGACCGTGCTGGTGCTGGAGCGCGAACCCGACATCGGCCAGGGAATCTCCTCGCGCAATTCCGAGGTGGTCCACGGCGGGCTCTACTATCCCACCGGCTCCCTGAAGGCGCGGTTCTGCGTTCAAGGCCGTCGGGCCTTGTGGCCCTATCTGGACAGCCGCAAGATCGACCACCGCAAGTGCGGCAAGCTGGTGGTGGCCACGGCGGCCGATGAAGTCGAGCGTCTGGACGCCATTCTGGAGCAGGCCCGCTCCAATGACGTAGAGGGCATGGCGCGGCTGACCGCCGAACAGGTCCGGGCGCTGGAGCCCGAACTGGCGTGCCACGGCGCCCTGCTGTCGCCCGAGAGCGGGGTGTTCGACAGCCACGGCTACATGCTGGCCCTGAAGGGAGAGATCGAGGACGCGGGCGGGTCGGTGGTCGCCGCCACTCCCTTCGAGGCCGCCGAACCGCTGCCGGACGGCGGTTTTCGGGTGTGCGCAGGCGGCGAGGCCGGCGCCGAACTGACCACGCGCCTGCTGGTGCTGTCGGCGGGACTGGGCGCCCAGGAAGCGGCGGCGCGGGTGGAGGGCTATCCAGCGGACGCCATCCCCGCCCGGCATCTGGGCAAGGGGGTCTATTTCCGCCTGATGGGCAAGGCGCCGTTCGACCGGCTGATCTATCCGCCGCCCATCCCCGGCGCCTTGGGCACCCACTACCGAAAGGATCTGGGCGGACAGGCCGTGTTCGGGCCCGATCTGGCCTTCGTCGAGACTGAGGACTACGCCGTCGATCCCGCCCGGGCCGAGGCGTTCGAGGCGGTCATCCGGCGTTTCTGGCCGGGCCTGCCCGAGAACGCCCTGTCGCCCGACTACGCCGGAATCCGGCCCAAGCTGCACGGGCCGGGCGAGCCCCAGGGCGATTTCCGGCTGGACGGCGCCCAGGTGCACGGGGTCGCCGGCCTCATGGCCCTGTTCGGCATCGAGAGCCCCGGTCTGACCAGCTCCCTGGCTATCGGCGAGGCGGTGGCGGACGCGCTTACAGCGGAATCCGCGGTCTGATCCTTGAGGCCGTGTGAAAGGTCACCTCGTCGCTCCCGAAGTCGAGGATGATCCGGCTGAACAGCCCCATGATGTCCGCACCCATCAGCAACGTCGGCGTCTCTTGAGCCTCCCACAGGTCAAAGACGTGCAGGTCCGCGAACAGGATCGGCAGGCTGGTGATCCGGACGCCGCCCAGCCGCAACTCGTTCAGCGTGGCCAGATCCCCCTGCATGGGCTGACCCGCCACGCCGTACAGGGTCAACGGCATGGCGCGCTGTATGGTGGCCGGGCGGCGAACCGCGATCGAATCGTAGAGCGCCCGGTTGCCGATGGAGTACTGGGCTCCGGTGTCCAGAACCGCAGAAACCGGCGCCCGATCGGCGCGGCCCTGGACCATGGTGAGCCCCCCGAACCACCGTTGTCCGCGCAGAACCTCGGCCTCGTCACTCACGCCCAGGCGGCTTCGCGGCGCCTGTAGATGGCGGGAGCCGGTGGGCGTGATGTGCAACTCCTCGCCGAGGATATCGAAGACCAGGCGCCGCCCGCCAAGCACGTCCAGGCCCAGCAGTCCGTCTACGCCCAGACGGGCGCGGCTGAAGACGGGCATGACCAGATCGCGCGCGCGGATGTCGGCCACCGACAGGCTGGGCGCCCGTGCCGTCGACGTCACCTCGGAGTCCAGGATGCTGTGCACGATGACGGGCGGACCCGGGGCCAGGCCCAGCTCTGCGGCCAGCTCCCGGGATATGGAGGTTCGGCCCGCTCCGGTGTCCACCACGAACCGATAGGGACCGGCATCGCCGATCATCACCTGCACGGCCATACGGGTGATCAGATTGGGAACCACCGTCAGGACCAGGGCGGGCTCGGCCGGGGCGTCCTGGGCAACAGGCGGGGCCTGCGCCGCGACGGTTCGCCCGAAAGCGGTGAAGCCCCCGAGAAGCGTCAGGCCCGCCGCCGCCTTTCGTCTGGTCAAAGTCATGGTGGTGCTATCCATCCCCCCGCCGCGCGAGTCTCGATCCGAACACCATGCGCATCTGGCCGTAATCCATGGTCACGCTGCGGAACATGCCCAGGATGTCGGCCCCCATCAGCAGGGCCGGGGTGTCGGTCAGACGCCATACGTCGAAGGCGTGCAGGTCGGCGAACAGCACCGGAAGGTCATGCACGCGCGCCGACCCCAGGCGTAACGACCGCAGATAGGCCAGCCGACCGGTGGTGGTCTGGCCCGTCACCCCGATGATGGGCGTCTCCCACACCTGATCGTGAAGCGACGGCCGCTGGACGGCCACAGAGTTGAACAGGGCCATGTTGCCGATGGAATGCTGGGCGCCGCTGTCGATGAAGGCGGTCACAGTCACCCCGTCGGCGGCCACGTCAGTCACGGTCAGCTGTCCGTACTCCCGATGGCCGCGCAGTTCGTTGGCGCGGTTCAGGCGGCTGACGTCCACGTCCATGCGCTGGACATAGGCGACCCGGGGCGAGCGCAGCAGCGAGACCCGTTCGCCCGCCATGTCGAAAACCAGCCGATAGTCGCCCAGCACATCCACGCCCAGCAGGCCGTCGACACCCAGCCGGGCGCGGGGGAAGACCGGCGCGATAAGATCGGGCATCCGGCTGCTGGCGAAATCCAGCCGGGGCACGACGACGGTCGCCGCCCGCTCGGCGTTGACGACCCCATGCACCACCACCTCCGGTCCCGGCGGCAGGTTCAGACTCTCGGCCAGTTCCCGTGAAAGGGTGGTGCGCGTCGCGCCGGTGTCGATGACGAAGTGGAACGGACCCTGGCCGGCGATCTGCACCGGCACGGCCATGCGCGTGACCAGATTGGACAGGGTCTGGAGCGCAGTCGGATCGATGGGCGGCGGCCCATCAGGACCCGCCCCTTCAATCACCTGAGCCCGCGCAAGGGCAGGCCCTGGCGCCAGGGC
>NZ_JADWOW010000004.1:0-386 GCF_015767455.1 Brevundimonas sp. BAL450
ATATGACCCACCGAAGTTCGGTGAACAGAGACGACACTCCGGGCGACTGGTGGGAAAGAATCGCCCAACTCAGGATAATCCATAGCCCCATTGCGATAACGGCTGACGCATACCTGAGTGGGAGGGTCCTTGCGCGCGTATGAAAGAGTGAAACGGCACCCGTGCCAAGCACAAGAAGATCCAAGAGTCTCAGATTCACAGTGCCGGCATTGAAAGAAAACACGCCGTACGGGATGCCATTCTGGGACGAGTACAGGATGGTCTCGTACATCAATCCTGCCAGGAGTAGGCTCAACATTAGGTCGACCGCGCGGACACTCTTTCTCCCGCTAATCATGTGACGCGACTCCGGCTTCATCAAAGAACCTGAATAGTCCTTTGCTAAA
>NZ_JADWOW010000040.1:0-722 GCF_015767455.1 Brevundimonas sp. BAL450
GAAGCCGGGAGGGTTTGGCCCTTAGAAGTTGATGTCGATGGTGGCGCGCCGGTTGAGCGGCTCACGCACGCCGTCCGCGGTCGGACGGGCCAGATCGGTTTCACCGCGGGCGTCCAGTTGGACGACGCCGCCGGAGACACCCTGGGCGACCAGGGCGTCAGCCACGGTGCGGGCCCGGCGCTGGGACAGACCCAGGTTGTACTGGGCCGAACCCGAGGTGTCGGTGTGGCCGACGATCAGCACGCGCGTCGGGGAGCCCGAGCGAGCGTGGTTGGCCGCAGCGGTCACCACGTTGCGCGCTTCCGCGGTCAGGTCCGAGCGATCCCAGTCGAAGTAGACCACGAACTGTTCGGCAGCCGGCGCCGGCTGCCGAACAGTTCGTGGTCTACTTCGACTGGGATCGCTCGGACCTGACCGCGGAAGCGCGCAACGTGGTGACCGCTGCGGCCAACCACGCTCGCTCGGGCTCCCCGACGCGCGTGCTGATCGTCGGCCACACCGACACCTCGGGTTCGGCCCAGTACAACCTGGGTCTGTCCCAGCGCCGGGCCCGCACCGTGGCTGACGCCCTGGTCGCCCAGGGTGTCTCCGGCGGCGTCGTCCAACTGGACGCCCGCGGTGAAACCGATCTGGCCCGTCCGACCGCGGACGGCGTGCGTGAGCCGCTCAACCGGCGCGCCACCATCGACATCAACTTCTAAGGGCCAAACCCTCCCGGCTTC
>NZ_JADWOW010000041.1:0-101103 GCF_015767455.1 Brevundimonas sp. BAL450
CCCCGCCTCGCGGATGCCCTCGCGCACCCGCTTGGCCAGCTCGATGTGGTGGCGGTTGCACGGCGACAGGTCAGACCCTGTCTGGGCGATGCCGATGATCGGCTTGCCCGAGCGCAGCTCCTCCAGCGTCAGGCCGTAGTTCAGATAACGCTCCAGATACAGCGCCGTCATGTCCGGGTTCGCAGGGTTGTCGAACCACAGACGGGAGCGGAGAGGCTTGGTCATTCGGGCCTGTCGGTCAGGGCCGCCGGCGAGCCGGGGGCGAAGGGAAACACGCCGGGCAGATGGCGACCCGTGGTCTCCGAACAGTGCCCGTATTAGTCGGACAAATAGACGTGTCTCAAAAGTCGGACAAGAGCCAAAAAAGAACGCCGATCAGGCGCGCGGGCGCTGCTGCAGGGCGCGGGCCGTGTCGTGCAGGGCCATCTCCACCAGTTCGGTCATGGCCGCGCGCGCCGCCTCCGGCCCGCCCGAGGCGATGGCGTCGAACACCTTCCAGTGGTCGGGCATGGGATCGCGCGGCAGCTCCTTCTTCCGCTCCTTGTAGACCGTGGTCCAGCGGACCCCCGCGCCGATGGTGCTGGCCAGGCTGAGCAGGGGCGGATTGTCGGTGGCCTCCAGGATGGTGGCGTGGAACTCCCGGTCCGCGCCCTTGCCCTCCTCGGTGTTCAGGCCGTGGCGCTCCATGGCCATCAGGGCCTCGCGCATGCGGGTCACCTGTTCGGGGCTGCGGCGCTGGGCGGCCAGGGCGGCGGCGGCGGGCTCGATGATCAGACGCAGCTCGAAGAGGCCCTTGACCAGGGCGGGGCTGGGCTCGGTCTCGAATGACCAGGCCAGCACATCCGGGTCAAGCAGGTTCCAGCGCGCCTCGGGGTTCACCCGGGTGCCGGTCTTGGGCCGGCTCTCCACCAGCCCCTTGGCCGCCAGGATGCGGATGGCCTCGCGATAGGCGCTGCGGGACACCTCCAGACGCTCGGAGAAATCGATCTCGTTCTGGAGAATCTCGCCGGGCTTGTACTGCCCCGAGACGATGGCCACGCCCAGGTCATGGGCGATGACGCCATGGATGCGGGCCGGGCTGCGCACGGGCTTGCCGATGCGCCGGTCCCCTCCGGTTCTGGTTTTCTTTTCGGGCGCCATGGGCGAGGGTTCTGCTCCGTGCGGCATTCTGGGGCGGCGTGGTCGCACGCCCGCGTCTTGTGCGAGAAATGGCTATGCGACGTTCTGAAGCGCCATGCAATCGTCAGACCATTGGTTGACCGGCGCGGCAGGATGCCCTCTAAATGATGATAGCGCTACCAAGCCGGTCGCTGACGAACTGGCGGGAGCGAGGGAGGACGCACATGACCAAATGGGACCGGCCGGAGCGATTCCGGCGAGGACGGGCGATCACCGCCTTCGGGGCCGCCCTGGCCATCACGCTGGCGCCGATGCAGCCGGCCTTCGCTTTTCAGCAGGAACAGACGCCCGTCTATCGCGACGCCGCGCGTCCGGTGGCGGATCGGGTCGAGGACCTGCTCTCGCGCATGACGCTGGAGGAGAAGGTCGGCCAGATGCAGGGCCTGTGGGAGAACAAGGGCGACGTGCAGACGCCGGAGGGCGACTTCTCGCCCGAGCGGGCCTCCGCCGCCTTTCCCCATGGCCTCGGTCAGATCTCGCGGCCGTCCGACATGCGCGGCGTCGATCCCACCACCAACGGCGCGGCGGGCGTCACCGAGGGCGCCGTCAACCGCGACGGCCGCCAGACGGTGGAGTACATCAACGCCGCCCAGCGCTGGGCCCTCGAGGAGACCCGTCTCGGCATCCCGCTGATCTTCCATGAGGAGTCGCTGCACGGCTACACCGCCCGCGGCGCCACCAGCTTTCCCCAGTCCATCGCCCTGGCCAGCACCTGGGATCCCGAGCTGATCACCCAGGTGTTCAATGTGGCCTCGCGCGAGATGCGCGCCCGCGGCGTGCACCTGACCCTCGCCCCCGTGGTGGACGTGGCGCGCGACCCCCGCTGGGGCCGCATCGAGGAGACCTACGGCGAGGACCCGCACCTGGTGTCCGAAATCGGCCTGGCCGCCATCCGCGGTTATCAGGGCGACACCCTGCCCCTGGCCGAGGACCGGGTCTTCGTCACCCTCAAGCACATGACCGGCCACGGCGAGCCCGAGAACGGCATCAACGTCGGCCCCGCCCAGATCTCCGAGCGGGTCCTGCGCGAGGTGTTCTTCCCGCCGTTCGAGCGGGCGGTGCGAGAGCTGCCGGTGCGCTCGATCATGGCCTCCTACAACGAGATCGACGGCCTGCCGTCCCACGCCAACCGCTGGCTGCTGCACGATGTGCTGCGCGAGGAGTGGGGTTATGACGGCCTGATCGTCTCCGACTATTTCGCCATCCGCGAGATGGTCACCCGCCACCAGATGTTCGCGGACATCCAGGACGCCACCGTGCGGGCCATGGACGCCGGGATCGACATCGAGCTGCCCGACGGCGAGGGCTTCGTTCACCTGCCCGAGCTGGTCGCCGAGGGCCGCATCTCCGAGGCCCAGATCGACGACGCGGTGCGCCGCATCCTGACCATGAAGTTCGAGGCGGGCCTGTTCGAGAACCCCTATGCGGACCCCGACACCGCCGACGCCCTGACCGCCACCCCGGACGCCATCGCCCTGGCCCGTCAGGTGGCCGGACGCGCCATCACCCTGCTCAAGAACGACGACCAGACCCTGCCGCTGCGCGCGGACGGCCTCGGCCGTCTGGCGGTGCTGGGGACCCATGCGGTGGACACCCCCATCGGCGGCTACAGCGACATCCCGCGCCATGTGGTCAGCGTGCTGGAAGGTCTCGAGGCCGAGGCCGAAAGCGGCGGCTTCGAGGTGGTGTATTCCGAGGGCGTGCGCCTGACCGAAAGCCGCGAATGGGCCGCTGACGAGGTCAATCTGGTCGATCCGGCCGTCAACGCCCGCCTGATCGAGGAGGCCGTCGCGGTCGCCCGCCAGTCCGACGTCATCGTCATGGTGCTGGGCGAGAACGAACAGCTCAGCCGCGAGGCCTGGGCCGAGAACCATCTGGGCGACCGCGCCGACCTGCAGCTTGTGGGCCAGCAGATGGATCTGGCCCGCGCCATCTTCGCCCTGAACAAGCCCACCATCGTGCTGCTGCTCAACGGCCGCCCGCTGGCCGTCGGCGAACTGGTGGAGCAGGCCGACGCCCTCATCCAGGGCTGGTACCTGGGTCAGGAGACGGGCAACGCCGTCGCCGACGTCCTGTTCGGCCGGGTCAATCCGGGCGGCAAGCTGCCGGTCACCATCCCCCGCTCGGTGGGCCAGCTGCCGGTGTTCTACAACCACAAGCCGACCGCGCGCCGGGGCTATCTGTTCGACGAGACCAGCCCCCTGTTCCCGTTCGGCTACGGCCTCAGCTACACCAGCTTCCAGATGTCGGCGCCGCGCCTGACCAACCCGACCATCCGCGTCGGCGAGGCGGCCCAGGTGCAGGTGGACGTCACCAACACCGGCCCCGTGGCCGGAGACGAGGTGGTGCAGATCTATGTCCGCGACGACCACGCCTCGATCACCCGCCCCGTGCTGGAGCTCAAGGCGTTCGAGCGCGTCACCCTGCAGCCGGGCGAGACCCGCACGGTGACCCTGGATCTGTCGCCCGAAGCCCTGTCGCTGTGGAATCTGGACATGGAGCGGGTGGTGGAGCCGGGCACCTTCACCATCCACGCCGGTCCCAACTCGGTCGACCTGCAGTCAGCCACCCTGACGGTGCGCTGATCCTCCCCGACCGCCCGTCGTTCCTTCGGGAGCGGCGGGCGGCGCCTTTTCGCGACAGGAGGCGTGCATGCCGCGTTTCGTGACGGGCTTCCTTGCTCTTTGTCTTTTCTGGCTGGGCGCGGCGCTGCCCGCTTCCGCCTGCGAGGACCCGGGCGCGGTCTGCCCCGGCGCCGCGTCCGGCGAGGCCTTCGCCCTGATCGCCTCGGGCCGTCCCGCCGTGGTGCACACCGATCCCGGCGACCACGCGGGCCTGCTGCGCGCCGCCGCCGACCTGCGCGGCGATCTGGAGCGGGTGTCCGGTTCGCCCTCGCCGCTGGGTCATGACGCCGGCGAAGGGCTGGCGGTCATCGTCGGAACCCTGGGCCGCAGCGCCGTCATCGACGCCCTGGTCGCCGAAGGCCGTCTGGACGTCTCGGACGTGGCCGGCCAGTGGGAGGCCTTTGTCCAGCAGGTGATCGACAACCCGGCTCCGGGCGTGGACCGGGCCCTGATCATCGCCGGGTCGGACATGCGCGGCGCCATCTATGGCGTCTATGATCTGTCAGAGCGCATGGGCGTCTCGCCCTGGACCTGGTGGGCCGATGTGCCGGTGGTGCGTCAGGGCGACCTGCACGTCCTGCCCGGCCGCCGCGCCGACCGGCCCCGCGTACGTTATCGCGGCATTTTCCTGAACGACGAGAACCCGGCCCTCTACGGCTGGGTCAACGAGACCTTCGGCGGCTTCAACCACCACTTCTACACCCGGGTGTTCGAACTGACCCTGCGGTTGAAGGGCAACTATCTGTGGCCCGCCATGTGGGGCAAGGCGTTCTCCGACGACGATCCCCTGAACGCCGTCATGGCGAACGAATATGGCGTGGTGATCGGAACCTCCCATCACGAACCCATGATGCGCGCCCATGTGGAGTGGGAGCGCTACGGCGTGGGCGCCTGGGACTACACCACCAACCCCGACGCCTTGCGCCGGTTCTGGCGCGAGGGTGTCACGCGCATGGGCGGGCACGAGAGTCTGGTCACCGTCGGCATGCGCGGCGATGGCGACGAGGCCATGACCGAGGACACCGCCACCGCCCTGCTGGAGACCATCGTGGCGGACCAGCGGGACATCATCGCCGAGGTCACCGGCCGCGACCCCGCCGAAACGCCCCAGGTCTGGGCTCTCTACAAGGAGGTGCAGGACTATTACGACGACGGCATGCGGGTTCCTGACGACGTCACCCTGCTGTTCGCCGACGACAACTGGGGCAACATCCGCCGCCTGCCCGCGCCGGGGTCCGAGCGGCCCGGCGGCTACGGCGTCTATTTCCACTTCGACTATGTGGGCGGCCCCCGGAACTACAAATGGCTCAACACCACCCAGGTCGAGCGCACCTGGGAGCAGATGAACCTGGCCTGGGAATACGGCGCGGACCGGCTGTGGATCGTCAATGTTGGCGACCTCAAGCCCATGGAGCTGCCCATCAGCGCCTTCCTGGCCCAGGCCTGGAACCCCGAGGCCATGACGCTGGAGGCCATGAACGGCTTCACCCGCGACTGGGCCGCGCAGCAGTTCGGGGAGCAGCACGCCGACGAGATCGCCGACCTGCTGCGCCTCTACACCCGCTACAATTCGCGGCGGAAGCCGGAGCTCATCGGGCCGGACACCTTCAGCCTGCTCAATCACAATGAGGCCGAACTGGTGACGGCGGACTGGGCCGATCTGGCCCGCCGCGCCGACGCCGTGCGCGCGGCCCTGCCGCCGGAATACGACGACGCCTTCGTCCAGCTGGTCTGGTTCCCCATCCACGCCAGCGGCAATCTTACGGCCCTGCATGTGGAGACCGGGCGCAACCGGCTCTACGCCGCCCAGGGTCGCGCGGCGGCGGCCGGGGCGGCGGCACAGCAGGTGCGCGATCTGTTCGCCCGGGACGCCGAGCTGACCCGCATCTATCATCAGGACGTGGCCGACGGGCGCTGGAACCACATGATGTCCCAGACCCACATCAGCTACACCTACTGGCAGCAACCGGACGAGGATGTCCTGCCCGATCTGGCCGAGGTGACGCCTGTCGCCGGCGCGGCGCTGGGGGTGGCGGTGGAGGGCGATGCGCGGGCCTGGCCCGGCTCCGGCGGCGGGCCCGTCCTGCCGTCGCTGCATCGCCACGGGGTCGAGAGCCGCTGGATCGACCTGTTCGACCGGGGCGACCAACCCGCAGCCTGGACGCTCGAGGCCGGTGAGCCGTGGATCCGGCTGTCGGCGGCCGAGGGCCGGGGCGACCTGCGCGTGCGGGTCTCGGTCGACTGGTCCGCGGCGCCTGAAGGTCAGGCCGAGGGCTTCATACAGATGCGCGGCGCCGACGGAACCGAAATCACCGTCCTCGTGCCCATCCTCAATCCCGACGCGCCGGTCGAGCCGGGCCGCTTCATCGAGGCCGACGGCCATGTGACCATGGAGGCCGAACACTACGCGCGCACCCTGGAGGGGCAGGGTGTGGAGTGGCGGGTCATCCCGGGTCTGGGACGCACCCTGTCGGGCGTGACCACCACGCCCTCCACGGCCCCGGCGTCGGAACCGGGGCAGGGGCCGCGTCTCGAATACGATGTCCACCTGTTCGAGCCGGGCGAGGTCGAGGTGCGGCTGGTGCTGTCGCCGACGCTGGATTTCCGGGGCGGGGCGGGGCTCCGTTTCGGCGTCTCCATCAACGACGGACCGGTGCAGGTGGTGACCATGAACCCTACCGACACCGCGGCGGCGTGGGAGGGCGACGTGGCGAACGCCGTGGCCGTCCACGCGACCCGCCACCCGGTGGAGCGGGCGGGGCCGCACACCATCAAGGTGTGGCGCATCGATCCGGGCGTGGTCATCCAGCGGGTGATGCTCGTCCGCGACGGCGCGCCGGACAGCTATCTGGGACCGCTGGAGAGCGCCCGAGCCGACTGACTATTCAGCGGCGCGCAGGTGCTCGCTGATCTGCCCCGCCAGACGGCAGGCCTCGCCGCCGTCGGGACGGCCCTCGCGCCCGGACACGCGCACATCGGTGCGGCCCGGGCGGATGCGCAGCACCGCGTCGTGGCTGAAACCGAACCAGAAGCCTTGGCGCGTGCCCTCGATGCGGAACGGCGAGGTGCCCACCACGGTGAAGCCCGCCGCCTCCAGCGCCGCCTCGCCCACCTCCGGCGCCACCTGGGTGCGGGCGGAGAGGGCCTGATCGCAGGCGGCGACGGAGCCGACGGCCAGCGGCGCGGCCCCGGCCCGGTCGCGCTGGGCGCCGATCACCCCCGAAAAGCTCAGGGGTTCGCCCCAGTCGCTGGCGGCTTCATGCACCGGCGGGTGGGCGGCCAGGGCCTGGCGGTGGGCGATGTGCAGAGACAGGGTCACGCCCGCCGCCAGCACGGCTGCCAGCGCGTACAGCCCGCGCCGTTTCACATCGCCCATGGCCAGCAGCACCGTGGCCAGGGCCGCGCCCGCGCTGACCCAGGCCAGCCGCCAGCCCCAGACCAGGGTCAGCTGCTCATAGCCCAGCCGCCAGTCGATCAGCCCGACCCGGGTGCCGAAGGCGGCCACGAACCAGAGCAGCGGCGCCGCCAGGGCGATCAGGAAGGCCGCCGTCAGCCAGACGCCCCCGTGTCTTGATCTGCTCATGCCGAAACCTCTCGCCGTTGTGGCCGCGACCCTGCCCCCAAATCCCGCTTTTCGAAAGCCCGTTGCCCCTGTTTCCAAGGGGTCAGCCCTCCGGAAGGGGCTTTTTACGCCCACGCCTTCCGGGGGGGCTTATCATCAACGGGTCGAGGCGGGGTCCGCTCGGGCCCGATTTCGGACAGTCCGAAATCGCGCGAAATCAGGGGGAGGAAATATCTATATAAAACAAAGATAACGGCATCAGCCCGCGCCCGATTTCGGACAATTCGGACTCTGTTTTTTTCCAAGCCGGATCCGAGACCTGACCCGGACCGGCCCTCGCCTTGTCATCCCGGAAGCGCCGCAGGCGCTGTCCGGGACGGGCGGACAATAAAACTCCGCTCACCCCGGCCTTCGCCGGGATGAGCGGAGAGTGGGTGGCTCCGTCCCGGCTCTCCCCCCGGAACAAGTCCGGGGTGCGGCCGGGATGACAAGAGCTGAATCACACCGTCGGCAGGGTGTAGTCCTTGAACTCCTCGCGCAGGATCTTCTTGTCGATCTTGCCCGTGGCGCCCAGCGGGATGTCGTCCACGAAGACCACGTCGTCGGGCATCCACCATTTGGCGATCTTGCCTTCGAGGAAGTCCAGGAACTCCTGCTTCTCGGCGGTCTCGCCGTCCTTCAGCTTGACCAGCAGCAGGGGCCGTTCGTCCCATTTGGGATGGGCGATGCCGATGACGGCGGCCAGGGACGCCTTGGGGTGCCCCACGGCCACGTTCTCGATGTCGATGGAGCTGATCCACTCGCCGCCGGACTTGATCACATCCTTGGCCCGGTCGGTGATCTGCATGAAGCCGTTGGTGTCGATGATGGCCACGTCGCCGGTGTCGAAATAGCCCTCATCGTCCAGGATGTTGCCGCCCACGTCCTTGAAGTAGCTGGACGCCACGGTGGGGCCACGCACCATCAGCCGGCCCACCGCCTCGCCGTCGTGGGGCAGCGTCTCGCCCTCGTCGCTGACCAGCTTCAGCTCGATGCCCACGGGGGGCCGGCCCTGCTTCAGGCGGAACGGCATCTGCTCGTCATAGGACAGGTGCGCGATCTCCGGCGTCGGGGTCGAGACGGTGCCCACCGGCGAGGTCTCGGTCATGCCCCAGCCCTGGCGCACGTCCACGCCCAGGTCGTGGAAGCCGCGCACCAGCGCCTCGGGCAGGGCCGAGCCGCCGATCAGCACGTTCTTGAGGGTGGAGAATTTCAGGTCGTTGGCGGCCACATGCTGCAGCAGCATCTGCCACACGGTGGGCACGGCGGCCGAGAAGGTCACGCCCTCGGCCTCGATCAGCTCATAGATGGCCTCGCCGTCCATGCGCGCGCCGGGCATGACCAGCTTGGCCCCCACAGCGGGCGCCGAGAAGGCGACGCCCCAGGCGTTGGCGTGGAACATGGGCACCACCGGCAGGATCACGTCCGAGCCGGTCACGCCCATGATGTCCGAGCTCATGGTGATCAGGGTGTGCAGGAAGTTCGACCGGTGCGAGTACAGCACCCCCTTGGGGTCGCCCGTCGTGCCCGAGGTGTAGCACAGGCCGCAGGCGGTCAGCTCGTCGAAGCCGCCCCAGGTGAAGTCCTCGGACTGCTCGGACAGCACGTACTCGTAGCACTCCGCGTTGGGCAGCCTGGTCTCGGGCATCGAGACCTCGTCGGTCATGATGACCACGCGCTCCACCGTCGGGCAGTGGGCGATGATGGCGTCGAGGATCGGCACGAAGGTCAGGTCGACGAAGATGACCTTGTCCTCGGCGTGATTGATGATGAAGGCGATCTGGGACGGGTGCAGGCGCGGGTTCAGGGTGTGGCACACCGCCCCCATGCCCATGATGCCGTACCAGGCCTCCATGTGGCGCGCCGTGTTCCAGCCCAGGGTGGCGACCCGGTCGCCGAGCTTGACGCCCCAGCCGGCCAGGGCGTTCGACACCCGCTTGGCCCGGCGGTGCACGTCCGCATAGGTGGTGCGCACGATGGGGCCTTCCACCGTGCGGGTCACGATCTCACGATGCCCGTGCCAGATGCTGGCGCGATCAATGATCCGGTCAACCGTCAGCGGCCAGTCCTGCATTCGTCCCAGCATGCATCCCTCCATGTGCGCCTTGTTGAGAGCGGCGCTTTCAAATCGAAGCTACTTTGGTGATCGGTGTTAAGCAACGTGACGCTAGGGCAGGCAAGGCGCCCGGCCTTGGCCAGCGCGCACAGAAAGCCCTAAAGGACGGCCCTCGTCCATCGCGGAGCGCATCTCTTGAGCCTTCTCATCGCCATCACCGGAGGGTCCGGCTCGGGCAAGAGCACCCTGGCCCAGGCCCTGGCCCGCGCCCTGGGGTCGGATCAGGCGGTCGTGGTGCTGGAGGACTGGTACTATGTGGACGCCGCGGCCCTGCCGGACTTCGATCCGGCCAGCTTCGATTTCGACCACGTGGCGGCGCGGGATCACGCCCTGCTGGCCGCGCACCTGTCGGCGCTCAAGGCCGGGCAGGCGGTGCAGGCGCCCATCTACTCCCTGATCCACCATGGCCGCGAGCCGGGCGGGACCCCGGTGCCCGCCGTGCCGGTGGTGATCGTGGAGGGCATCCACCTGCTGGCGACACCCGCTGTGGCCGAGCTGTTCGATCTCAAGGTCTTCGTCGACACGCCCGCCGACATCCGCTTCATCCGTCGCCTGCTGCGGGACCAGGCCGAGCGCGGCCGCACGGCCCGCTCGGTGATCGACCAGTATCTGAAGACCGTTCGCCCGGGCCATGAACGCTTCACCGAACCGGGCCGCGCCCTGGCTGATTTCGTGGTGGCGGACCAGACTGCGGCGGTGGTGCTGGAGGACGTCCAGGCCGTGGATCGTCTCGCCGCGCCGGTGCTGGCCCACCCCATCCTGAAAGCCTTCCGCAGGACCTGACGGAAACCGACGTTTCTGTCTCTTGCCTTGCCAGTCCGTGTCGCGGACCATCTTTATGGTTAAGTTCCGCAACCTGAGGGGCAGGAGTCGCCCGCTTTTCATGACAGAGAACGCCCACGGGGGCGATGATGCCGAAAGCCTCCGTCATAAGCGAAAGGATCTGCTGAAAGTCGCCCGGCGCCACTTCATGGCTGAGGGCTACTCCGCCGCCCGCATGGAGGCCATCGCGCGGGACGCCTCGGTGTCCACGGCCACCCTCTACGCCTTCTTCCCGTCAAAGACCGATCTGTTCATCCGGGTCATCGACGACGCCTCGGATGACTTCGCCCGCCAGATCCAGGGAGTCCAGGTGCGCGCCGGCGCGGTGCACGAACAACTGGTCGCCTTCGGGGAAACCTACGCCGCCTTCCTGGGTGATCCGCTCGTCCGCGCGGTGTTCCGGCTGGTCATGGCCGAACGCAGGCGGTTCGAGCCGACGGCCGACCGCTTCTTCGAGCGGGGCCGCGCCGAAATCGGCGGGGTTCTGATGCAGGTGATCGGTGAGCATGTGGAGGCCGGCGCACTGAAGGTCGAGCGCCCCTCATGGGCGGCTGGCCAGCTGATGGGCATGATCGAGCATCCGGTCTTCTTCGTGCCCATGGTGACGGGCGAGGCGGTGCGGAGTCGCCGGGACGTCCGCTGCATCGTCGGCCAGGCCGTAGACACCTTCCTGGCCCGCTACGGGACCGGTCAGGGGTAGAGCCGGGTCCGGCGCCAATTCTCGCCTTCCCGGTCGAACCGCAGACGGTCATGCAGACGGAAGGGCCGGTCGCGCCAGAACTCGATCTGCCGGGGGATCACGCGCCAGCCGGTCCAGTATTCGGGTCGCGGCGGTTCCGCGCCCTCGAACCGCGCCTCAGCCGCACGCACGGCGGCCTCTAGCGTTTCCCGGCTGTCCAGCGGGCGGGACTGGGTCGAGGCCCAGGCGCCGATGCGGCTCTCGCGCGCCCGACTGGCGAAATAGGCGTCGGCCTCGGCTTCGCTGACCGGCTCAATGGCGCCGCGCACCCGCACCTGGCGGCGCAGGGACTTCCAGTGAAACAGCAGGGCCGCCTTCGGCTGGTCGCTCAGCTGGCCGCCCTTGGCGCTGCCGCGGTTGGAATAGAAGGCGAAGCCCCGCTCATCCACGCCCTTCAACAGAACCATGCGGCAATCGGGCAGGCCGTCGCTGTCCACCGTGGCCAAGGCCATGGCGTTGGAGTCGTTGGGCTCGGAGCGCCGCGCGTCCGCCATCCATTCCAGAAACAGCGGCACAGGGGCGTCGCGCTCGAACTGCGCCTCGTCGGCGTTGGCGGCCAGCTGGGCGGCGTAGTCTTCGGCGGTGGGGGTCGGCGGAATCGGATGATCGCTCATGGCCCGTTCTTACCCTCTCGACACCCTTTGGGGGAGAGGGAGCGTCACGGTTAACTCCGCCTTGACCATATTATCCGCCAATCGGGGTCATGACCGCCCAGACCCTGACCCTGCGCGACGCCTACGGCCTTCTGGGCCTGCACGGCCCCGTGGAGCCGCGCCGCCTGGCGGAGCTGTTCCGCGCTGCGGTGAAGGCCGCCCGCCCGGATCAGCCGGGCGGCGACGCCGACCGCTTTCGCCGCGTCATCGAGGCCTATCGCCTGATCCAGAAGCGCGGCGGCCTCGGCCCGGCGCTGGATGCGCCCAAGGCGCGCCCCATGCCGTTGCCGGTGGTGGTTCTGAGCCCTCTGGAAGCGATCCACGGCGCCTGCGCCACCGTCGCCCTGCCGGGACGCGGCGCCCTGCGCATCATGGTCCCGGCGGGACTGCGCACCGGCGAGCATGTGCGCCTGAGACGTGCGGCGTCGGACGGAAGCGACCTTTACCTGCCCGTGCTCATTCGCGCCGCCGACGGCCTGAAAGTCCTGGGCGACGACCTGTTCATGACCTGCCCGGTGGATCCCCGCCTGCTGGTCGACGGGGGGCGGGCCGAGATCGAAACGCACGCCGGACCGCGCCAGGCCTGGGTGGTCGGCGGCATGGCCGGGCCCGTGCGCCTGTGCCTGAAAGGCCTGGGCCTCCCGGCGCGGGGCGTCCGTCCGTCCGGACGCCTGTTCGTGACCCTGGAGGCCATGGCCGGCGCCCCCTCGGCTGCCGAGCATCTGCTGGCCCGGTTCAGTTCGGTATGGACGTCCGAGCGCCTCGCGGCCTAGAGGCTGTAAGCCATGTCCCACAACACCTTCGGCCATCTGTTCCGCGTCACCACCTGGGGTGAGAGCCATGGCCCGTCCATCGGCTGCGTCATCGACGGCTGCCCGCCGGGCATCCCCCTGACCGAGGCGGACATCCAGCCGTGGCTGGACCGGCGCAAGCCCGGCGGCTCGCGCTTCGTCACCCAGCGGCGCGAGGCGGACGAATGCCGCATCGTGTCGGGGACCTTCGACGACGGCGAGGGACCGGTCACGACGGGCGCGCCCATCGCCATCCTGATCGAGAACACGGACCAGCGGTCGAAGGATTATGGCGAGATCGCCCGCGCCTTCCGGCCGGGCCACGCCGACTACACCTATCAGGCCAAGTACGGGGTGCGGGACCATCGCGGCGGCGGGCGATCTTCGGCGCGCGAAACCGCCTGCCGCGTGGCGGCGGGCGCGGTGGCGCGCAAGGTGTTGGGCCAGGACGTCGCCATCCGCGCGGGTATCGTCCAGATCGGGCCGCACCGCATCGAGGACGACCGGATCGACTTCGGCGCGGTTGAGCACAACGCCCTGTTCGCCGCGAACGCCGAGGTGGTTCCGGCCTGGGCAGCCTATCTGGATGATATCCGCAAGGCCGGATCCTCCATCGGCGCGGTGGTGGCGGTCGAGGCTGTCGGCGTTCCCGCCGGATGGGGGGCGCCGCTTTACGGCAAGCTGGACGGCGAACTGGCGAGTGCCCTGATGTCCATCAATGCGGCCAAGGGCGTGGAGATCGGGGCCGGTTTCGAGTCCGCCGCCCTGACCGGCGAACAGAACGCCGACGAGATGCGGCTGGGCGACGACGGCGCGCCGGTGTTCCTGTCCAACAAGGCGGGCGGGGTTCTGGGCGGGATCTCGACCGGTCAGCCGGTGACGGCGCGGGTCGCCTTCAAGCCCACCTCATCGATCCTCACGCTCCGGCGCACGATCACCCGGGACGGAACCGAAACGGACCTGCGCACCAAGGGCCGTCATGATCCCTGCGTCGGCTTGCGCGGCGTTCCCGTGGTGGAGGCCATGACCGCCTGCGTTCTGGCCGACGCCATGCTGCGTCAGCGGGGGCAGACAGGATGGGCCTTCCCCTCTTTCAGCGAGACTCAAATATGACGCGCATACTGTCCGCCGCCGCCATGGTCGCTGCCGCCCTGATGCTTCAGGGGTGCCTTGTAGGAACGGCCGTCGGGGTCACCGGCGCCGTGGTCGGCACGGGCGTGAAGGCCACCGGCGCGGTGATCGGCGCGGGCGTCGACGCGGTCACGACCTCGGACGCCGAGACCCTGCGGGCCGAACGCCGCGCCTGCGAGCGCCGCGTGCGTCGCGGCTCCAACGAGGACTGCCGCCGCTACCGCACCGACGATTAGAACCGGGCGACTAGAGCAGGGCCGAGATCGCTTCGCGCGCGGCCGCGCCCAGATCCTCGCGCTTTAGCGCAAGCGCCACATTTGCGCGCAGCAGGCCGATCTTGTCGCCGCAGTCGTGGGTCACGCCTTCATATTCGACGGCGGTGAAGGCCTGGTCCTGCATCAAGCGGGCCATGGCGTCGGTCAGCTGGATCTCGCCGCCCGCGCCTCGCTCCTGGGTTTCCAGCAGATGAAAGATCTCGGGCTGCAGGATATAGCGGCCCGAGATGGACAGGTTAGACGGCGCGGTCCCCTTGGCCGGCTTCTCCACCATGCCCTTCATGCCGATGCGGTTGCCGGTCCGCTCCAGCGGATCGACGATGCCGTACTTGTGGGTCATGTCCTCGGGCACCGCCTCGACGCCGATGACGTTGCCGCCGACCTCCTCATAGACCTGAATCAACTGCTTCAGGGCGCCCGGCGCCGCATCGACGATCACGTCGGGCAGGATCACGGCGAACGGCTCGTCCGCGATGATGTCGCGGGCGCACCATACCGCGTGGCCCAGGCCCAGCGGCTTCATCTGGCGGGTGAAGCTCATCTCGCCCGCGCGGGCCAGTTCGCCGTTCATCATCTCGAGGATGTCGGTCTTGCCCTTGGCCTCAAGCTGGGCCTCCAGCTCGATCTGGTGGTCGAAATAGTCCTCGATGGCCTGTTTCGCCCGGCCGGTGACGAAGACGATGTGCTCAATGCCGGCCTCGCGCGCTTCTTCCACGATGTAGCTGAGGATCGGCCGGTCCACGACGTTCAGCAGTTCCTTGGGCGTGGTCTTGGTGCCGGGCAGAACCCGGGTGCCCAGACCCGCGACGGGCAGGACAGCCTTGCGAACACGTCGAGGGGACTTGGCGTCGGTCATGGGGGCTCCAGTCTGGATCAGGTTCGGCGAGGCCGTTGATAGGCGCTTCGGGCGGCGCTGCAAACGTCGGCGCCGCGATGGAGGTCGGAACCGCCGGGCTGGCGGACAGTTCCGCGATGTGATGTCGTGGTCGCCCGACCGTCCGCACCCGAAAGGCCTGACATGATCCGACCATTCGCCGTCCTCACCCTGTCGCTGTCCGCGCTGGCGCTCGTCTCTTGCAGCGACCAGGAGTCTGAAGGCCCCGCCGTGCCGCCGACCACGGCCGAGACCCTCGAAGTTCCGGAGGATCTGATCATGCCGCCCGAGGAGGCCGAGGTGCCGCCGGCCGTGGGCCAGGAAGCGGCTGCCATCCCGGATACCCCGCCGGTGCTTCCCGAAGGCGGGCCGGCGCCCAGTCCGGCGGCAAGCCCCCCGCCGGAAGGCTGAAAGCCGGTTATTCGACCGTGACGGACTTGGCCAGATTGCGCGGCTGGTCCACGTCGGTGCCCTTCTGCACGGCCGTGTAATAGGCCAGCAGCTGCACCGGCACCGCATAGATCAGGGGCGCGATGAAGGGGTCGCAGGGAGGGATCTCGATTCGACGCACCGTTGCGCCGTGGGGCGAGGGCGCACCCCGCGCCGTGATCATCACCACCGGGCCGCCGCGCGCGGCCACTTCCTGAAGGTTCGAGGCGGTCTTTTCGAACACCTCGTCCATGGGGGCCAAGGCGATGATGGGGGTCGCCTCGTCCACCAGGGCGATAGGGCCGTGCTTCAGCTCCCCGGCGGCGTAGCCCTCGGCGTGGATATAGCTGATCTCCTTCAGCTTCAGCGCCCCCTCCATGGCCAGGGGGAACATGGCTCCCCGCCCCAGGAACAGCACGTCCGACGCCTTGGCCACATCCTGGGCGACGGCCCTGATGTCGTCATCGGCCTGCAGGGTCTCGGCGATCAGGCGCGGCGCCTCGAACAGGGCCTTGACCAGGCGCGCCTCCTCGTCCGGCGCCACGCGGCCGCGCGCCACGCCCGCCGCCAGCGCCAGCGACAGCAGCGCCGCCACCTGGGCGGTGAAGGCCTTGGTGGAGGCCACGCCGATCTCTGGCCCGGCCCAGGTGGGCCACATGGCCCGGGCTTCGCGCGCCATGGACGAGGTGTGGACATTGACCACCGCCGCGGTGTCGAAGCCCTGCGCCTTGCACCAGGTCAGGCTGGCCAGGGTGTCGGCGGTCTCGCCTGATTGGCTGACCGCAACCACCAGGGTTCCGGGCGTCAGGGCCGGGCTACGGTAACGGAACTCGGACGCGATCTCCACGTCGCAGGGCACGCCGGCCAACCGCTCGAAAGCGTAGCGGGCGATCTCCCCGGCGTAGAAGGCGGTGCCGCAGGCCACGATCTGGATGCGGCTGACCTTGGTCAGGTCGATGGCGTCCTGGGGTTTCACCTTCTGCGCCACCAGATCCAGATAGGCCGACAGGGTGTGCTGGACGCTGTCGGGCTGCTCGTGGATCTCTTTCTCCATGAAGTGGCGGTATTCGCCCTTCTCCACCATGGCGGCCGAGGCGGAGACGGTGACCACCGGGCGGTTCGCCTTCCTGCCCTGTTCATCCCGGATGTCGGCGCCGCCGCGGGTCAGGGCGACATAGTCGCCTTCTTCGAGATAGCTGATCTGCTGGGTGAAGGGGCCGACCGCGAGGGCGTCGGAGCCCAGATACATCTCGCCCTCGCCCCAGCCCACCACCAGCGGGCTGCCCTTGCGCGCGCCCAGGATGAGGTCGTCGTGGCCCTCGATCAGCACGCCCAAGGCATAGGCGCCGCTCAGGCGGTCCAGCACGGCCTTGAAGGCCGTCATGGGCTCGTCGCCGGCGTCCAGCCGCGCGTCGATCAGATGGGCCACCACCTCCGTGTCGGTCTGGCTTTCGAAGACGCGCCCCGCGGCCTCCAGTTCGGCCTTCAGTTCGGCGAAATTCTCGATGATGCCGTTGTGCACCACCGCCACACGCCCCGCCTTGTGCGGGTGGGCGTTGGGCTCGGTGGGCGGGCCGTGGGTGGCCCAGCGGGTGTGGCCGATGCCGACGACGGAGGTCAGGGGCTGATCGGCGAGAACCGCCTCCAGCTCCCGGATCTTGCCCTTGGCCCGGCGCCGCTCGATGCGGCCGTCCACCAGGGCCGCAACGCCCGCGGAATCATAGCCCCGGTATTCCAGGCGCTTCAGGCTGTCGATCATCAGAGGGGCCGCCTGGGCCGTCCCGGTCACGCCGATAATTCCGCACATGGCTTGATCTATTCTCCCGAGACGAAGGGTTCAGGCTGCTTGGCACAGGCCGCGCCTGGCGTTAAGCCCGCGTGCAAAGGGCGGGCCTGATCGTTTCGGCTTTAACCGAAAGGCCGTGACCGCCAACTAAAAAGACGTTTCGCCAGGTTTCCCGGCGAAAACGGAGGGATCGTGAGCAAGCGACGTTATTTCGGCACCGACGGCATTCGCGGCCGCGCCAACAGCCACCCCATGACGGCCGAGGTCGCGCTGCGCGTCGGTCTGGCGGCGGGCAAGTTGTTCATGTCCGGCGACGACCGGCGCCATCTGGTGGTGATCGGCAAGGACACGCGCCTGTCCGGCTACATGATCGAACCGGCTCTGGTGGCGGGCTTCGCCAGTGTGGGCATGGACGTGCGCACCTTCGGTCCCTTGCCCACACCCGGCGTCGCGATGATGACCCGGTCCATGCGTGCGGACCTGGGGGTGATGATCTCGGCGTCGCACAACAGTTTCGCCGACAACGGCATCAAGCTGTTCGGGCCGGACGGATACAAGCTGTCCGACGAGATGGAGTTGAAGATCGAGGCCCTGATGCATGAAGACCTGGGCCAGGGGCTGGCGGACGCCGACGCCCTGGGACGGGTCAAGCGCATCGACGACGCCCAGGCCCGTTACGTGGAGATCGCCAAGGCGACCTTCCCGAGAAAGATGAACCTGAACGGCCTGCGCATCGCCGTGGACTGCGCCAACGGCGCTGGTTATCGCGTGGCCCCGACCACCCTTTACGAGCTGGGCGCGGACGTCTTCCCGGTCGGGGTGGAGCCGAACGGTCTGAACATCAACGCGGAGTGCGGCTCGACCCATCCGCGCACCCTCTCCGAGGCCGTGAAGCGCTACGGCGCCGACATCGGCATCGCCCTCGACGGAGACGCCGATCGGCTGGCCCTGTGCGACGAAAAGGGCCGGGTCATCGATGGCGACCAGATCATGGCCCTGATCGCTCGCGACTGGGCCAAACGGGGCATCCTGACCGGCGGCGGCATCGTGGCCACGGTCATGTCCAACCTGGGCCTTGAGCGCGTCCTCAAGGCCGACGGCCTAACGCTTGAGCGCACCCAGGTGGGCGACCGCTATGTCATGGAGTGCATGCGCGAGGGCGGGTTCAATGTGGGCGGCGAACAGTCCGGCCACCTGATCCTCAGCCGCCACGCCACCACCGGCGACGGTCTGATCGCCGCGCTTCAGGTGCTGGCCGTGCTCGTGGAGTCCGGCAAGCCCATGAGCGAACTGGCCGCCCAGTTCGAGCCTGTGCCCCAGAAACTCAAGAACGTGCGCCATTCGGGCGGAAACCCCTTGGCGGACAAGGGCGTCACCGACGCGATCGCCGCCGGGCAGACGCGCCTTAACGGCTCCGGCCGGGTGGTTGTCCGCGCCTCGGGCACCGAACCTCTGATCCGCATCATGGCCGAAGGCGACGACGCCAAACTGGTGAATGCGGTGGTCGATGAGATCGCCGAGGCGGTCAAGGCGGCGGGCTGACGGCCGCCGCGCCATGACCCTTCCCCCGCTCCTGACCCGGATCACGGCCCTGGCGCCTGGCGTGGCGCTCAGCCTGGTGGTGGCCGCCGTCGCCATGGGGTTGCAAAGCTTCGAGACGCAGGTGTTCGACCGCATCTGGCTGGAAGGCCTGGTGCTGGCGATCCTGATCGGCGCGGGCGTGCGGACCTTCTGGCCGCCGCCCGAGACCTTTCGCGCGGGCGTGGCGTTCAGCGCGGGGTTTCTGCTGGAGGTGGCGGTGGTGCTGCTGGGCGCCTCGCTCAGCGCCCCGGCCCTGGCGGCCATGGGGCCTACCCTGTTGCTGGGTATCGTACTGGTGGTCGCCGTGGGCGTGACCGGGGGCTACTGGCTGGGCCGCTGGTGCGGCCTGACCCGCAACGCCGCCCTGCTGGTGGCCTGCGGCAACGGCATCTGCGGCAACTCGGCCATCGTCGCCGTGGCGCCCGTGATCGGGGCGAAGGGCGAGGAGGTGTCGGCGGCCATCGGTTTCACCGCCGTTCTAGGTGTCGGCATGGTGCTGTTGCTGCCGGTGGTGGCGGATCTGCTCGGCCTGTCGATCACCGATGCGGGCGTGCTGGCGGGCCTGACGGTCTATGCGGTGCCCCAGGTGCTGGCGGCGGTGGCGCCCATGGGGCTGGCGGCGGCGCAGGTGGGCACGCTGGTCAAACTGACCCGCGTGCTGATGCTGGGGCCGGTGTGCATCGTGCTGGCCCTGACCACGCGGGATCGGGCGGGCCAGAAGCCCGGGCTGGCGCGCCTGATCCCCTGGTTCATCCTCGGCTTCATCGCCATGGCGGCTCTACGGTCGTTCGGTCTGATCCCCGAGGCGCTGATCGGGCCGATCACGGGCGTGGCCGGTGTCCTGACGGTGATCGCCATGGCGGCGCTGGGCCTGACCACGGACCTGCGCGCGGTGCTCCGATCCGGGCCACGCGCCGCTCTGGCCGCCGTTCTGTCGCTGGCCCTGCTGAGTGTGCTGGCGCTGGGCCTGATCGGGCTTCTGAACCTGCTCTAGATTTCCTGATTCCAGGCGCCGACGGCGTCGTGACGGGCCAGGCGGGGCTTCACCTCACTGTGGAAGAGGTCGCGCATGTCGTCCTCGGAGCGCAGGCTTTCCACCACCACCACCAGCTCCGGCTTGTTGGAGGAGGCGCGCACCAGCACCCACGAGCCGTCCTCCAGATGGACCCGCGCGCCGTTGACGGTGATCACTTCGGTTACCTTGCGGCCCAGGATTTCGCCTCCGGCCGCGTGCAGGGCCAGATAGTCCTTCTGCACCGCCTCGACGACGCTGTACTTGGCCTCGTCGGCGCAATGCGGGCTCATGGTCAGGGAGGTGAAGGCTTTCGGCAGGGCGGTCTTCAGCTGTGACAACCGCTTGCCGGGATGTCGGTCCAGCAGGGACAGTACTGCACCCGCCGCCACGATGCCGTCGTCGTAGCCGCGTCCGATGGGCGCATTGAAGAAGAAGTGCCCCGACTTCTCGAAGCCCGCCAGCGCCTTCGCCTCGGCGACCTTGCGCTTGATGTGACTGTGGCCGGTCTTCCAGTAGACGGTGGTCGCGCCGTGCTCCGCCAGCACGGGGTCGGTCTTGTAGAGCCCGGTCGATTTCACATCGACCACGAAGGTCGCGTTCGGATGCAGCGTCGACAGGTCGCGGGCCAGCATCAGGCCGATCTTGTCGGCGAAGACCGCCTCGCCTGTGTCGTCCACCACGCCGCAGCGATCCCCATCGCCGTCGAAACCCACGGCCAGATCCGCGCCGGTCTCCTGCACCCGCCGGGACATCTGCGCCAGCATGGCGTGGTCCTCGGGGTTGGGGTTGTACCTCGGGAAGGCCCAGTCGAGATCGCAGTCCATCTCGATGACCTCGGCGCCCATGCTGCGCAGGGCTTCGGGTGCGAAGGCGCCGGCCGTGCCGTTGCCACAGGCGACCACGACCTTGAGGGGCCGTGTCAGGGTCACCCCGGCGGTGACTTCATCCAGATACTGCTCGCGGAAGTCCTCGATCCGCTCCAGCCGTCCGCCGGGGCGGGCGACGCCGTCGCCGTTCAGCACGATGGCCTTCAGGCGGCTCATCTCGTCAGGACCGAAGGTCAGCGGCGGCTCGGCGCCCATCTTCACCCCGGTCCAGCCGTTCTCGTTATGGCTGGCCGTGACCATGGCCACGCAAGGGGCGTCCAGCGCGAACTGGGCGAAATAGGCCATGGGCGACAGGGCCAGGCCGATGTCCAGCACCTCCATGCCGCCCTGCATAAGGCCCAGCGTCAGGGCCTGTTTGACGCTCTGGGAATAGGACCGGAAGTCGTGGCCCACCACGATGCTCGGCCTGGCTCTGATCTCGTGCGCATAGGTCGCCAGTCCGAGGCCCAGGGCTTGCAAGCCGAGGAGGTTGATCTCCGATCCCAGGATCCAGCGGGCGTCGTACTCTCGGAACCCCGTAGGATTCACCAAGGGGTGGGTCTCGTAGTCAGCGGTGTCGGGAGCCAGGCCGGGACGAGGTTTCAGCATGGGTCCCTCGCAAGGGCGTCAGCCGGCGGGTGCAGCCGGCGGCGCGTCGGCGGGCGTTGTCGCCACGCCCCGTCCAGCCTCGCCCTCGGGCCAGTTCAGCGCCAGGGCGACCATGGCGACGGCGATCAGCGCCATGAGGGGAAAGAACAGTCGGTTCCGCATGGCTCCCGCTATAGCAGGGCCGTTTCGCGGGCCACAACATCGCAAGGAGCGGACGACGCCGCGCCGCGCTTGCGGGTTGACCCCCGCCCGCGCCGGTCCTACCCGGTCAGGTCCAACTGGAGACACCGATGCCCCGACTGATCCTGCTGCGACATGGCCAGAGCCAGTGGAACCTGGAGAACCGCTTCACCGGCTGGGTGGACGTGGACCTGACCGACCAAGGTGAGGCCGAGGCGACGCGCGGCGGCGAGCTGATCGCCAGGGCGGGCTTCAAGCCCGACGTGATGTTCACCTCGGTGCTGAACCGGGCCAAGCGCACGGGCGCCATGGCGCTGGAGGCGGCGGGCCTGAAGGACGTGCCGGTGATCGAGGACTGGCGGCTGAACGAGCGGCACTACGGCGGGCTGACCGGGCTGAACAAGGCCGAGACCGCCGAAAAGCACGGCGAGGAGCAGGTGAAGATCTGGCGGCGCAGCTATGACACGCCGCCGCCGCCGCTGGCGCCCGGCGGCGAATTCGATTTCACGACGGACCCCCGCTACGCCGGGCAGGACATTCCCGACACCGAAAGCCTCAAGATCACGCTGGAGCGGGTTCTGCCCTACTGGAACAGCGCCATCGCGCCCCGCCTGAAGGCGGGGGAGGACGTGCTGGTCACCGCCCACGGCAATTCACTGCGGGCCATCGTCAAGCACCTGTTCGACGTGCCTGACGACCGCATCGTGGGGGTGGAGATCCCCACCGGCAACCCGCTGGACATCGAACTGGACGCCGAGCTGAAGCCGGTTTCGGCCCGCTATCTGGATGAGGACAGGGCCCAGGCTCTGCCGGCCCTGTCATGAGCGAAGCACGCGATCAGGAATTCATGCGCCGGGCCATCGGCCTGGCCAGGGACCAGATGGGCAAGACTTGGCCCAATCCGGCGGTGGCCTGCGTCGTGGTCAAGGACGGCGAGATGGTCGCCGAGGCCGCCACAGCGCCCGGCGGCCGTCCCCATGCGGAGGAGCAGGCCGTGCCCGCCGCCGGCGACAGGGCGAAGGGCGCCACCGCCTATGTGACCATGGAGCCGTGCGGAGCCCGGTCGTCGGGCCGCACCTCCTGCGCGCAGTACCTCATCGAGGCCGGCGTCGAACGGGTGGTCATCGCCTGTCTGGACCCGTCCCCCTTTGCCGCGGGGCGCGGGGTGGAACGGGTCAGGGCCAAGGGGCTCGAGGTCGAGACCGGCGTGCTCAGCGACGAGGCGGCGATCCTGTATGAAGGCTATCTGCACCGGCTGGAGTCGGGCCGTCCCATGGTCCGGATCAGCGAAAACGGCGACAGCTTCGACGGCCAGTTCGCCGCCTCGGCCAAGGCGGATCTGGCCACCGAGCTGAAGCGGCTGGGCGAGGCGGGATACACCCGGCTGTGGACCGCGCCCGGCCCCCTGGCCGACGCCCTGCGCGAACAGGGCCTGCTGACCGAATAGGCACCGGGATTCCAACGCTTTCTTAAGCGGCGGTCAGGCATGTTCCGGGCATGTCGGCGCAATCCGCTCCCATCGATCCCGCCAACAGGCGGCGGCTGACCCAGGCCGAACTGGACGCCATTTGCGCCCGGCACGACCGGCTATGGCAGGCGAAGCCGGGCGGCGCACGCGCGGTGTTCACCTGGATGGACCTGTCGGGCCTGAGCCTGAAGGGCCGCAACCTGACCGACGCCGACTTCTCGGCCGCGGATATGGCCGGCTGCGACCTGACCGGGACTCGCCTGGACAATGCGGTGTTGTTCGGGGCCGACCTTCAGGATGCGCTGCTGATCGAGGCCAGCCTCCGACGGGCAGACCTGCGCGGCGCGTGCCTGCGCGGGGCGGACCTCACCGGGGCGGACCTGTTCGAGGCAGACCTGCGCGAAGGCGCCATCGCCGCAGCGGATTCCAAGCTTGGCTTCCGCATGGTGGAGCATCTGGTGCGCGACCGGGCGCGGGCGTCGGGCGCCAACCTGTCGGGCGCCAATCTGGAGCGGTCCAAGCTGACCGGCATCATCGCCATCGCGGCCGACTTCTCCGGCGCGGTGATGAAAGACTGCAAGCTGGTCCGGGCCAATCTGAAACAGGCGAATTTCAACGGCGCGGATCTGGCGGGCGCGGACCTGTCAGGGGCGGACCTGACCGGGGCGGACTTGCGGGACGCGGTGCTGGTGGGCACCAAGCGGGCCATGTGGCGGGCCGACGGGGCCGACATGACCGGGGCCCTGACCGACGAGAAATCCTCGGGCGCGCCGGTGTCCAAGCTGCCGGCCGCTGACATGCTGCGCGAACACGCCATCTGGTGCGAGACGGGCGGCGCCAAGGGCCAGCCCTCGGTGTTCGACGATGTGGACCTGCGCAGCCTGAAAACGATCCGGGGCCTGACCCTGACCGGCCTGTCGGCCAAGCGGGCCGTCTTCTACGGCCTCGACATGGAGGGCGTTCAGCTGCAGGGCGCTCAGCTCGAAGGCGCGGACCTGCGTTCGGCCAAGATGCGTGGCGCGGACTTGCGCGGCGCCCGTCTCAAGGGCGCGCGCCTGACCGGCGCGGACCTCCGCGAGGTCCAGCTGGGCCCGTTGATGATCGCCCAGGACCGCTTGCTGCCCGCCGACCTGACCGGAGCCCATCTGCGCGGCGCCGACCTGTCGGGCGCGGATCTGCGCCGGGCCATCCTGGTCCAGGCCGACCTCAGCCGCGCGGCCCTGCACGGGGCCCAGACCCGGCATGCCGAATTCCTGGCCGCCCAGCTTCATGGCGTGCGCGGGCTGGTGCTGGACGCGGAATAAGAAAGGGCGGCCCGAAGACCGCCCTTCCCAGGTCTTGAAAGCCGTCAGGCGTTAAGCCGCCTTCTTGCCCTTGCCTTCGATCAGGGCCGGGCCGGCGTTGATCTCGATCCGCCGGGGCTTGAGCGCCTCGGGCAGTTCGCGCTTCAGGTTGACGGTCAGAAGGCCGTTGTTCAGGCCAGCCTCGGTCACCACCACATAGTCGGCCAGCTGGAAGCGGCGCTCGAAGTCGCGCTCGGCCAGGCCGCGATGCAGGAAGGTGCGCTCGGTCTCGTCATTGGCCGTGCGACGGCCGGTGACGGTGAGCAGGTTCTCCTTGACCTCGATGTTCAGTTCGTCGGGCTTGAAGCCGGCCACGGCGATCTCGATCCGGTAGGCGTTCTCGCCCGTCGTCTCGATGTTGTAGGGCGGCCAGCCGCCCGGCTCGCCGGTGCGCGCGGCGCTTTCCAGCAAATTGGCCATGCGGTCGAAACCCACGGCGGAACGGTAGAGGGGGGTGAAGTCGATGGTGCGCATTACAATCCTCCTGATGCACAGCAAGGTTGAACCGCCCCGTTTCCGGGGACGGACGGTGTCGGCCTTTGGCGGTCCCTGATGGGCCCCGCCGCGACCGTGAAAGCCCGGCGAACCGGCGCTCTCGGGAACTGAAATAGGAGGGTCGACATCCGCCGCAAGAGGCTTGGGCGCGAATTCGTCAGACGCCGCTTGCCCAAGGGCGAGGGGGCTTTAGGGTGCGCGCAACGGAGACGCCGTCCAATGACTGGGAGACCGCCTATGCGCCGCCTGACCCTCGCCGCCGCCCTTCTCGCCCTGACCGCGCCAGCCGCCCTGGCCCAGACGCCGGATGCGCCCGCCCGCGGCTCGGCCGCCGCCCCGGTTCACGCCGAAGACGCCGTGCTGGCCGACATCATCGCTTCTGACACTCGCGCCGCCGCCAACACTGCGCGGGATCAGCACCGGCGTCCCTATGAGGCCCTGACCTTCTGGGGCCTGCGTCCGGGGCTGACGGTGGTGGAGATCGAGCCCGGCGGCGCGGGCTGGTGGACGGAAATCCTGGCCCCCTACGCCCAGCGCACCGGCGGCGAGTACGTGGCCGCCTGGATCGACCTGGAAGCGCCCACCGTCTCGGACCGCGCCCGCGAAGCCCGCGCCGGGCTGGAGCAGGAACTGGCCGCCTTCGGTGGCTCCGCCCGCGCCGTGAATTTCGGGCCCGCCTCGGGTCTGGGGGTCGAGGACGGGACCGCCGACGTGGTTCTGGTTGCCCGTGCATTCCACAATTGGGCCCGCGCCGACCTGACGGACCGCTACATGGCCGAGTTCTTCCGCGCCCTGAAGCCGGGCGGGATCCTTGCGGTCGAACAGCACCGGGCCGAGGAAGGCCTGAACGCCACCGACACAGCTTCCACCGGCTATGTGCCCGAAAGCTATGTCATCCGCGCGGCCCAGGCCGCCGGCTTCGAGCTGGACGCCCGCAGCGAACTGAACGCCAATGCGGCGGATGATCGGGATCACCCGTTCGGTGTCTGGACCCTGCCCCCGGTGCGGCGCACCGAACAGGGCGGCCGTACGCTCACCGAGGCCGAACGCGCCGCCTTCGACGCCATCGGGGAAAGCGACCGCATGACCCTGCGCTTCCGCAAGCCCGAGTGATCATCGTTCCGGTGCGTCACGGCGCGCTTTGACGGGTATGGTGAACCGCTTTAAGTCCAAGGCCGTGGCCGTGTCGGGGCGGCCTGCAAACGCGAGTCTTGCGGCACATGGGATTTATGGCTGATCGGTCCTGGAATCAGGCGATGTCCGCCTCGCGTCGGCGGCTTCTGGCGGGTGGGGCGGCCCTGGCCGGCCTGACGCTGGTGTCCGCCTGCGGACGTGGCGCCGAGCCCGAGGTCGCCGAAGGAGAACCCCAAGGCCCGCCCCCGCCGCCGGAAGGGAGCCTGGAATGGGCTGTGGCCGGGGCCTGGCGGGTTCATGATCGCGGCCGTGACCAGTGGCGGCATCCTGTCGAGACCCTGACCTTCTTCGGCATTGAGCCGGACATGCACGTGGTGGAGATGTGGCCCGGCGTCGGCTGGTACACCGAGATTCTGGCCCCATACCTGAACCGGGGCGGCGGCAGGCTGTATGCGGCGGGCTTCGAGATCGGTCCTGACGCCGATCCCGCCCTGCGTCAGGTCATGGCGCGGTTCGAGGGCCGTTTCGCGGCGGACCGGCGGCTCTACGGAGACGTGGAGATCAGCGCCTTCGGCCCCACCAGCGGCCCCCTGGCGCCGGCCGGAACCATCGACATGGCCTTGTTCCTGCGCAGCCTCCACGCCTGGATGGCGGCGGGCATCGCGGAGAAAGCCTTCGCCGACGCCTATGCGGCCCTCAAGCCCGGCGGCGTCCTCGGCGTGGAGCAGCACCGCGGAGCCTCGGGAGGCGATCAGGATCCGGCCGCAGCTACCGGCTATGTGCAGGAGGCCTTCGTCAAGCAGCTGGCCGCCGAGGCGGGCTTCGTCTTCGTGGCGTCCAGCGAGGTCAATGCAAACCCTGAAGACACCAAGGACCACCCCTTCGGCGTGGACACTCTGCCGCCCAACAGCATGACCGCCCCGCCTGGCGAACCCGCCGACCCCGAGTTTGACCGCAGCCGCTATGACGCCATCGGCGAAAGCGACCGCATGACCCTGAAATTCCGGAAACCCGAATGAACGCCTCCACCGCCCCCGGCGTCAACCGCGCCGCGGCCTTCGCCGCGAACGCCCCCCTGATGGGCGTGCCGGGCGCGTCTTCGCCTCCCGGCGGCGTGGGTGAGTGGTATCGAGGCGCCGGGGGGCTGCGTTTGCGCGCGGCGTTGTGGACACCGTCGCCGTCCATCGAGGACGCGCCGCGCGGCACGGTGATCATCAGTCCGGGCCGGACCGAGCCCATCGAGAAATATTTCGAACTGATCGGCAATCTGCTGGCCCGGGGGTTCTGCGTGCTGGCCCATGACTGGCGGGGCCAGGGCCTTTCGGCGCGTCTTCTGCCCGACCGGCTGCGCGGCCATGCCCGGGCGGTGGAGGAATTTCTGGACGACTACGCCCGACTGATGGACGCCTTCGAGGCGCGGCTGCCCAAGCCCTGGATCGCCATCGGCCATTCCATGGGCGCGGCCCTGAACCTCCTGACGCTCGAAGCTGGAGAGACCCGCATCGCCGGCGCGCTGCTGTCCAGCCCCATGCTGCGCATTCGCACGGGCAAGCGATCCCTGTGGTCGGCCAAGATGGCGGTGAAGTGGAACCTGCGCCACGGCAAGGCCGGCGACTATGTGCTGGATGATCCGGACGATCCGTTCGACCACACCTTCGAGACCGACGCCCTGACCAGCGATGAGAGCCGCTATGAGCTCTGGCGCCAGCAGCTCTACGCCTGCCCGCATCTGGCGCTGGGTGGGCCGACCTGGGGCTGGCTGGCCTTCGCCTTCGATGCGGGCGAGCGGGCCCTCAAACCCAAGGCCCTGAAGCGGGTGACCATGCCGGTCTCCATCGTCCAGGCGGGAGAGGACACCATCGTCTGGAAACAGACCAACCGCTGGGCGGCCAAGCGTCTCGGCCGTGGGCGGTATGTGGAGGTGGACGGCGCCAGGCATGAGGTGATCATGGAGACGGATGACCTTCGCGCCGCGTTCCTGCGGGAATTCGACGCCATGGCCGACTATCTGGCGCCGCGGGGATCGCAGCAGGTTCAGGCCGAATCCGCCGAATTGGTTTAGAGCGCCGCGCGCCTGAGCGTCACCAGGGCTTGATCGATCAGGCCCTCGTCGCCCACAGCGAGAACCTGACCCCTGTCATCCGGCGTCTGGCCACGCCAGTTGACCACCTTGCCGCCTGCGGCCTCGACCACCGGGACGAGGGCGGACCAGTCCCACGGTTTCAGGCTGGTCTCGGCCACAAGATCGATGCGTCCGGCGGCGATCATGGCGTAGGCGTAGGCGTCGCAGCCCAGTCGGGCCAGTCGCGCGGTCGCCCGCACCTGGGTCCAGGCGCCCAGTTCTGCGCCGGTGAAGATGTCGGGATCGGTGGTGGCGATGACCGCGTCGTTCAGGCGGGGACAGGTGCGAACCTTGAGCGGGGAGGGGGCATCGCCGCCCTTGAGCAGTAGGGCGCCTGACGGGCCGCCCAGAAAAATCTCGTCCATCACCGGCTGGGCGATGGCGCCCGTTACGGGGCGGCCTTCATGGCGCAGGGCGATCAGGGTGGTCCAGAGCGGGAGGCCTGCGACGAAGGCGCGCGTGCCGTCCACGGGGTCCAGCATCCAGACGTATTCGGCGTCGGGGCGATCCTCGCCGTATTCCTCGCCAATGACGCCGTGATCGGGAAAGCGTTCGGTGATCAGCCGCCTCATGACCGCTTCGGCGTCCCGGTCCGCCCGGGTCACGGGGTCGAAGGCGCCGGGCTCGCCCTTGTCCTCCTCGCCGCAGTCGGTGCGGAACAGGGGCAGGGTCACGGCGGCGGCGGCGCGGGCCAGGTCGACGGCGAAGGCTTCAAAAGGGGTCATGACCGGCGGGCATACAGTGCGCCCGCCGACGCGTCACGATCTTAAGGCGTTCAGGCTGTTTCCGGCGTGGCGTGCAGCGACTTGGCCAGGTCCAGCAGCCGACGGCGCGGACGCTCGCCGAGCTGGTAGTAGGCCTGGATCAGGTCGATGGTCTCCTTGCGGGAGAACATCTCACCGCCGTGCCCATTGCCGGGGCCCGCATCCTTGCGCTCCAGCGCCTCGGACAAGCCGTCGTAGAAATAGTTGACCGGCGTCTCCAGCGCCTCGGCCAGCTGCCACAGGCGAGCGGCCGAGATGCGGTTGGCGCCGCATTCGTATTTCTGAATCTGCTGGAACCGGATGCCCACCTGTACGGCCAGCTGCTGTTGGGTCAGGCCCAGCAGGCGACGGCGGCGACGCAGGCGGCGACCCAGATGAAGATCGATTTCGGTGGCCATGTTGAGCCCCTCCTCGTTTGGCGACCGCTGTTCCACTACGGGACAGCTCGCCCGTCACGGGGCAAGGGCCATGCCGGTTTCTCGCGGTGCGGGAGGCGATTCACCTTTCGAGTGTGCAATATGGCTGCAATCAGGCAACCTTGACCGCTTCGGCGCATTACAGAGCCGACCTCGTTTATCAACGGAAGGAAATCGACATGGGTGGAATGGGTTGGATCGCCTGGATCATTATCGGCATCATCGCCGGTTGGTTGGCGGAACAGATCATGGGCCGCAATCACGGCCTGCTGACGAATCTGATCGTGGGAGTCATCGGCGCCCTGATCGGCGGCTTCGTCGCCAATGCACTGGGCTTCGCCTGGGGCGGCTGGATCGGCTCGACCATCGTGGCCACGATCGGCGCGATCATCCTGTTGTTCATTCTGGGCCTCGTAAAGCGACGCTAGAACTGAGCTTCAGACAGCAAAAAGGGCGGCTCGAAAGAGCCGCCCTTTCCGTATGCGCGGTCAGTCGGATCAGGACTTGGCCTCGGGTTCCTCGACCGGTTGCATGGTTTCCGGCGTGGGTTCCGGCAGCGCCTCGGTTTCCGGCTTGGGCTCCTCGGTCACTTCGCCTTCACCCGGAAGCGGGGCCTCGGCGCCCGATACGTTCGAGGACGCGTCGGCGACCGCGGGGGCCGCGTCGAACTCGGCTTCAGTCCAGGTCAGGACCACCGCTCCGTTGTCCAGCGTGGCGCCGTCGATGGGGGCTTCCCGAAGCTGGCCGTCATCGGCCCGAACCTGCAGGGTCTGCTGACCCGAGGCGTCCACGCCGGCGCCTTCAAGGATGCCGAGCGAAGCGCCGTCCGACGACGTCACCTGGGCGCCCGGAGCGACAGAGCCGCTCTGTTCAGTCGTAGCTTCGGCTTCAGCGGCCGGGGGCTGGGTCATGGGGTCGGTGGCCGGATCCTGGGTCATGTCCTGCGCGAAAGCCGGTGCAGCGAACATCAGGGCGCCGGCGACGCCGGTCAGAAGAACGGTCTTGCGGATCATGATGAAATCTCCTGTTTCGCGAGCCGGGAGGTGCTCGCATAAAAGTGAACACGGCAGATTTCGGTTTGTTTCGGACGCCCAGAAATGACCTTGGCCCCGCCCCATTCGACCGATTCCTGATCGATCCGGGGCGAGGCCAAGGCGGCCGTGTGGAGATTGCAGCAGGGTAGGGCCATCGCCCCGCAGACGCGGCCTTACTGAGGCATGGCCTCGAACTCGGCTGCGGTCATGGCCGTGACCACCGCACTGCCTTCAACCGAGGCGCCCGCAGCCGGGACGGTGCGGACGGCGCCGTCAGCGGTGCGCACGGCCAGCGACTGTGCGCGGCCGGCGGTGTCGCGCGTCACATTCACCACATGGCCGAGCATGGCGCCGTCGGATGCATGGACCATGGCGCCAGCTTGGACGTCCAGATCGGCGGAGGCGCTGGAGGCGTTGACGCCGGCGTCCGCTTGGGCGTCGGCGGAGACTTCGGCGTCGACGTCAGGCGTATGTCCCAGCGTGTCCTGGGCGTCCTGGGCCGTGTCGCGGGTGATGCGGCCGGTGTCTCGCACCGTGTCTCGGGTCAGGTCCCGGGTGCGGTCGATGGTCGAGCCGAGCGGCGGGGTCGTCACTTGCCCCCCGACCTGACCGCCCACCTGGCCGCCGATGTTTCCGACCACCTGGGCGGTGGCGGGGAAGGCCGTCAGCGCCAGTACGGCGGCGCCGGTTGTGAGAAGAGTCTTACGCATTGTGTCACTCCGTGGCGGGTGAAATTGCGCCCCCACCGACAGGAGAAACCCGCCAAGGCTGTCCCGGGTTTCATTCCGGGACAGCCTGAACGTCGTTTAGTCTCAGTCTTCCTTCACGCGCTTCTTGCGGAAGGAGGGGTTCAGCACCTGCTTGCGCAGGCGGATGGACTTGGGCGTGACCTCGACCAGTTCGTCGCTCTCGATGTAGGCGATGGCCTGTTCCAGCGAGGGGCGGCGCGGCGGGGTCAGGCGAACGGCCTCGTCCTTGCCGGAAGCGCGCACGTTGGTCAGCTGCTTGCCCTTGATGGGGTTCACGTCCAGGTCGTCGGACCGGCTGTTCTCGCCGATGATCATGCCCTGATAGGTCTTCTCACCGGCGCCCACGAACATGACACCGCGATCTTCCAGGTTCCACAGGGCGAAGGCCGCCGTCTCGCCGTCGGAGTTGGAGACCAGCACGCCCTTCAGACGGCCCTCGATGGCGCCCTTGTAGGGTTCGTAGTGGCTGAACACGCGGTTCAGGACGCCGGAGCCGCGGGTGTCGGTCAGGAACTCGCCCTGATAGCCGATCAGCGATCGCGAGGGGCACATCAGCTGGACGCGGGTCTTGCCGGCGCCGGACGGGCCCATGTCCTTCAGCTCGGCCTTGCGTGCCGACAGCTTTTCGATGACCACGCCGGAGTATTCGTCATCCACGTCGATGACCACGTCCTCGATAGGCTCCAGCCGCTCGCCGTTCTCGCCGGTCTGATAGACCACGCGGGGGCGGGAGATGGACAGCTCGAAGCCTTCACGGCGCATGTTCTCGACCAGAACGCCCAGCTGCAGTTCGCCGCGTCCGGCGACCTCATAGGCGTCGGCGCCCGGGGTCTCGGTGACGCGGATGGCCACGTTGGACTCGGCTTCCTTGAGCAGGCGGTCGCGGATGACCCGGCTCTGCACCTTGTCGCCCTCGCGGCCGGCCAGAGGACTGTCGTTGACCGCCACGGTCATGGAGATGGTCGGCGGATCGATGGGCTGGGCGGGCAGGGCCTCGGTGACTTCCAGCGCGCACAGGGTGTCGGCCACGGTGGCCTTGGACATGCCCGCGATGGCGACGATGTCGCCGGCCTGGGCGCCCTCTTCCACCGGTTGGCGCTTCAGGCCGCGGAAGGCCAGCACCTTGGTGATGCGGCCCTGTTCGATCTGCTTGCCGTCGCGGTCCAGGGCCTTGATGGCCATGCCGGCCACGGCCTTGCCGCTCTCGATACGGCCGGTCAGCAGGCGGCCCAGGAACGGATCGGACTCGATCAGGACGTTCAGCATCTGGAAGGGCTTGTCGACGTTCAGGGCCACCGGCGCCGGCGGCACGTGCTCGACGATCAGGTCGAACAGCGGAGCCAGGGTGTCCGACTTCTGGTTCAGGTCCAGCGTCGCCCAGCCGTCGCGGCCCGAGGCGTAGATGTGGGGGAAGTCCAGCTGCTCCTCGCTGGCGCCGATGGCCGAGAACAGGTCGATGGTCTCAAGGTGAACCCGGTCCGGGTCGGCGTGGGGGCGGTCGACCTTGTTGATGCAGAGGATCGGCTTGAGGCCCATCTTCAGGGCCTTGGTCAGCACAAATTTGGTCTGGGGCATGACCCCTTCCTCGGCGTCCACCAGCAGGACGCAGCCGTCCACCATGCCGAGGATCCGCTCCACCTCGCCGCCGAAGTCGGCGTGGCCGGGGGTGTCGATGATGTTGATGCGGGTCTCGCCCGCCTTGCCGTTCCACAACACCGAGGTGGCCTTGGCCAGGATGGTGATGCCGCGCTCACGCTCCTGGTCGTTGGAGTCCATGGCGCGTTCGGTCGTCGCCTCATTGGCTCGGAAGACGCCGGACTGGGCCAGCAGCTGGTCCACAAGGGTGGTCTTGCCGTGGTCGACGTGGGCGATAATGGCGACGTTACGAAGGTTCATGGCGATGATTCAGACGTGTAAGGCGGGCGCGCGGACCGGCTCGGTCCGTTCGGGCCGCTGGATTTGCGGATCGGGGAGGCGGGGGCCTCATATAGGAGGCGCGGCCAAAAGGCCAGCGCGGGCGTGCCCTGGACCTCTCGAGATCAGCCGTACAGGTCGCCGAGATAGACGCGGCGGACGTCGGGATCGCTGATGATCTGGCCGGGCGTTCCCTCGAACAGCACCTCGCCGCCGTGGATGATGGAGGCCCGGTCGATGATGTCCAGGGTCTCACGCACGTTGTGGTCGGTGATCAGCACGCCGATGCCGCGATCGGCCAGATAGCGGATCACCTGGCGGATGTCGGCGATGGCCAGCGGGTCGATTCCGGCGAAAGGCTCGTCCAGCAGCATGAACGACGGCTTTCCGGCCAGGGCGCGGGCGATCTCGACCCGGCGGCGTTCACCGCCCGACAGGGCCGTGGCCGGGGCCTCGCGCAGATGGTCGATGTGCAGTTCTTCCAGCAGGCGGCTGACCTCTTCGGAAACCGCCTTTTCGCCAGCGGTGTTCAGCTCCACCACCGCCCGCACGTTCTGCTCGACCGTCATGCCTCGGAAGATGGAGGCTTCCTGAGCCAGATAACCCAGACCCATGCGCGCCCGCTGGTACATGGGTTGGCGGGTGATGTCCTCGCCGTCCAGCCAGATGGCGCCGGAATCGGCCGGAATCAGGCCGGTGATCATGTAGAAGCAGGTGGTCTTGCCGGCCCCGTTGGGACCCAGAAGCCCGGCCACCTCGCCCCGGTTCACGTGCAGCGAGACGTTGTGCACCACCTGACGCTTTCCGAACGACCGGGCGATGTTCTCCACACTCAGCCCCTTGCGACGATCGGCGGGCGAGGCCGCAGTCGCCCTCTCAGGCGCGGCATCAAGCGACGCGGCGGCCCTGGAGGCGCGCCTCGGCCGGGGCGGACGGTTCAGGGCTGAGAGTTCCTTGCGCGCCAAAAGCCGGCTCAGTCCCGGTCAGGATAGAAGACGCCCTGCACCCGGCGTCCGGCGTTTCCGGTCGGCGCGCCTTCCATGCGTGCGCGGCCGGTGCCGATGTTGATGCTGAGATTGGAGCCGGTCATGACGTTGTCGCCCTGGCGCAGGATCACGTCTCCGGAGACGACCAGGGTGTCGCTGGCGGCGGTGTAGACAGCGCGATCGCCGCGGACCACCTGTTCGGGGGTGACGAAGTAGACATCCCCGATGGCCTCGATGCGATTGAGGCCGCCCATGCTGGTGACGGCGGAGGAGCCCTGCTCGCCGGAACGGCTGTAGTAGACGTCGAAGCGTCCCGCGCGCAGGCGGTTCTCGCTCTGCATGGCCTCCGCCCGGCCGATGTAGCTGATCAGGCCCCGCTGTTCGTCGAATTCGACGTCGTCCGCATTGATCATGAACGGGTCGCTGCTGCGCGAAATCTGGGTCCAGCCGGCGGTGGCCAGACCGCTCACCGCCAGAACGGCCGCCGTCAGTGCGATTGTCATGCGCCGCATGATCATGATTCCCTATCCGGCCCCGCCGGTGTTGATCGTGGTCCGGACCTTATCATCGCCCGAGCCGCTGAACACGACCCGACCGCCCTGTTCGTAGATGGCATAGGACGACGCGTCGATTGTTCCAAGGGCGCCGACGCCCTGGATGCCCTTGTCGCCGGTGACGACGCCGGTGCGCGTGTCCACAACGGCCTCGGGCGTGACGAAGCGAAAGCCCGCGCCGCCGTCCTCGATGATCACCTGTCCGCGCAGGATCAGTGTGCGGGACGGTTCGTCATAGAGGCCATGCCCGGCCGAGAGTTCACTGGTCTTGCCGGCCTCCAGCGTCAGCCGCATGACCGGGGCGTCCAGCCGGAACATGCCGGTGTCCGGATCGCGCACCGCCTGGGCCGCGCCGATGACGAAGGAGCGGCCCTGCTCGTCCTGTCCGTGGAACATGGGGTTGGACAGGCGCACTTCGCGGGACTCCACCCGGCTGCGTTCGACCCCCGCGATGATGGACCGGGTTCCGACCCACAGGGCGGTGCCGCCCGCCAGCACGGCGATGATGAGGGGCAGGACGCGACGAAGCAGCATGACCCGTCGTGAGCGCGCGCGCCATTGTCGGCCCGCCAGAACAACCCGGCGCTCGTCCGCCGCCTTCAGGTCATCGCTGGGGGTGGGATCGGCCATGATCAGGTGTGGGCGAAGATGTCGGCGTCTTCCCAGCCTTGCAGATCAAGTCGGGCCCGCACAGGCAGGAAGTCGAAACAGGCCTGGGCCAGCTCGGTGCGGCCCTCGCGCGCCAGCATGGTGTCCAGCCGGTCGCGCACCACATGCAGGTGCAGCACGTCGGAGGCGGCATAGGTCAACTGCTCGGGGCTCAGCACTTCGGCGCCCCAGTCCGAGGACTGCTGGGCCTTGGAAAGCTCCACCCCGGCCAGTTCGCGCACCACATCCTTCAGGCCGTGGCGGTCCGTATAGGTGCGGGCCAGCTTGGAGGCGATCTTGGTGCAATAGACCGGGCGCGTCTCGACCCCCAGATGGTTCTCGAACATGGCGATGTCGAAGCGGCCGAAGTGGAACAGCTTGAGGACATTGCCATCCGCCAGCACCCGCTTCAGATTGGGGCAGTCGTAGGCCGGACGCTTCAGTCGGACCACATGGGCGTCGCCGTCGCCGGACGACAGCTGGACCACGCACAGATCGTCGCGGTTGTGGCGCAGGCCCATGGTCTCGGAATCCACCGCCACCACCGGGCCCAGATCCAGATCGCCGGGCAGGTCGCCTTCGTGCAGGTGAACGGTCATGAGGGCCTCGTACAGAATCCGGTGCGCTTTGTCCGGATCATCATAGACGAACGGCGCCGCGTCCCAAGACACGGCGCCGCCGAAAAATATGGTGCCCAGGAGAGGACTCGAACCTCCACGACCTTTCGATCACTGGCACCTGAAGCCAGCGCGTCTACCAATTCCGCCACCTGGGCCCGAAGGTTTCCCCTCGGAAGGCGCGGACCCTTAAGGCAGGGAAAACGTGCGGTCAATGGCGGTTCTGATCATATTGCGCATAACGGGCCGTGCGCGCGTTGCGGGGGCCGATGGCTTGGTCTATCCCCGGCGCGCCGAACGCGATCAATTCCGGCACAGAGCGTCGGCCCGGAGCATTTGTCATGACCGCATCGTCCAGACTCGTCACCGTCTTCGGCGGCTCGGGCTTCATCGGTGGCCAGGCCGTGCGCGAACTGGCGCGGCTGGGCTGGCGCATCCGCGTGGCCGTCAGGAAGCCGAATACAGCCCATGATCTGCGCCCGCTGGGCGACGTGGGCCAGATCCAGCTGATGCGCTGCGATGTGACCCGGCAGGCGGACGTGGAGGCGGCGCTGCGTGGCGCCGACGCCGTGGTCAATCTGGTCGGCACCTTCAACACCCGCCGGTTCCAGGCCATGCACGTGGACGCAGCTCGCTACATCGCCGAGGGCTGCGCCGCCAACGGCATCACGCGGCTGGTGCAGGTCTCTGCCAACGGCGCGGACGCCGACTCGCCATCCGCCTACGCCCGCTCCAAGGCCGAGGCGGAGGCGATCATGCGTCAGCATGTTCCCGGCGCCGTGATCCTGCGCCCGTCGGTGGTGTTCGGCGCCGAGGACGATTTCCTGAACCGGTTCGCCGCCATGGCGTCCATGTCCCCGGCCTTGCCTCTGATCGGCGGCGGAAACACGCGGTTCCAGCCGGTCCATGTCGGCGATGTGGCCGACGCCATTGCTGCGGCTGCGACGCGTCCCGAATTCGTCGGGCGCACCTTCGTGCTGGGCGGGCCGTCGATCTACAGCTTCCGGGAGATCCTGGAGTTGATCCTGCGTGAAACGCACCGGGAAAAAGTTCTGCTGCCCCTGCCGTTCCCGCTGGCGCGAGCCATGGGCTCGGTGATGCAAGTGAGCGAGCTGTTCGGGATCGCTCCGCCCCTGACGCGCGACCAGGTGCTGATGCTGCAGTCCGACAACGTGGTTCCGGACGGCGCCGAGGGCTTTGCCGCCCTTGGCATCATGCCGACGGGGATGGAGGTCATCGCCCCGTCCTACCTGTGGCTATATCGCCGGGGCGGCCAGTTCGCCGAACCGGCCGCGGCCTAAAGCGCGCCAGTCAGCCACAGGCCTGCCAGGCCCACGGTTCCCACGACGATTCGCCACCAGGCGAAGACCGCGAAGCCATGCCGGGTCACAAAGGCCAGCACCGCCTTGACCGTCAGGAAGGCGGTGATGGTGGCGGCGATGAAGCCGACGGCGATCAGGCCGAAGTCCGAGAAGTCCAGCACGGCGCGGTTCTGGAACAGGTCATACGCAACGGCAGCGCCCATGGTGGGCAAGGCCAGGAAGAACGAGAACTCCGCCGCCGACCGCTTGTCGGCGCCCAGCAGCAAGGCGCCGGCGATGGTGGCGCCCGAGCGCGATACGCCGGGGACCATGGCCAGACACTGGGCCACGCCGATGATCAGATACATGCGCATGGGGTATTTCGCGGCGTCCAGATGCACCGGCGTCATTGGTCGCCTGTCGAGCCACAGCAGGACGAAGCCGCCCAGGATCAGCGAGACGCAGATGATCACCGGCGTCTCGAAGAACACATTCTTGATGGTGTCGTACATGAACACGCCGATCACCATGGCCGGCAGAAAGGCGACCAGCAGGCCGATCAGGAAGTGCCGCGCCTGGCGATCATGGGGCCACCGGGTCGCCAGCTCGAACAGGCGGCGCAGATAGACAGTGACGATTGCCAGCAAAGCGCCCAGCTGGATCACCACCTCGAAGGTCTTGCCGGTGCTTTCGAAGCCCAGGAAGTGGCCCAGCAACAGCAGGTGGCCGGTGGACGAGACAGGAATGAATTCGGTCAGCCCCTCGACGATGCCGAGAAGCAGAGCAATCAACCAGTCGCCCATGCGGCGAACCCCCGTTCAATAGTCAGATGGTCCCGGCGCCCGTCAGTGCGCGCCCGGCTCGACGCCCACATAGCGCAGGCGTGCGCGGATGGGCGCCCCCTCCAGCAATTGATCCAGCGCATGGGCCAGGAGCCCTGCCGATCGCCCGATGGCGAACAGGTCGAAGGCGCCGTCGCGGGGCAGGTTGAAGCGCCGCACGATCAGGGCCAGGGCCAGGTCGAAGGACGGCTTGAGGCCGGTGGCCCGCTCGCCCGCCTCCACCAGACCCGCCAGATCGCGGGGCAGGTCGGCGGCGGCCAGCAGGGCGGCGGCGCGGGGGTCGCCGTCGGGGTAAAGCTCGTGCCCGAAGCCGGGCAGGCGGCCGTCCTGATCCATACGGCGGCGCATGGTGTCCTCCGGGTCGCGCCGGGCGTCCAGCACCAGGGCGCTGGCGGCGGACAGCTGGCGGCTGACGTCCGGGCCGGTCAGGGCGGCCAGGCCCGCCATGGCGGCGGCGGCCGGGCTGGCGCCCGTGCCCGCCACGGCCCGTGTGGCCAGCACGGCGCCGTTCAGCTCGTGATCCGCGGACAGGACCAGGGCGCGGCGCAGGATGCCGGAATCCAGCTCGGGGATCTTCCAGGCGCGGGCCAGACGCTGATGCAGATGCAGGCGCGGGCCCATGCCGACGATGGCGTCGACCATCTCGCTCAGCACTCCGGCGCATTCGATGGTCAGGTCACGCTGGGCCCGGCCGGCGGCGGGCGGGTCCTCGTCCACGCGCCGGGCGATGAACTGCAGCAGGCGGGAGCGGGACGGCCCGGCGTAGGCCACGTCGATACGGGGCTTCAGCGTGGCGAAGGGATTGCCGTCGCGGGCGTTCCACAGCACCCGGGCCGCGTCCTCCAGCGTGGCGTGCTCGGCCAACTGGATCGCATCGCGGCCCCGGTAGAACAGGCGCCCCCCCATGATGGCGGTCACCGAGGACTGCACCGTCGCCTCGCCGCGCACCGGCGAGCCGCCGATCACAGCCGGGGCGGCGGGCGCGGGCGAGCCGTCGCACAGCCGCGCCACGTCGTCGGCGGCGTAAAGGCTGCGTCTGGGATTTTCAGGATCTGGGCGAGCGGTGATCCGTCCCCGACTGACATAGGCGTAGAGCGTCTGGGTCTTCACCCCCAGGCGGTCCAGGGCCTCATTACGGCCGATCCAGTTTCGCTGGGCGGTCTCCATGACGGCTCCCTTGTCCTGCGACCTTCGTGCGGTTGACCTACCTAGGTCGATCAACATTGATAAACTGTTCCCTGCAGCAGGCGATTTCATGACCGGCGTTGGAATTTTTCACCTCATTCGGCGTTCGGTTGCGCGCACCCCCGCTGTTGCGCCACAAGACGTCCGATGATCGCAACTTCGACGCCTGAAGACGGCCACGCCGCCAACCGCCGTATCACGACCCTGTCGGTCGGGGTGGCGGTGTTCCTGATCGCCATCAAGGCCTTCGCCCTGGGCGCCTCGGGCTCGGTGTCGATCCTGGCGTCGCTGGCGGACTCGGCGCTGGACCTGATCGCGTCGCTCTCGGTGTTTTTCGCCGTGCGCTGGGCCGCCATCCCGCCCGATCACGAGCACCGATATGGCCACGGCAAGGCCGAGGCGCTCGCCTTCCTGGTGCAGGCGGGCCTGGTGTTCGCCTCGGCGGTCTTCATCGCCTGGGAATCCATCCAGCGCATGGTTGACCCGCGCCCGATCACGGCGGGCGGCTGGGCTGTGGGGGTGATGATCGTCTCCATCGCCGTGACCCTGGGTCTGGTGTGGCTGCAGAGTCGGACTATCCGCGCCACGGGTTCGCTGGCGGTGCGGGGTGACCGGGCCCACTACGCCGCCGACCTGGGGGCCAACGTTGTGGTGCTGATCGGTGTGGCGTCCGGCGCTTTCTTGGGCGCAGCCGGACTGGACGCGGCGGCAGGCCTCGTGGTCGCCGTCTGGCTGTTCTGGGGCGCACTGGGGATGTTGAAGGGGTCGGCGGACCATCTGATGGACAAGGGCGTGGACGACGAGACCCGCGCGCGCATCGTCGCCGCCGTGCTGGCTGATCCTCGCATCGGCGGGGTGCATCAGTTGCGCACTCGCCTGGCCGGACCGGTGCTGATGATCCAGATGCATGTGGACCTTGAGCCCGACCAGACGCTGGAGGCAGCCCACGGCGTTGTGGTGGAGGCCGAGGCCCGCATTCTGAAGGTCTTCCCTGGCGCCGACATCCTGATCCATCCAGACCCGCGCGGCCGCACCCGCGGCCATGGCGGGGTCAAGGGCGATGCGGAGCCCTCCACCGGCGTCCCGGTGACGGAGTAAACGCGGGATTAAGGACGACGGGCGCATGGGTTCGACCATGTCTTCGCCAGTCGCCGCCCTGTTGCATTACCCGTTCGATCCGGCCTCGCGCGCCGCGCGCCTGGCGCTGGGCGAGGCGCGGGTCGAGTTCAGCGAAAGCCCGGTCAAGCCGTGGGAGTCGGACTGCATCCTGAACCAGGTCAATCCCACCGGCATGCCGCCGGTGGTGCGCACCCTGCTCGACGGCCGCACCCTGACCCTGTGCGAACTGGGCGCGATCCTGGGCTGGATCGAGGACAGCGCGCGGGGCCCGCTGCTGATGCCTGTCGACCCGGTGGAACGGGCCGAGACCCGTCGCCTGACCGCCTGGTTCGAGCGCCGCTTCAATGACGAGGTCAACGCCGTGCTGCTGCACGAGCGGTTGGAGAAGGCGATCCTGAAACTGGGCCCGCCCGACGCGCGCAGCCTGCGTCAGGGGCGCGAGGCCCTGCGTCATCATCTGGGCGAACTGGAAGAATTGCTGCAAGGCCGTGACTGGTTGGCCGGGCGCCGCATGACTCAGTCCGACCTGATCGCCGCCGCGCACTTCTCGGTCATGGACTATTTCAGCGAGATGCCATGGGCGTCGTTCCCGGCGCTCAAGGCCTGGTATGTGCCGATCAAGTCGCGGCCGTCGTTCCGGCCGCTGCTGGGCGACCGCTTCCCCGGCGTGGCCCCGCCGGTGCACTACGCGGATCTGGATTTCTAGCTTTCCGCCGCCGCGCGCGCTATCGCGCCCCATGGCCAGGGACCCCCGAGACGAGATCCGGCGCCGGGCAAAAGACCTGGGCTTCGACGTCTGCCGCTTCGCATCAGCGTCCGCGCCCTGGAGCGCGGGCGAGCGGCTGGCCCATTTCGTCGAGCAGGGCCGCCACGGCGAAATGGGCTGGATGGAGACGACCCTGGCGCGCCGCGCCCATCCCACCGCCATGTGGGCGGATGCCCGCACCGCCATCGTCCTGGGCCTCAACTACGGCCCCGGGCATGATCCCCTGCCGGAGATGGAGGACCGCTCGGCGGGCTATATCTCGGTCTATGCCCGGGGCGACGACTATCACGAGCTGATCAAGGGTCGGCTGAAGCAGCTGGCCGGCATCGTGGCCGTGCGGTCGGGCGCTGAGGTGAAGGTGTTCGTGGACACCGCCCCCCTGATGGAGAAGCCGCTGGCCCAGCGCGCGGGTCTGGGGTGGCAGGGCAAGCACACCAATCTGCTCAGCCGCACCCACGGCAACTGGCTGTTCCTGGGGGTCATTCTGTCGGCCGCGGACTATGAGCCCGACCCGTCGGAGGACGAGCATTGCGGCTCTTGCCGGGCCTGTCTGGACGCCTGTCCCACCAACGCCTTTCCCGCCCCGTTCCAGCTGGATGCGCGCCGCTGCCTGTCCTATCTGACCATCGAGTTCGCCGGGCCGTGGCCGGAGGAATTCCGCGCGGCGGCAGGCAGCCGCATCTACGGCTGCGACGATTGTCTGGCGGTTTGTCCGTGGAACAAGTTCGCCCAGGGGGCGCACGAGGCGCGGCTGCATGCCCGGGACAGTCTGAGCGCACCCCGTCTGGTTGATCTGGCGGCCCTGGATGACGCGTCCTTCCGCACCCTGTTCGCCAAAAGCCCGGTCAAGCGCATCGGCCGGGACCGCTTCGTGCGCAATGTGCTCTACGCCATCGGCAACAGCGGCGATCCCGCCCTGATCCCGTCGGCAGAACGCCTGCTGGAGGATCCGGACCCGGTGGTGCGCGACGCCGCCGGCTGGGCGCTGGGGCGGCTGAGGGCCGGGGACGTGGCCTAAAGCTGATCCATGTTGTTCTCGTGATCCACCGCCTCGCGCTTCAGCCAGTCGGCGAAGGCGCTGGCGCTGGGCGAGGCCGGTCGGTCGCGCGGGGTGACGATGTGATAGGCGAAGCCCACGGTCTGACTGCCGTCGGGGAAGGGCGCCATCAGCCGTCCCGCGCTCAGGTCCGCCTGGGCCAGGGTGCGCTTGGCCAGGGCCACGCCGCGCCCCGCCACCGCCGCCTCGATCAGCAGGCTGGACTGGGAGAAGCGTGATCCCCGCCGCGGATCGGGATGGCGCACCTTGCGCGCCTTCAGCCACATGGCCCAGTCCGGCCGCCCCGGATCGGCGTCGGAGGACACGTCGTGCAGCAGGCCATGGTGGATCAGGTCGGCGGGTTTTCGGATGGGCTTGTCGCCGTTCATCAGGCCGGGGGCGCAGACCGGCAGCACCTGTTCTGTCATCAGCAGGTCCACATGGGCGTTGGCGTAGCCGCCGGGGCCGTAGCGCACCGCCACGTCCACGGTGCCGTCCGACAGGTCCGCCGGCTCCATATCGGCCGAGATCCACACCTCCACCTCCGGGTGCTCGGCGTGAAAGCGGTCCATGCGCGGCATCAGCCATTTGGCGGCGAAGGAGGGCGCCACGCTGACGCTGATCTGCTTCTTGCGGGGCGGCTCGCGCAGCAGGGCCGAGGCGTCCATCAGGCGCTCCATGCCCTCACGCAGCAGCGGGATCGAGGCGCGGCCCAGATCAGTCAGGGCCAGGCCCTTGGGCTCGCGCCGGAACAGAGGCGCGCCGACGATGTCCTCCAGCAGGCGGATCTGCTGGCTGACGGCGCCGGGCGTCACCGACAGCTCGTCGGCGGCGCGGCTGAAGTTCAGATGCCGGGCGGACGCTTCGAAGGCGCGCAGGGCGTTCAGGGGCAACAAGGGTCTGGCCATGCCCCGTCATTAGATTTCCTAACACAGAGCGCAAGGCATAATGGTTTGTGAGGCGCCCGGCGCCGGGTGTTGGATCGCGGCTCGTTTCAAGAGTTCCGATCCATGCGCGTCTTCCTGGCCTCCATTCCCCTGACCGACGTCCGCGTCGCCGTGATCGGCGGCGGCGAAGCGGCGCTGGCCAAGCTGCGTCTGTTCACCACCTCGCCCGCCGCCCTGTCGTGGTTCGCCGTCGGCGAGGTGGCCGACCGCCGTGAGTGGCCCAATGGCGCGCCCGAGCCGGTCTTCACCGAGCCCACCGCGGAGCATCTGGCCGGCGCCCGGCTGGTGTTCATCGCGGTGGAGAACGCGGGCGACGCCGCCCGTCTGGCCGCTATGGCCCGCACCACGGGGGCCCAGGTCAATGTGGTGGACCGCCCGCACCTGAGCGATTTCCAGACCCCGGCCCTGATCGATCGGGACCAGGTGGTGGTGGGCGTGGCCACCGGCGGGCTGGGCCCCATTCTGGCGCGTGACCTGCGCTCGCGCATCGAGGCGGTGCTGCCCGCCGCGCTGGGCCCGCTGGCCCGGCTGGCCGGCGAACTGCGCGAGACGGTCAAGGCCTCGGTGCCCGACTTCATGGCGCGCCGCCGCTTCTGGGAGCGAGCGTTCCGGGGCCCCGCCGCCGATCTGGTTGCCCACGGCCGCGAGGCCGAGGCGCGCCGCGAGATGCTGCGCCTGCTGAACGTGGCGGCGCCCGAGCACGGGGTGGTGCACATCGTCGGCGCCGGGCCGGGCGATCCCGAACTGCTGACGCTCAAGGCGCTGCGCGTGCTGCAGGACGCCGACGTCATCATCCACGACCGGCTGGTCTCGGATGCGGTGCTGGAACGCGCCCGCCGCGACGCCAAGCGCATCTATGTGGGCAAGGCCAAGGGCGACCATTCGGTGCCCCAGCGCGACATCGAGGCCCTGATGATCGCCGAGGCGAAGTCCGGCCACCGGGTGGTCCGTCTGAAGGGCGGCGACCCGTTCGTGTTCGGACGCGGCGGCGAGGAGCTGGCGGCCATGCAGGCGGCGGGGGTTCAGGTCCATGTGATCCCCGGCATCACCGCCGCTTTGGCCTGCGCCGCGTCTGCGGGCATTCCCCTGACCCACCGGGACCACGCCCAGGCAGTCAGCTTCGTCACCGCCCAGCCGAAACCGGGCGGGGAGGCGGCCCACTGGGCCTCGCTGGCTACGGCCAATCACACCGCCGCCATCTACATGGGCGCCGGCCTGGCGGATCAGGTCAGCGCCAGCCTGATCGCCGCGGGCCGCGCGCCCTCCACCCCCGTGGCCATCGTCGAGAACGGCACCCGGCCCGAGGAGCGGGTGCTGACCGGACGGCTGGACGATCTGGGCGGACTGGTGGCCCGTCACGCCGTCACCGGCCCCGCCATGCTGTTCGTGGGCGAGGTGGCGGCCTTCGCCGAAGCCTTCGTCGAGCCGGCCCGTCAGCTTCAGGAGGCCGCGGCATGAAGGTGCTGACCGCCAACCGCCTGTCCGACGGTCGCGTCCTGTACTGGGGCGCGCAGGGTCTGGCCACCGAAGCCCTGGCCGAGGCCCTGTGGCTGGACGACGCCGAGGCCGAGCGCGCCCTGGCGTCCGCCGCCGCCCGGCCCGACCTGTTCGTGAACCCCTATCTGGTGGAGGTGAACGCGGGCGAGCCTTCGGGCCGCGACCGCTTCAAGGAGTTCATCCGCTCCACCGGGCCCACGGTCGGCCACAGCCGTCCCGACATCGAAGGGGCCGCCTGATGTACCGCTATGACGAGTTCGACCATGCCCTGGTCAGCGAACGGATCGCCGAGTTCACCGATCAGGTCCGCCGCCGCGTCGACGGCCGCCTGACCGAGGACCAGTTCAAGCCCCTGCGGCTGATGAACGGGGTCTATCTGCAGTTGCACGCCTACATGCTGCGGGTGGCGGTGCCCTACGGGACGATGAACAGCGCCCAGCTGAAGAAGCTGGGCCACATCGCGCGGGTCTATGACAAGGGCTACGGCCATTTCACCACCCGCACCAACATCCAGTACAACTGGCCCGCCCTGTCGGACCTGCCCGCCATCCTGACCGAGCTGGCCGAGGTCGAGATGCACGCCATCCAGACCTCCGGGAACTGCATCCGCAACGTCACCACCGACGTCTTCGCCGGGGCCACGGACGAGGAGATCGAGGACCCGCGCCCGTGGTGCGAGATCATCCGGCAATGGTCGACGATCCACCCGGAATTCTCGTTCCTGCCGCGCAAGTTCAAGATCGCCGTCATCGCCTCCGAGACTGACCGCGCCGCCATCCGCACCCACGACGTGGGGCTGCAGATCGTGCGGGGCGAGAACGGCGAGACGGCCTTCCGCGTCTTCGTCGGCGGCGGGCAGGGGCGACTGCCCCACATCGCCCAGGAGATCGCCCCCGCCGTGCCGGGCCGCGAACTGCTGGCCTATCTGACCGCCATCCTGCGCGCCTACAATCTGCTGGGCCGGCGCGACAACATCCACAAGGCGCGTATCAAGATTCTGGTGGCCGCCCTGGGCATCGACGCCTTCCGCGAGGAGGTGGAGCGCCAGTTCGAGACCCTGCGCCACGAGGATCTGCGCATTCCGGACGACGAGCTGGCCCGCATCCAGGCCTATTTCGCGCCGCCGCCGTTCGAGACCCTGCCGAAGCACTCCGGCCCGTTCGACCGGGCCCTGCTGGCGGATCCTGACTTCGCCCGCTGGAGCCGCAACAACGTCCGTCGCCACCGCGCGCCCGGCTACGCCAGCGCGATCATCTCGCTGAAGCCCGTGGGCGGCGTGCCCGGCGACATGACGGCGGACCAGATGGACGTGGTGGCCAAGCTGGCCCGGCGCTTCTCCTTCGACGAGGTGCGCGCGGCCTATGAGCAGAACCTGGTGCTGCCCCATGTGAAGCTGGACGACCTGCCCGAGGTCTGGCGCACCCTGCATGCCCACGGTCTGGCCACGGCCAACGCCGATCTGGTCACTGACGTCATCGCCTGCCCGGGGCTGGACTACTGCAGCCTGGCCAACGCCCGCTCCATCCCGGTGGCGCAGGCCCTGTCGAAGCGGCTGGCCGATCTGGACTTTCAGGAGAAGCTGGGCCCGATCCGCGTCAACATGAGCGGCTGCATCAACGCCTGCGGCCACCACCACGTGGGCCACATCGGGGTGCTGGGCGTCGACCGGAAGGGCGAGGAATTCTACCAGATCACCGTCGGCGGCTCGCCCGACGAGCAGGCGGCCCTGGGCGAGATCGTGGGCAAGAGCCTGCCCGCCGAGGACGTGGCTCCCGCCATCGAGCGGGCCCTGAACCGCTACCTGGCCATCCGCCACGAGGGCGAACGCTTCATCGACACCGTGCGCCGCACCGGCGCCGAACCCTTCCGCGAGGCCATCTATGAGGCTGCTTGATCCCCTGCCCGAAACCGACGAGCCGGACGGCGCCATCCCGGGCGACACGCCGCTGGCCGAGGTCGAGGCGGCGGCTGTCGGCGCCAACCGCCTGACCATCCGCTTCGGCGCCTTTCGCGACGGGCGCGGCTTCTCGCTGGCGTCGATCCTGCGCGAGCGGGGCTATGGCGGCGAGCTGATCGCTGCGGGCGACCTGCTGCCCGATCAGGCCCGCCATCTGAAACGCTCCGGCTTCGACGCCGTGCGGCTGAACGCGGGCGCCGACCCAGCGGAATGGCGCGCCATGTTGGCGGTGATCGACACGGTCTATCAGCCTGCGTCTGACGTCGCCGTTCCGGTCTGGCACCGCCGTGCGGCCGTGGAGACGCTGGAGCAGAAGGCCGCCCGGCTGGACGCCCGCTATCGCGACGCCGATCCCGAAACAGTGCTGGCGGCGGCGCACCGGGAGTTCCCCGGCCGCATCGCCCAGCTGTCGTCCTTCGGCGCCGAGGCGGCGGTCAGCTTGCATCTGCTGGCGCAGGTCGATCCCGCCACGCCCGTCCTGTTCCTCGATACCGGCCAGCATTTCCTGCAGACCCTGTCCTATCGCGATAAGCTGACGGCCCGTCTGGGCCTGACCAATGTGAAGATTGTTCTGCCCGACGCCGCCGAGCGCGCGGGCGAGGACCCGAAAAACGATATGTGGCGCTCCGACCCGGACGCCTGCTGCGACCTGCGCAAGGTCCGTCCCCTGGGCCGCGCGGCGGCGGCCTATGACGCCCTTATCACCGGCCGCAAGCGCTATCAGGCGACGACCCGCGAACGGCTGGCCGTGTTCGAGGTTCTGGATGGTCAGGTGCGGGTCAATCCGCTGGCCAATCTGGACGCGGACGAGGTCGAGGCGCGCTTCGACGACCACGACCTGCCGGCTCATCCGCTGGCTGATCAGGGCTACGCTTCGATCGGTTGCTGGCCCTGCACCCGCGCGGTGCGGTCGGGCGAGGATGCCCGCGCGGGCCGCTGGTCCGGCGCCGACAAGGTGGAGTGCGGCATTCACTTGAGCGCCCGCGCCGCCTGATCCCGGTCGCGCCGCCGCCTGCGGCGTCCTATATGTCTCGTCTCCCACCTGCCCGGATGACAACCATGCCCGTCACCCAGTCCGTCGCCGACCTGATCGGCAACACGCCCCTGATCAAGCTGAAGAAGGCGTCCGAACTCACGGGCTGCACCATCCTTGGCAAGGCCGAGTTCCTGAACCCGGGCCAGTCCATCAAGGACCGCGCCGCGCTGGGCATCGTCACCGCCGCCCGCGCCTCGGGCGAACTGCTTCCCGGCGGGGTGATCGTCGAGGGCACGGCGGGCAACACCGGCATCGGCCTGGCGCTGGTGGGCGCGGCGCTGGGCCACCCCGTGGTCATCGTCATCCCCCGCACCCAGACCGAGGAGAAGAAGGCCGCCATCCGCGCCCTCGGCGCCCGGCTGGTGGAGGTGGACGCCGCGCCCTTCTCCAGCCCCAACCACTTCGTCCATTATTCCGGGCGGCTGGCGAAGGAGCTGAACGAGACCGAGCCCAACGGCGCCTTCTGGTCCAACCAGTTCGACAACACCGCAAACCGCAACGCCCACTACACCGGCACCGCCCCGGAAATCTGGGAGCAGACCGAGGGCAAGGTCGACGCCTTTGTCAGCGCGGTGGGCTCGGGCGGCACTATCACCGGCGTCTCGGCCTTCCTCAAGGAGCGCAACCCCGACATCCGCATCGCCCTGGCTGACCCCATGGGCGCGGCGCTCTACAGCTGGTTCACCACCGGCGTCATGCAGGGGGCGGGCTCGTCCATCACCGAGGGCATCGGCGTGGCGCGCATCACCGGCAATCTGGAAGGCTTCACGCCCGACCACAGCTATCAGATTCCCGACGAGGAATTCCTGCCCATCGTTTTCGACCTGATCCTCGAAGAGGGCCTGTCGCTGGGCGGCTCCAGCGGAGTCAACATCGCCGGCGCCCTGCGGCTGGCGCGCGAGATCGGCCCCGGAAAGACTATTGTCACGCCCCTGTGCGATCCCGGCACGCGCTATGCGTCCAAGCTGTTCAACACCGACTTCCTCAAGTCGAAGGGTCTGCCCCTGCCGCCCTGGGCCGCCGGCGTTCCGGCCGAGGCGGCGGCGTAGGCTCGCTCTAGGCTTCGGTCTCCATCGAAGCGTCGTACTGGCCGAGGCTGGCCAGGCTGTTCATTTTCGCACGGTGGGCGAAGGCGGCCTGGGCCTTGGCGGCGTTGGCGTTGTCGCCGCCCCAGGCGCGCTGCGGCGCGGCCTGAAGCGCGCGGCCGTAAGAGAAGGTCATCTTCCAGGGGAAACCGCCGATGCGGTTCATGGCGTCCAGATGAGCGGTGGCCTGTTCGTCGGTCTGACCGCCGGACAGATAGGCGATGCCCGGGACCGATGACGGCACGGTGGCCTTGAGCGCGGCGATGGTGCGCTCGGCCACCTCGTCCACCGTCGCCTGACGCACGCTGCCCTTGCCCGAGATGACCATATTGGGCTTCAGCACGATGCCCTCCAGCGCCACGCGCTGCTCGAACAGCTCGCTGAACACCGTCTGCAGCACCTGGCGCGTGACCTCGTCACAGCGGTTGATGTCGTGGGGGCCGTCCATCAGCACCTCCGGCTCCACGATCGGCACGATCTGCTCCTGCTGGCAGATGCGGGCGTAGCGGGCCAGGGCGTGGGCGTTGGACTTGATGCAGGTCCAGGTGGGCACGCCGTCGGCGATCTCGATGACGCCGCGCCACTTGGCGAAGCGCGCGCCGCGCTCGCGGTAGGAGCGCAGGCGCTTGGACAGACCATCCAAGCCCTTGGTGACCGTCTCGCCGGGGAAGCCGGCCATCTTGGTCGCGCCCTTGTCCACCTTGATGCCGGGGATGGCGCCGGAGGCGTTGATCAGGTCCACCAGCGGGGTGCCGTCGGCGGCGTCCTGGAACAGGGTCTCCTCGAACAGGATGACGCCCGAGATGTGGTCCTTCATGGCGTCCGCGCGGAACATCAGCTCGCGATAGTCGCGGCGGTTGTCCTCGGTATTCTCCACCCCGATGGCGTCAAAGCGCTTCTTGATGGTGCCCGTGGATTCGTCCGCCGCCAGGATGCCCTTGCCGGGCTGCACCATGGCCGTCGCCACCGCGTTCAGAGCCGCGAGATCCATGCCGAAATACCCCTGAATATGTTGTTTTGCCGCTGTCTAGCGTCCGGCGGCGGCAAAGTCACGCCGCGTTACAGGAAGATCAGCCCCCGTATTTCGCGGCGTCCTCGTCCGAAATGTCCTCGTTGGAATAGACGTTGGCCACGTCGTCCTCGGCGTCCAGGGCGTCCAGCAGCTTGAACAGGGTGCCGACCGCTTCGCCGGTGACCGGAACCTCGGACTGGGGCTTCCAGACCAGGGCGGTGGACTTGGGATCGCCCAGAACCTTGGACATGGCCTCGGCCACCTCGTTCAGATCCTCGAAAGCGGTCCAGATGGTGTGGCCGGGCGCATCCTCGTAGATGTCGGGCTTGACCAGATCGCTGTGCACATCCTGGGCGCCCGCCTCGATGGCGGCTTCCATGACGGCGTCCTCGGTGCCCGCCTCGGCCGGATAGCGGATCTCGCCGACCCGGTCCCACATGAAGGCGACGGAGTTCATTTCGCCCAGGGCGCCGCCGTTCTTGGTGAAGGCGGCGCGGATGTTCGACCCCGCGCGGTTGCGGTTGTCGGTCAGGGCCTCGACGATGATGCCCACCCCGCCGGGGCCGCGGCCCTCGTAGCGGATCTCCTCCATGGTATCGACGTCGCCGCCGGCCGCCTTGCTGATGGCGCGCTGGATCACGTCCTTGGGCAAACTTTCGGCCTTGGCGTTGTTGACCGCCAGGCGCAGGCGCGGGTTCAGCGCCGGGTCGGGCAGGCCGGACTTGGCCGCCACGGTGATTTCCCGCGACAGGCGCGAGAACAGCTTGGAGCGCACCGCGTCGGCGCGCCCCTTGCGGTGCATGATGTTCTTGAACTTGGAATGGCCGGCCATGCGGAACCCCGGAATCTGGGTCGGAAAGGGAAGGGCGCCATCTAGCGCAACCCGTTCAGCCTAACAAGGAACCGGTGCGCCGGCCGGGGATTAGACCTGGATCAGCCAGCTGGAGGGATGACATGGCCGCCGAAGACGTTCTGATCGACGAAGACGACGAAGCCGACATCGTGGAATGGTACGAGGCCCGGCCCGTCACCGTCTCGACTGCCGTCGCCACCGGCGCAGTGGTCACCGCCTTCGCGTTGGGCGTGCTGACCGGTGTCGGCGCCTTGGCGCTCATGGGGTGGCTGGACGACTGACGATCCGTGGAGGCCGGACCGGTCCGAGCCTTCGATGGGATTTGTCAGGGGTTCTTGCGAGGGGTTTCGGGCCTATCGCCGTACTCCTGCTCGTCCCTTGCCTCCCGCAGCTTGAACGCCATTCTGGCAACTAGCGCGAACATCCCAATCAAAGCTCCGAACCCAATGCAAAACGCACTTTCGGCAAACGAGACATAAGAAATGGCCAGATTGACGGAGCCAGTGTTGGCTCCGCCGATGAAGGTGTTCATCAGGTTGTAGGCAGCAGCGTAGACGCCCATGAGGGGAGCTAGTAGGGCCAGCGTTGTCGTCGTTACTAGCGTGCCGGATTTGACCCTTCCTTCAGTCAGAATTTCTGATGCCGCCAGCACGATTAAAAGACAGGCAAACGCGACCAAGATGAGCAAATTAAGCTGAACCACCGGGTCCATATCCAGAACAAGACGGGACAACGTAAGTCTGCTTGAGAATTCCGAAGTTGGGCCGATCATGGACAGCTCCTGCGTCAACTGGCGTCAGGACGAATGGATGACATGAAAATCAAACGGCCGGAATCGCCTGACTCAATCGGCCGCCGACCCGGATCGGCTCGACGCGCGTGGCGAGGCCCGTGCGGTCGTCCGTCTCCACATAGACCCCGCAGACGGTTGCCGGGCCGCTTGCCGGCACGTAGCGACCGCCGGACAGGCGGGTGGTGAAGCGGCGCAAGGGCTCTTCCTTGTCGTTGCCGATGACCGAGTCGTAGTCGCAGCAGCCGCCGGCGTCGGTCTGGTAGGCGGTGCCGCCCGGCAGGATCTGGCAGTCTGCGGTGGGGACGTGGGTGTGGGTGCCCACCACCAGAGAGGCGCGGCCGTCGCAGAAATGGCCCATGGCCATCTTCTCGCTGGTGGCCTCGCAGTGCATGTCCACGATCACGGCGTCGGCGACCACGCCCAGCGGCGCGGCGTTGAGCTCACGCTCCACCGCGCTGAACGGGTCGTCCATGGGGTCCATGTGAATCCGGCCCAGCACATTCATGACCAACACTCGACGGCCGTCCGATGTCGTGAACACGTCGGCGCCACGGCCCGGCGCGTCCATCAGGCGCGGGTAGTTAGCCGGTCGGATCAGGCGCGGCTCGCGCACGATATAGGTGAGGGCCTCGCGCTGGTCCCAGGAGTGATTGCCCAGGGTCAGGACGTCGGCGCCGGCGTTGAAGATGTCACGCGCCGTGTTCTCGGTGATGCCGAAGCCGCCCGCCGCGTTCTCTGCGTTGACCACCACGAAATCCAGCTTCAGGTCGCGGCGAAGGCCCGGCAGGTGATCGGACAGCCCGTCACGCCCGGACTTGCCCACAACATCGCCGAAGAAAGCCAGTCTCATTCAGATACCCTTTTGCGCGGTCCTATAGCCCGCTTCGGTCAGGACTCCATCCAGAGGCTGGTCGTGGGCGTCCATGGGCAGGTTGTCCATTTCCTGGGCCGCATAGGCCAGGCCGACGGCGGCGATGCGGGGCATGCGGTCTTCTGCACGCAGGGCCCCTAGCGTCCGGTCGTAATAGCCACCGCCCTGGCCGAGCCGTCCGCCTGCGGCGTCGAACGCGAGCAGCGGCACCATGATCAGGTCGGGGATGATCTCGCCGGCCAGGTCCAGCGGCGCCGGGCATCCGGCCTGATCCAGCTCCAGAGGATCGCCGGGGCGCCAGCGGCGAAAGACCAGCGGGGCGTCGCGACGCACCACCACCGGCAGGGCCAGTTCCAGCCCGTGAACCATCAGGGCGCGGGCCAGAGGGGCAGCGTCCATCTCCGAGCCCAGCGCGCCATAGAGGGCGGCGGTGAGGGTTCGGTCGGAGGCGTCTGTCGCGAAGTCGCCGGTGCTGGAAAACAGAGCATCCAGCATGGCGCCCACATGCTCCACCAGCCGCTCGGCAGCGTAGGGGTTGGCGTCGGCGGCCTGTTTGCGGCGGCCCCGCATGGCGGCGCGAAGATCGGCTTTGACGGTCACGATCCCAGCCTAGCGTATTTCGGGGGAAAGGGTTGGCGGCGCCGCGAGAGCCGTGAAGGACGGTTTGATCCTCTCGAGCCTGGATAACCAGGTGGGCGCCGTATGCCCGGGCCCACGAGCCCGGACAGGGACAACTCCCTTCGAGTGAATTAAGGCCGCGAGGATATGTTGCCTTCGACGTGAGCCACAGCATGACCCGCCACCGCGCAAGATAGGCGCGAGCGGTGTCTTCAACAAGGCGGATCAGATCCCAGCTGCGATCTTCTCGATCCGTGCGGCGACGGCGTTCAGAGCCTCGGCGACCCCGGCCTCGGAGGGCGCAGCGGCGGGGGCGGGGGGAGTCTCGCCCATACGGGCTTCCTGAAGCTGGTCCGCCAGCACCAGGGCGGCCATCAGGAACAAACGGATGTCGCCCACCTGGCCCACGTCGGCAGCCACGTCGCGCACATGGTTGTCGAACTGCTTGGCCAGGATGCGCACGCGCTCTTCCTGCCCGTCAGCGCAGCCCACCCCATAGGGCCGGCCGTTGATCTCGACGGTGACGGTGGCCATCAGCCCTCTCCATTCAACATGGCGCGGACCTCGTCGGCGGCGCGCGACAGGGCTCGGGACGCCTCATCGGCGGCGGTCTCCAGTTCGGCCACGCGGGCGGTGCTCTCGGCATTGGGGGCGGCGCCGCCGGATCGCGGTGCGAACAGGTCGTCGTCGGCCACGTGCGCCGGCCGCGCCTTCAGCTCACGCACCTTGCGCTCCAGATCGTTCAGCGCACGGTCGATGCGGGCCCGTGCGGCCTCGACGGCGTCAGCCATGCTCAAATCCTCCAGTTTTCGTATAGAACCCGAAGGCGCGTCGGGGTAAAGCGGCGCCGCCCCCGTTTACTATTCATTCTTCGAGAGGTCCGCCGCCGTGGCCGAGCCCCAGACCACCCGCACTCCGTCCGCCAAGCCCTCAATGCGCCAGATGGCCGATGCGATCCGGGTTCTGTCCATGGACGCGGTGGAAAAGGCCAACAGCGGCCACCCCGGCATGCCCATGGGCATGGCCGATGTGGCGACGGTGCTGTTCTCGAAATATCTCAAGTTCGACGCCAGCCGTCCGGACTGGGCGGACCGGGACCGGTTCATCCTGTCGGCGGGCCACGGCTCGATGCTGTTGTACAGCCTGCTGCACCTGACCGGTTACAAGGCCGTGACCAAGGAGGAGCTGTCCAACTTCCGCCAGTGGGGATCCAAGACGGCGGGTCACCCGGAGTACGGCCACATCCCCGGCGCCGAAACCACCACCGGTCCGCTGGGCCAGGGCCTGGCCAACGCCGTGGGCTTCGCCATGGCCGAGCGGCACCTGAACGCGCGCTTCGGCGAGGATCTGGTGGACCACCGCACCTGGGTCATCGCCGGCGACGGCTGTCTGATGGAGGGCGTCAGCCAGGAAGCCATCGGCATCGCCGGACGGCTGAAGCTGAACCGGCTGACCGTGCTGTGGGACGACAACGACATCACCATCGACGGCGCGGTGCGCCTGTCCGACGCCACCGACCAGCTGGCGCGCTTCAAGGCCTCGGGCTGGGCGGTCAAGGCCATCGACGGCCATGACGAGGGCCAGATCCGCCGCGCCCTGCTGTGGGCCACGCGCCAGGATAAGCCGACCCTGATCGCCTGCAAGACCAAGATCGGGCGCGGCTCCGCCACCATGGAAGGCAGCCACAAGACCCACGGCGCGGCCCTTGGCGCCGCCGAGGTGGCCGCCACCCGTCTGGGTCTGAACTGGGATCACGCCCCGTTCGACCTGCCGGACACCATCGAGAAGGCCTGGCGCGCCGTGGGCCGCCGGGGGGGCAAGCTGCGCAAGGCCTGGGAAGGCCGTCTGGCCGCTCACCCACAGGCGGACCACTTCACCCGCGCCATGAAGGGCGATCTGCCCGCCGGCGCCTTCGACGCCCTCGACGCTAAGATCGCCGAACTGGTGGAGACGAAGCCGGCCCAGGCCACACGTCAGTCCTCGGGCGCCGCCTTGACCGAGCTGTTCGGCCGCATCCCCGAGATGATCGGCGGCTCGGCCGACCTGACCGGGTCCAACAACACCTACGTCAAGGACACGCCGATCCTCGACACGCCGGACTATTCCGGCCGCTATGTGAACTGGGGCATCCGCGAGCACGGCATGGCCGCGGCCATGAACGGCATGGCGCTGCACGGCGGCGTGATCCCCTACGGCGGCACCTTCATGGTGTTCTCCGACTATTCGCGCCCGTCCATCCGCCTGGCCGCCCTGATGGGCATCCGGGTGGTGCATGTGCTGACTCACGACTCCATCGGTCTGGGCGAGGACGGCCCCACCCACCAGCCGGTGGAGCATCTGGCCGCCCTGCGCGCCATTCCCAACCTGCTGGTGTTCCGCCCCGCCGACACGGTGGAGGCGTTCGAGTGCTGGAAGCTGGCGCTGGAGCACCGCACCGCCCCGTCGGCCCTGGCCCTGTCGCGCCAGAAGACCGACGCGGTGCGCGTCACCGCGTCAGACGAGAACCTGTGCGCCCGGGGCGCCTATGAGTTGCGCGCCGCTGACGGCGAGGCCAAGGCCACCCTGTTCGCCACCGGCACCGAGGTTCCGCTGGCGCTCAAGGCCCGCGACACCCTGCAGGCCCAGGGCGTGCCGACCCGGGTGGTCTCGGTGCCGTGTTTCGAACTGTTCGAGCAGCAGCCGAAGGCCTATCAGGACGCCGTAATCGGCCGCGGCACGGTCCGCGTCGCCGTCGAGGCCGCCATCAAGCAGGGCTGGGAGCGGTTCATCGGCGAAGACGGTGGCTTTGTGGGCATGTCGTCCTTCGGCGCCTCGGCCCCGGCCCCGCGCCTGTACGAAGGCTTCGGCATCACCGCCGATGCGGTGGTGGAACAGGTGAAGGCGCGGCTGTAAGGCCCGGCTTCAAGGGAGACCGACGATGAGGAGCCTGTTGGGGATGCTTGTCGTCGCCGCCTTCCTGACCGGGGCTGCGCCCGCTGCGCGCGCGCAGGAGACGACCCCTGAGGCGCCCCCCGAGACGCCCATCGTGATCGGGACCTCCTACGCCTTGGCCTCCTCGATCTATGGGACCGCGCGCGAGATCAACGTCTGGCTGCCGCCGGGCTATGACGACAGCGCGACCGCCTATCCCGTCCTCTACCTGCTGGACGGCGGGGTGACGTTTCAGGACTTCCACCACATTTCCGGCATCGCCCAGCTGGGCACCGTCAACGGCACGTCGCGCGATGTGATCGTCGTCGGGATCGCTTCGGCAGACCGGCGCAACGAGCTGGCGCTGCCGACCGAAGACCCGGCGCTGATCTCTCGCTATCCGACGCAGGGGCAGTCCGGTCGCTTCCGCAGGTTCATCGCGGAAGAGGTACAGCCCTTCATCGAGGGTCGCTTCCGGACGAATGGCGAGACCGCGCTCATGGGCGAGTCGCTGGGCGGCCTGTTCGTGGTGGAGACCTTCCTCAAGGAGCCGCAGATGTTCGACGCCTATGTGGCGGTCAGTCCAAGTCTGTGGTGGGACGGCGGGCGGCTGGCGCGGCAGGCGGGCGCGCATCTGAGGGATCACGCCAATGATCCGCGCACCCTGATCCTGACGTTGGGCGACGAGGGTGCTGAAATGCAGGCGCCCATGGACGTTCTACTGGCCAATCTGCGGGACCACGCCATACCCGGTGTGACCTGGGACTTCACGCCGCGCCCGACCGAAAGCCACGCCACCATCTATCACGGGGCCGCGCTGGAGGCGTTCCGACGCCTGTATCCGGCGCCGCAGACTGGAGACTGACCATGCGCATCGGCACCCCTCTATCCGACACCGCCGTGCGCGTGATGCTGCTGGGCGCGGGCGAACTGGGCAAGGAAGTGGCCATCGAGCTGCAGCGTCTGGGCGCCGAGGTGGTGGCGGTTGATCGCTATCCCAACGCCCCGGCCATGCAGGTGGCGCACCGCAGCCACGTCATCCCCATGACCGACCCGCAGGTGCTGAACGGGGTCATCATGGCCGAGGCGCCGCACATCATCGTGCCCGAGATCGAGGCCATCGCCACCGACGTGCTGGCCGCCATCGAGGCGGCGGGCATGGCCACGATCATCCCCACCGCCCGCGCCACGCAACTGACCATGAATCGCGAAGGCATCCGCCGTCTGGTCGCCGAAGAGCTTGGGCTGCTCACCAGCCCCTACGCCTTCGCCGGTTCGGCCATGGAGATTGCGGACGCGGCTCACCGCATCGGCCTGCCGGTCTTCGTGAAGCCGGTCATGTCCTCGTCCGGCAAGGGCCAGAGCTATGTGGAGGCGCTGGAGGACTGCGCCAACGCCTGGGCCTACGCCCAGTCCGGCGGCCGGGTCGAGACGACGCGGGTGATCGTCGAGGGGCGCATCGACTTCGATTTCGAGATCACCCTGCTGACCGTGCGCTCCCTGCGCGACGGACAGGTGGTCACCGATTTCTGCGACCCCATCGGCCATCGTCAGGTCAAGGGCGACTATGTGGAAAGCTGGCAGCCCCAGCCCATGAGCTCCGCCGCCCTGACCGCTGCGCAGGACATAGCCCGCGAGGTCACCGACGCGCTCGGCGGCCTCGGTCTGTTCGGCGTCGAGTTGTTCGTGAAGGACGATCAGGTCTGGTTCTCCGAGGTATCGCCCCGACCGCACGACACGGGGCTGGTGACGCTGGCCAGCCAGCGTTTCAGCGAGTTCGCCATCCACGCCCGCGCCATCCTGGGCCTGCCGGTGGACGTGAGCCGCACCGACATCGCCGCCAGCGCCGTGATTTATGGCGGCATGGACGCGCAGGGCATCGCCTTCGAGGGCGTCGACCACGCCCTGTCCGTGCCCACCGCCGACATCCGCCTGTTCGGCAAGCCCGAGAGCTTCGAGCATCGCCGCATGGGCGTGGCCCTTGCCCGGGGCGACACCACCGATCAGGCTCGCGACCGGGCGCGCGAAGCCGCCTCCAGGGTCAAGCCGGTCAGGGGTTAGCGGCCAGCCGCGCCACAGCCGCCGCAAGGATCACGTCCTCGTCCGCGCGCCGCTGGGCCAGAGTGGGGACGATCTCCACGTCGGGGATCACGCCGCGTCCCTCCAACACCACACGCGACGGCGTGCGCAATTCGTGGACGCCTACGCTGAGCCGCCCGCCGTCGGGCAGGTTCAGGGTGTTGGACAGAACCACAATGCCGGTGGTCTGCTCGCCCATCACCACCGCGCGCCCGGATTCTTGAAGCGCGGCGGCCAAGATCTCGGATGCGCTGGCCGAACCGCCGTCAGCCAGGATCACCAGCGGCCCCAGCCAGGGCGCCTCGGCGGGCTCGGCCTCATAGCGCAAATCGATCAGGCGTCCGGTGCGCAACGCCGCGGTCTGTTTCCGCTCAATCAGCCCGCCCATGATCCGCAGCATGGCGTTGATCTGGCCGCCGTCATTCTCGCGCAGGTCGATAATGACGCCGGACGGGTTCTCGGCCGCCGCCATGGCCAACTGCTCGAGCACCCAGTCGGCGGTGGGGCCGTCGAAATCCTCGAAGGCCACATAGATCACGCCGCCGTCCAGGCGCTCCACGGTGCGTCGCGGCTCGGCGGGCAGGATCTCCCCGGTCAGGGATCTGACCTGGCGTGCGCCATGCTCGTCGGTGAACACCGCCTCGTCCACGCGGCCGTCGGCGGGCGGGGCCGCACCTTCCAGCGGTCGTCCGTTGAGGGTCTCCAGCCGCCAGCCGATCTGGACCCCGGCCTCCACCGCCGAGCCGTCCCCGCGCACTGAATGGACGAACCAGCCGTCCGGCGACCAGCGCAGGGCCATGCCATAACTGGCGTGATGGTCGCCCCGCTCGATGGCTTCGTTTCGTTGGCGGCGGTGGGGCGCCATGGCGTTGGTGTGCCGGTCGTCCAGCACCTCCAGCACCTCGTTGAAGCTGTCATAAAAGGCGAACTCGTCGGCCTGGGCGACCACCGCCTCGCGCCGCTGGGCCGCCACGACGGGCCAGTCCACGCCGTTGAAGTCGGCACGGTAGAACAGCTGTTCCACCCAGGCCGTCGCTGCGTCATAGACCTGTTCGTTCACCGCCCGCCGCTCGGCCGACCCGTCCGCCACCACCACCGGCGCCGGCGTCGGCTCGCCCGACCGCACATAGGGCAGCGCACTCTGGCACGCGGCCAGCACCAGGGCGGTCAGGCCGATCAGGATCGGGGACAGGCGGATGCACGGCATCATGCGGTCAAGCTAGACACATCGTATATGGTCGGGAACTGCAAAGTTGAGGGGCGGATCAGACGACTGCGGCCGGCATCCCTTCCACGCGCAGCCGCGCCGCGTCCCGTGCGGGCGGCGCCCCGAACAGGCGGACGTATTCTCGCGAAAATTGGGAGGGGCTATCGTAACCGACCTGAAAGCCCGCGCCCTGGGCGTCGCAGGCCTCGCTCAGCATGAGGCGGCGGGCTTCCTGGAGACGGATCTGCTTCTGATACTGAAGGGGGCTCATGGCGGTCACCGCCTTGAAATGCTGGTGCAGGGCCGAGGGGCTCATGCCCACCTCGCGGGCCAGGGCCTCGATGCTGAACGGACGATCATAATTGTCGCGGATCCAGGCGATGGCGCGGGTCACATGGGACAGGCGGCTGTCGGGCGCGCCGATCTGACGGACGACGCCCGCCTGATCCCCGGTGAGCAGCCAGTAGTGGATTTCGCGTCGGATCAGGGGCGCCAGCACTGCGGCATGCCCGGGGTTGTCCAGAAGTCGCACCATGCGCACTGCCGCGTCCGCCAGTTCTGGCGTGGTGCGGCTGAGATGCACCCCACGCGAACCTTCGCCGCCCGGCGCGGGTGGGCGGGCCGCCATCAAGTCTATCAAGACCGCCGGCTCCAGGTCGATGCGCAGGCAGAGGTAGGGACGCTCGGTCGAGGCCTCGGTCACCTGGCCGGTCAGTGGAAGGTCGACGGACACCACAAGGTGGGATGCGGCGTCGTAGCGATAGGTCTCCTCGCCCAGCATGACCACCTTGGCGCCCTGGGCGATGATGCATACGGCCGGCTGATGCAGAACGGGAATCCGTTCTGTCGGCTGCCCCTGCCGAATGAGCGCCATGCCGGGAACAGCCGTATCGAACATGCCGTCTCCGGGCGTGTGTCGGGCGATCAGTGAGGCGAGTGGCTCCATGTTCCCTGCATTCCACCGCCAGATGCCGGGTGCAACGGGCCATGCCGCACAGTGGAGGATCGTGCAAGAATCCGAAAGGACCATTCTAACGCGTCCGCATGTCCACGCCCTATCCCGGTCTCGTCAGACCAAGGAGGCAAACATGACGGAAGCAATGAATAAGGTGGTGCTCGTGTCCGGGGCCAGCAGCGGCATCGGCGAAGCGATCGCCCGCGAGTTGGCCGGGGCCGGCGCCCGGTTGGTGATCGGCGCGCGGCGGCTGGACCGGCTCGAAGCCCTGAAGGCCGACATCGAGGCGGCGGGTGGCGAGGCCATGGCCCGCACCCTGGACGTGACCTCGCGCGAGGATGTGCAGGCCTTCGTGGAGGCGGCCCGCGAGCGCTTCGGCCGGGTGGACGTGATCGTCAACAACGCCGGCGTCATGCCGCTGTCGCCGCTGGCCGCCCTGAAGGTCGACGAGTGGGACCGCATGATCGACGTCAACATCCGCGGCGTCTTGCACGGCATCGCGGCGGCGCTGCCGATCATGGAGGCGCAGGGCGAGGGCCAGATCATCAACATCGCCTCGACCGCCGGGCACCAGATCCTGCCGACCGCGTCGGTCTATTGCGCCACCAAGTTCGCGGTGCGGGTGATCTCGGAGTCCCTGCGTCAGGAGACGGACAAGGTGCGGGTGTCGGTGGTGTCGCCGGGCGTGACCGTGTCGGAGCTGGCCGAGACCATCACCCACGCCGACACCGCCGCCTTCATCGACGAATACCGCAAGAAGGCGATCCCGGCTGAGGCCATCGCCCGCGCGGTGCGCTTCGCCATTGAACAGCCGCCCGAGGTGGACGTGAGCGAGATCATCGTCCGCCCGACCGCGACCACGGTCTGATCCCGTCTAGGGCGAGGACGCCATATCCTCGCCCTCGACGTACGTCGCCTAGTCCTCCCTGCGTTCCCGGCGGAGCATCCTGTGCTGCCCGTGTTCCCCGTCTTCCAGATAGCCGGAGCCGTCGGCGTCCATGCGGCGGAAGGTTTCGCCCATGCGGGCCAGGAACTCGGCCTCCGACACGCGGCCGTCGCCATCCGTGTCCATGGCGTCCGACCCCTCGCCCAGCATCATGATGCGCGGGCCGTGCTCGCCGCCGCTCGCGCCGCCGCGTACGATGCGGCGCACCTCCACGCGGGTCTCGCCGTCCGAGCGTTCGATGATCACCGGCCCGCCCTCGCCATGCCACTCCATCGGGCCGTCTTCGCCAGAGCGGAACATGAAGACGTGACGGTCGCCGCCCTCGCCCCCGCGAACGCCCTGCGCCAGGGCCTCGGTGGACACGCGCCCGGCGCCCTCGGCGTCGATGCGCGTCCAGGCGGTCATCATGGGCATGAGGAACTCCTCGCGCGTGACATAGCCGTCGCCGTCGCGGTCCAGCCCGCCTTCACTGCCCGCTCCGTTCAGGACCATGACGCGGGTTTCGGTGCGGTTCTCGGCTTCCTGCGCCCCGGCGGCGGGGGCGATAAGCATGAGGGCGGCGATGGCGGCGGCTGTGCGCATGAGAGGTCTCCCGTTGAATGCGCCTTCGAAAGGGCGCGGATACGACCTGATGAACCACGCGCCTTGCGGGGATATTTCACTCGACCCCGCCTTTGTTTCAGCCTTGAAATACGGTCGCCGCGACCGCCTTTCACAATGAGGGCCATGACTGACACCCAAGCCCGCCCCCGCCTTCTGGTCGTGGATGACGACCCCGGCATCCGCGAGGTGCTGTGCGACTATCTGGACCGACACGGCTATGCGGCCGAGCCCGCCGCCTCGGCGGCCGAGATGGACCGGGCGCTGCAGGCGCGGCCCGCCGACCTGGTGGTGCTGGATGTAATGATGCCCGGCGAGGACGGCCTTTCCGCCTGCCGCCGCCTGGCCTCTCGGGGGCAGGCGGTGGTCATGCTCTCGGCCATGGGCGAGGAGACGGATCGCATCGTGGGGCTGGAGCTGGGCGCCGACGACTACCTGGCCAAGCCTTGCAATCCCCGCGAACTGCTGGCGCGGGTGCGGGCGGTGCTGCGGCGGCGCGACGGCTCGGCCCCCGTGGGCGAAGCGCCGGTGCTGGCCTTCGCGGGCTGGCGGCTGGATCTGACCCGCCATGAACTCACGGCACCGGACGGACGCGCCGTGACCCTGACGGCGGGCGAGTTCGCCCTGCTGCACGCCTTGGTGCGACGGCCCGGCCGGGTCATGAGCCGCGATCAGCTGCTGGACGCCGCCTTCGGCCAGACAACAGACAGCTTTGACCGCGCCGTGGACGTGCAGATCAGCCGCCTGAGGAAAAAGCTGGACGACGGCTCGGGCCGGTCGCTGATCGTCACCCGGCGCGGCGAGGGCTATCTGTTCGACACCCCGGTGACGCAACGATGAGGCGCCGGTTCTCCCGATGGGCCGCGCCGCCGGTGCTTGTCCAGGTGGCGGCTTTGGCGGCGGTGGCGGTGATCGCGGCCCAGGCCGTGACCTTCACTTTGATCGTCCTGGCGCCCGAGCCGCGCCCGGCCGGCTTCGGCGTGCCCGCCGCCGCCGAGGCCCTTAGGGGAGGCGAGAGTGAAACCTCGGACGGCCGCCGCCTGCGCCGTCGCATCGCTGCGGAACCGCCCGCTGCGCCCCAGACCTCGCCCCTCGAAGTCGCGCTGGCCGCGGCCCTCGCCGAACGTCTTGAAGTGGAGCCTGAGGCCGTTCGTGTGCGGCTGGAGCCGCCGCGCCGCGATCGTTTCGCACCGACCTTGCGGGGCCCCGCCCCGGGTGGCCCGGGCCGGCAACGCAGCGAAAGCTTCGTTTTCGTCCAGCGCGACGAGCAAGACAGACCGCCTGTCCCCGCTCCGCCGTCCGCCGTGGCCCAAGGCGAAATCCATACCGAGGTTCGGGTCATTCGTCAGGGAGAAGCGGGGGCGCCGATCCGCATCGAGCGGGGTGGGACCGGGTTCACCTTGCTGGCCGAGCATCTGACCTTCGCGCCCTTCACGGCGGCGCTTCAGCTTGAGGACGGGCGATGGGCCGTGGTGGCGCCGCCGCGCGGCCTGCTCAGCCCGTGGCAGGCGCGCATCCTGATGGGGCTTCTGATCACCCTGGCCCTGCTGGCGCCGCTGGTCTGGATCATGGCCCGGCGTCTGACCCGGCCCATCCGCCTGTTCGCGGAAGCCGCCCAGCGCCTGGGCGCAGATCCCGAGGCCGAGCCCCTGACCCCGTCCGGCCCGCGCGAGGTGCGCACCGCCATGGCCGCCTTCAATGACATGCAGGACCGAATCCGCCGTCACGTGGCCGAGCGGACCCAGACCATCGCCGCCATCGCCCACGACCTGCGCACGCCCCTGACCCGCCTTCGTTTCCGCGCTGAACAGGCCGAGCCCGCTGTACGCGACCGCATGGCCGCCGACATCGAGGAGATGGACGCCCTGATCGCCCACGCCCTGGCCTATGCGCGGGGAGAGGACGGGGGGCAGCTGCGCTCCCGACTGAACCTGACCCGGCTGGCGCGCGAAACCGTCCGCGACTTCGCCGAGACGGGCGCCGGGGTGACCATGACCGGGCGCAAGGCGGTGGCGGTCACGGGCGATCCCGCCGCCTTGCGCCGCGCCTTGGCCAACCTCATCGACAACGCCGTCAAGTTCGCCGGGGCCGCGCGGCTGCGAATGGAGACAGGCGACGGCGTCGTATCTGTCCTGATCGAGGACGATGGCTCCGGTGTGCCGCCGGACCAGGTCGAGGCCCTGTTCGAGCCGTTCAGCCGGGGGGAACGATCCCGCAATCGCCAAACCGGCGGCGCCGGCCTCGGCCTCGCCGTCGCGCGCCAGATCGCCCGGGCCCACGGTGGGGAAGTGATGCTGGAAAACCGCCCCGGCGGCGGCCTGACCGCCCGGCTGACGCTGCCTGCGGCGCGCGAAACCTGACGCCGTAACCCTCGCTTGCCCAGCGTGACCGTACGCGCCCTTGAATCCTCGGCCCGTCGGCGTCACTAAGACGCCAAACAAACATCGCCGTCAGGCCCTTCAGGAGGTTCCACCCATGACCGTTCGCGTCGCCATCAATGGTTTCGGCCGTATCGGCCGTCTGGTCCTGCGCTCCATCGTCGAACACGGGCGCCGCGACATCGAGGTGGTGGCGATCAACGATCTGGGCCCGGTGGCCACCAACGCCCACCTGCTGAAATACGACTCCGTCCACGGCCGCTTCCCCGGCCCGGTGGAGTCCGGCGACGACTGGATCGACGTGGGTCTCGGCAAGATCAAGGTCACGGCCGAGCGCGACCCGGCCAACCTGCCGCACAAGGACCTGAACGTGGACATCGCGTTCGAGTGCACCGGCCTCTTCACCTCCAAGGAAAAGGCCTCGGCCCACCTGAAGGCCGGCGCCAAGCGCGTGCTGATCTCGGCGCCCGGCGACGGCGCGGACAAGACCATCGTCTACGGCGTCAACCACGACACCCTGACGGCGGACGACATCATCGTGTCGAACGCCAGCTGCACCACCAACTGCCTGGCCCCAATCGCCAAGGTTCTGCACGATCTGGTGGGCATCGAGCGCGGCTACATGACCACCATCCACGCCTACACCGGCGACCAGCCGACGCTGGATACCATGCACAAGGACCTGTATCGCGGCCGCGCCGCCAGCCTGTCCATGATCCCCACCTCCACCGGCGCGGCCAAGGCCGTGGGTCTGGTGCTGCCGGAGCTCAAGGGCAAGCTGGACGGCTCGTCCATCCGCGTGCCGACCCCCAACGTCTCGGTGGTGGACCTGAAGGTGGTCGCCGGCCGCGACACCTCGGTGGACGAGGTCAACAAGGCGCTGCAGGCCGCCGCCGACGGCGCCATGAAGGGCGTGCTGTTCACCACCACCGATCCGGTGGTGTCCAGCGACATGAACCACATCGCCGCGTCCTCCACCGCCGCCCTGCCGCAGACCCAGGTCATCGACGGCTCGCTGGTGCGCGTCCTCAGCTGGTATGACAACGAATGGGGCTTCGCGACGCGGATGTCTGACACGGCGCTGGCGATGAGCAAGCTGATCTGATGGAGCCGGGGGCGGATATCCTCCTCCGGCTGTCCGCCCAGCGTGCCCTGCTCGGCGCCGTCACCCCGAATCTGAGATCGTTCTCGGTCGAGATGAATGGTGGAACAGTCGCCTGTCAGGCTGTCTTTGAAGAAGCGCCTGCGGCCGAAGAGATCGATCTGATCCAGTCTGCGGGCGCTGAAATCATCGCTGATTTCGTGGACGCGACGATCGACGAGCGATTTATCGTCAGCGCCGATCAGGCGACGCCCAAGGCTCTCATCTATCTGATTTATCAGCGGCATGAGCCGCAGGAATGACCATGACATCCTTCCGCACCCTCTCCGACCTCACCGATCTGTCCGGCAAGACCGCCCTGGTCCGCGTGGACTTCAATGTGCCCATGGAGGGCGGCAAGGTCAGCGATGACACCCGCCTGCGCGCCGCCCTGCCCACCATCAATGCGCTGCGGGATCTGGGCGCGAAGGTGGTGCTGATGGCGCACTTCGGGCGGCCCAAGGGCCAGCCGGTCCCCGAGATGAGCCTGAGGCCGGTGGTGGAGCCGCTGGAACTGTTGCTGAGCGCCCCGGTCTGGTTCGCCGAGGACTGCATCGGCGAGGCGCCCCGCGCGGTGATCGCCGACGACCTGGCGCCCGGCGGCGTGGCCCTGCTGGAGAACGTGCGCTTCCACGCGGGCGAGGAGGCCAACGATCCCGCCTTCGCCGCCGAGCTGGCGAAGCTGGGCGATATCTATGTGAACGACGCCTTCTCGGCCGCGCACCGCGCTCACGCCTCCACCGAAGGCCTCGCGCGCCTGCTGCCCGCCTACGCCGGCGAGTCCATGCGCCGCGAGCTGGACGCGCTGGACAAGGCGCTGGGCACGCCCGTCAAGCCGGTGCTGGGCATCGTCGGCGGGGCCAAGGTCTCGTCCAAGCTGGACCTGCTGAAGAATCTGGTGGCTCAGCTGGACCACCTGGCCATCGGCGGCGGCATGGCCAACACCTTCCTGTTCGCGCAGGGCGTCGATATCGGCGGCTCCCTCTGTGAAAAGGAGATGGCCGACACCGCCCGCGAGATCACCGAGGAGGCCCGCCGTCAGGGCTGCGAACTGCTGCTGCCCGTGGACGTGGTGGTGGCCAAGGCGGTCAAGCCGGGCGTGGAGTCCGGCGTCCGCGCGCTGGACCGCATCGCCGCCGACGACCTGATTCTTGACGCCGGACCCGAGACCGTCGCGCGGCTCAAGCGCGCCATGGATCTGTCGAAGACCCTGATCTGGAACGGACCGCTGGGCGTGTTCGAGGTGCCGCCCTTCGACAAGGCCACGGTGGACGCCGCGCGCCACGCCGCGGGGCTGGCCAAGGCCGGAAAGATCACCGCCGTCGCAGGCGGCGGCGACACGGTCTCAGCCCTGAACCACGCGGGGGTTGTGGACGACATGACCTTCGTCTCCACCGCCGGCGGCGCCTTCCTGGAATGGATGGAGGGCAAGCCCCTGCCGGGCGTCGAGGCGCTGCGCGTCTAGATATTCCCTTTCCGCTCATCCCCGGATGGTGGCAAACCGAACCGTTCCGCTTCCCCCGGCGTTGAGCCCTCATGCTCGATGACCTGACGCAATACGCCGGCCCCATCCTCGGCGCCCTGATCGCCGGGGCCATGATCGGGTTCGAGCGGGAATATCGCGGCCGGCCGGCGGGTTTCCGCACCCACATCCTCGTCAGCCTGTCCTCGGCCCTGCTGATGCTGGCCGCCGTGCATCAGGCCCAGTGGACCTTTGACCTGAGGGATGACGTCAATCTGGTCATGGACCCGACGCGGATGGCCCACGGCATCCTGACGGGCATCGGCTTCCTGTGCGCCGGGGTGATCTTCCGCACCGGCTTCTCCATCCACGGCCTGACCACGGCGGCGTCCCTGTGGATCACCTCCGCCATCGGCATTCTGTTCGGCGTCGGCATGTTCACCCTCGGCGGTCTGGCCACGGTGGTCACCGCCATCATCCTGATCGTGCTGCGGGTGGTGTCCAAGGGGTTGCCCCAGAACACGGTGGTGGATGTGGAGGTCTGCTGGAGCGTCGGCGCCGCGCCCTCCGGGGCGGTGGAGGCTATCCTGTCGGAGCACGGCGGCGCCCTGAAGCGCACTGGCTACACCCGCGACGGCGATCAGGTGCGCCGCCTCTATCGGCTGCGGGCCAGCGACGCACACCTGGCCGAGCTGGGCGACCGGCTGGGCGCCTTGCCCGGCGTCACCGGCTTTCGTCTTGACCCCAGAGACGACTGACCAGAGACGACTGACCGGGCGCTGGTCATTGTTCGCTAACCCTCTTTGGGGCATGACTGGAACGAATGACGAACAGCGCGATTCGAGTCCTCGGCCTGGATCCGGGCCTGCGACGCACCGGATGGGGCGTCATCGCCTGCGAGGGCGCGCGCCTGTCGTGGGTGGCCCACGGCGTGGTGGCCCCGCCCGAGACGGCGCCCTTCTCCGAACGCTTGCTGCATCTGCTGGAGGCCGTCGGCGCCGTGTGCGCCGAGCACCGCTGCGACGAGGCGGCCATCGAGGAGGTGTTCGTCAATATGAACCCGTCCTCGACCCTGAAGCTGGGCCACGCCCGCGCCGCGGTCATGCTGGCCCCGGCCCGCTGCGGCCTTTCGGTGGCTGAATACGCACCGAACCAGATCAAGAAGGCCGTGGTCGGCGCCGGCCACGCCGACAAGGCCCAGATCGCCTTCATGATCCGCCGCCTGCTGCCCACCGCCGGGGACGTGAAGGCCGACGCCGCCGACGCGCTGGCCGTCGCCATCACCCACGCCCACCTGCGCCGCGTCCGGACGCTGGCCGCATGATCGGGCGGCTGCGGGGAACCCTGGTCGAGACGGGCGAGCACGACTGCCTGATCGACTGCGCCGGGGTCGGCTATGTGGCTGCTTGCGGCGCGCGCACCCTGCAGCGCCTGCCCGCGCCCGGCGCCGAAGCCATCCTGCATGTGGAGACCCAGTGGAGTCAGGAGAACGGCCCGCGCCTGTATGGCTTCCTGACCCGGGACGAGCGCCGCGCCTTCACCACCCTGCTGGCCATCCAGGGCGTGGGCCCCAAGGCGGCGCTGGCCGTGCTGGACGTGCTGCCGCCGGGCGAGCTGGCCGCCGCCGTGGCCCGCGAGGACAAGGCCGCCGTCGCCCGCGCCAACGGGGTCGGGCCGAAACTGGCCCTGCGCATCGTCACCGAGCTGAAGGGCAAGCCGCTGGGCGACGTCACCTTCGCTCCGTCCGCGCCCGGCGTTCACAGCGCGCCGTCCGCGCCTGTCCCCTCCATAACCGGCGAGGCCGTCTCGGCCCTGCTGGGTCTCGGCGTGGCCGAGGTCAACGCCCGCCGCGCCGTGGATCACGCGATCATCAAGCTGGGTGAGGGCACCGACCTCTCCGCCGTCATCCGCGCCGCCCTGCAGGAGCTGGGGCGGTGAGGCGGCGTCTGGTCGCAGCGGGTTTGGCAATGCTTTGCAGCGGGGTTTCCGGATGCACGTCCGGGGCATTTCAGGTCCGAAATCAGACAGGTGAATCGCTCTGGATCACGATGCACCTCTCCAACGACATGGTGGAAGAGACAGGCATGATCGGCGATGGCGAGACGATCTTGATGCGACCTCCGTTCGTCGACCTCGACCGAATCGAGTATCGCTCGGGCGGCGTCGATTGCCGCCTGGACCGCGAAGCCATTCAGGACGTTCTGGGAGCTCATGGGAGCCGGAGGCGAACCGTCGTGCTGAGGCCGTGCGGATCGACGGCGGGCCCAGAATGACCGACGATCGCATCATTTCCGCTGATCCGGCCCCCGGCGAAACCCACGACCGCGCCCTGCGGCCCCAGACCCTGTCCGAATTCGTCGGTCAGGAGCAGGCCAAGGGCAATCTGAAGGTTTTCATCGACGCCGCGCGGGGCCGGGCCGAGTCCCTGGATCACGTCCTGCTGTTCGGGCCGCCGGGGCTGGGCAAGACCACACTAGCCCAGATCGTCGCGCGCGAGCTGGGCGTCGGGTTTCGCGCCACCTCCGGCCCCATCCTGGCCAAGGCCGGCGATCTGGCGGCGATCCTGACGAACCTCGAGCCCCGCGACGTCCTGTTCATCGACGAGATCCACCGCCTCAATCCGGCGGTGGAGGAGATCCTCTATCCCGCCATGGAGGATCATGTGCTGGACCTGATCATCGGCGAGGGCCCCTCGGCGCGCAGCGTGCGCATCGATCTGGCGCCCTTCACCCTGGTCGGCGCCACCACCCGCGCGGGCCTGCTGGCCACGCCGCTGCGGGACCGGTTCGGCATTCCGCTGCGGCTCGAGTTCTACACCCCGGCCGAACTGGTCCGGGTCATCACCGGCGCGGCCCGCAAGATGGGCGCGCCCATCGACGACGAGGGCGCGCTGGAAATCGCCAGCCGCGCGCGCGGCACCCCCCGCGTCGCCGGCCGCCTGCTGCGCCGGGTGCGGGACTTCGCCGACGCCGAGGGTTCGCCCGTCATCGACCGTCTCGCCGCCGCGCGCGCGCTTGCACGACTGGAAGTGGACGAGGCCGGGCTGGATTCCCTGGACCGTCGCTTCCTGAAGGCCCTGATCGAGAACTACGGCGGTGGCCCGGTCGGCATGGACACCCTGGCCGCCGCCCTGGCCGAGGCCCGCGACGCGGTGGAGGACGTGATCGAGCCCTATCTGCTGCAACAGGGCTTCATTCAGCGCACGCCGCGCGGGCGCATGGCCTGCGCGAAAGCCTACGCCCACCTTGGCCTGACCGAGCCCCCGAAGCCGGCAGGTGCGCCGGAACAGGGCGGTCTGTTCGGGAAATGACCCTCAAGCGCGGCGGGTGGGTCTGGATTGCGACGAGCGTCGCCGTCTCGCTCGGCCTGGCGGTGCAGCATCTGTTGGGCGCGCCGGCGTCCGGGCTGATGGTTCAGGCTGCGGGGGCCTGCTTGGGCGCTGTCCTGTTTTTCCTGCTGTCGCACGCTAATCCACCGCAACGCGCGGCCGTCGCTGTGATCGGACTGGTCATCTTGCTGATGGTCGTCGCGGCGCCTTTGGCGATGGGGCCCGAACTGGCCGGCGCCCGGCGCTGGTTGCTGCTCGGGCCTTTAAGCGTCCAGCCGTCCATGGTTCTGCTGCCGCTGGTGATCTGGCTTGCGGCCGCACGACATTCCGGTTGGGCGATAAGCCTGCTGATCGTCGCAACAGGGGGAATTCTGGCGCTCCAGTTTGACGCCGCGGCGCTCACCGGCCTGACGCTGGCGTGGCTGGCGGGACATTTGCCTTCTGCGCGTCGGGACGAGGCTCACGTCTGGGGCGTCGCCCTGGGTCTCATCGTCCTGACCGTCTGGGCGTGGACGCGGCCCGACGCCCTGCCGTCGGTGGCCTGGGTGGAGCAGGTCTTGCCCAATGCTTGGGGACTTGGCCTCTGGACCGGCGTCATGGCCACCCTCGGAGCCCTTCTGGTCATCACCCCTCTGATCCTGCTGGCGCGCGGCTCGCAGGCGGCGTTGAGCCTTGCCGCCTTCTACGCCGGCCTTGTGGGCGCGGCTCTGGTCGGCAACTATCCCTTGCCGGTCGTCGGCCTGGGCGCCTCGCTTGTCGTGGGATGGCTCATCGCCCTCGGCCTGGCCCGCGCCCCGTACCGGAGTCGTCCGCCCGCATGACCGACCTCCCTTCTGCCGGCCGTTTCGAGGGCCGCGAGCATATCCTGCCCGTGCGGGTCTATTACGAGGACACCGATTTCACCGGGCTCGTCTATCACGCCAACTATGTGCGCTATTTCGAGCGGGGCCGGTCCGACTTCCTGCGCCTGGCGGGGGTGGGCCACGCCGACCTGCTGGCGGGCGAGACGCCGCTGGCCTTCGTCATCACCGCCCTGGACCTGCAATTCCTGAAGGCCGCCCGCATCGACGACGCCCTGATCGTGCGCACCACCTATGACGCCCTGCGCGGCCCTCGCCTGACCATCCGCCAGACCATTGAGCGGGGCGGCGAGGTCCTGTGCCGCGCCGAGGTGGAGGCCGCAGTCATCGACCTGACCGGCCGCCCGCGCCGCGCGCCCGCCACCCTCATCGCCGCCGTCACCCCCTGGCTGAAACACTGACGAAACCAGTTTTTCAGTCCGTCACACACGCCCGTTAAGCCTTAAGCCTTGAAATCGTCACGCCATCCGGATGGATAGGCCCGATGCTTGCAAGGCGCGTGGCGATTCTCCGCCTCCGCCCACCAGGGACTGAATTCTATGGTCGACGCCGCTCCTCACGCCTCCATGCTCGATCCCATCGCGCTTTTCCTCATGGCCGACTGGGTCGTGAAGACCGTGATGATCGGTCTGGTTATCGCCTCGCTCTGGTCCTGGGCCGTCATTCTGGACAAGGCGTTCAAGTTCGCCGCCCTGAACCGCCAGGCCAACGCCTTCGAGAATGACCTGAACTCGGGTCGGTCGCTTGAGGACATGGCCAGTCAGGCCGGCCCGAACCCCACCCATCCCCTGCCGCGCATGCTGGTTCTGGCCATGACCGAATGGCGCACCTCGCGGGGGCAGGCCTTGACGGACCATCAGGGCGCCATGCTGGTGTCCCGCATCGACCGCAGCCTGGACTCGGTCATCGCCCGCGAGAGCCAGAAGGTGGAGGAAGGCCTGGGCGTGCTGTCAGTGGTGGCCACCTCGTCGCCCTTCATCGGCCTGTTCGGCACGGTGTGGGGCATCATGAACGCCTTCGGGGCCATCGCTCAGGCGGGCAACACCAACCTGACCACGGTAGCCCCGGCCATCGCCGAGGCCCTGTTCGCCACCGCCATCGGCCTGGCCGCCGCCATCCCCGCCTACATGGCCTACAACAAGTTCTCCATCGACGCGGGCAAGTTCACCGGGCGTCTGGAAAGCTTCGCCGACGACCTTCAGGCCGCCGTGGCCCGCCGTCTGGGCGGAGCGCCGGTCGCGCCCCCGCCGCCTCCGCCCTCTGATTTCACCCTGAACCGGGGGCGTTGAGCCATGGCCCTGGGTTCCGGTCCCGGCGCGAGCGGCCATGTGCGGGGCCGCCGTCGCGCCAAGAAGCGCCCGCTCAGCGAGATCAACGTCACGCCGCTGGTGGACGTGATGCTGGTGCTGCTGATCATCTTCATGATCTCGGCGCCTTTGCTGACCGTCGGCGTGCCGCTGGAGTTGCCGCGCACAGACGCCTCGGCGGTGTCGGCGGACAATGAGCCGATCAGCGTCTCGGTCGACCGCGCGGGCGGCATCTATGTGGATCAGGATCCCGCCACCCTGGACCAAGTGGGTCCGCGCGTGGCCGCCATCGCCGGTGCGGGCGTGACGGACCGGCCCATCTTCGTGCGCGCCGACGGCGCCGCCCCCTATGAAGCGGTGGCGCGGGTCATGGCGCGGCTGTCGGCCAGCGGTTTCTCAAGCATCAATCTGATCACTGATACGGCGCCGGCCGTCTCCGCCGCCTCGACCACGGTCGCCACGCCCGAAAGCGAAGGCTGAGCCCATGCGCCGTCCGGGCATCGCCACGATCGGCTCGATCGGGCTGCATGCGGCCGTGGTGGCGCTCGCCCTGATTCCGTGGCCGCGCAAGGACCCGCCGGTGATCGTGTCCTCGGTGCCGGTGTCCATCATCTCCAGCGAAGTGGCCGCCGCCGCGCCAGCCGATAATCCTTCTGATGAACTGGTGGACGCCGAAGCGCTGGAGGCGCTTCAGGAACTGCTGGAGACCGAAGCCGAGCTGGAGGAAATCCCCGAGGTCCCGACCCCGCCGCAGCCGCGCCCGCCCGAGCCCTCGCCCGAGCGCGCCGAAACCCGGCGTCCGGATCCAGCGCCCTCGCCGCGTCCCAGCCCGACCCCGCCTGAAAAGGCTCGCCCCACCCCCGCGCCCCGCCCCAGCCAGAACCGCCCGGATCCGGGCCTCGATCTGGACGCCCTGGCCGAGCCTCGCCCCCGCACCCAGCAACAGCGCCCCACCGGCCAGTCCGGCGCCGGTCAGGCGCCCCGCGCCACCGGCTCCCAGATCGCCAATCTGGGCGGTCAGGTGACCCGGCACTGGATCCTGAACTGCGACCTGGAGGGCATGCGCGATCTGTCCATTCCCGTGCGCGTCACCATTACCTCGGGGGGGCGCATCAGTTCCGGGCCGACCGTGACCGACCAACGCTCCGGCGCCACCTGGCGCACGGCGTCCGAGGCCATGCTGCGCGCGGTCCGCGCCGCCGAACCCTTCGATGTGCCCGACGGCTTCGAGACCCAGGAGATCAATTTCCGCTTCCGCGCCGATCAGGCCTGCGCCAATCGGTAGGGAAGGGGAGCCGCCCCACGCCCCGCGCGTTTGTGACTTGCGCGCGCAAGGCCAAGCCCGAAAGTCGCCGCAATGCTCCGGCGCCATGCCGAAGCGTCAACCAACCGCCTGCCCGGGGAGATTCCACCTCATGCGACCGAACAAACGCCTCAACGCGCTGATCGCCGGCGTCGCCGCCATCGCCTTGGCGCCCGCCGCCGTCACGCCGGTGATGGCCCAGTCCGGCTCTCCCGAGGTGGAGATCACCGAAGGCGTCCTGCGCCCGCTCCAGATCGCCGTGGCCCCGTTCAGCGGCCCCAACGGCGCGGACATCTCCGGCGTCATCTCGAGCAACCTGCAGCGCTCTGGCTTCTTCGATCCCATCGATCCGAACGCCTTCATCCAGCAGGATCTCAATCTGTCCAACCAGCCGGACTTTCCGCAATGGACCCGCATCGGCGCCCAGGCGGTTCTGTACGGCTCGGCCACGCCCCAGCCGGACGGTCGGGTGCAGGTGGGTTTCCGCCTCTATGATCCTTACCGCGAATGCCAGCTGGTGGGCTTCGCCTTCACCGCCACGCCGGACAATTGGCGCCGCCTGGCCCACAAGGTGTCCGATGTGGTCTATCAGCGCCTGACCGGCGAGCAGGGCTATTTCGACACCCGCGTAGTGTTCGTCTCCGAAAGCGGCACGGGCCTGAACCGCTTCAGCCGCCTGGCGGTGATGGATCAGGACGGCTTCAACCCCTTCTTCCTGACCAGCGGCGAAGAGATCATCCTGACCCCGCGCTTTTCAAATAATCCCAACGAAATCGCATACATGGCGCTGGGTGAGGATTATTCCCGCATCTACATCATGAACCTGCAGACAGGCCGCCGGGAAAGCATCGGTGAGTTCCCAGGCCAGGTGTTCGCCCCGCGCTTCTCGCCTGACGGGACCCAGATCGCCTTCTCCATCAGCGTCGGCGGCAACTCCGACATCCACATCATGAACCTGCGAACTCGCCAGACGCGCCGCCTGACCAATGATCCCGGCATCGACACCTCCCCGTCGTTCAGCCCGGATGGAAACCAGCTGGTCTTCGTCTCGGACCGCTCCGGCTCGGCGCGGCTCTACACCATGCGCACCGACGGGTCGGGCCAGCGGCCTATCTCGCGTGGTGGCGGCGCTTACACCGCCCCGTCCTGGAGCCCGCGCGGAGACCTGATCGCCTTCACCAAACAGCAGGGTGGCCGTTTCCACATCGGCGTCATGGACGCCTCGGGCGGCGGCGAGCGCCTCCTCTCGTCCAGCTATTTCGAGGAAGGGCCCTCCTGGGCGCCCAATGGTCGTTACATCATGTTCGCGCGTCAGGCCCCGGGGGGCGGTTCGCGCCTGTGGACCGTGGACGTCACCGGCCGCGTGGTAGGCCAGGCGTCCTATTCCGGTATGGCGGGCGACCCCGCCTGGTCGCCGCTTCTGGATCCTCCGCCCGCCAATCTGGGCGTCGGGCAAGCTTCGGACAGCTGTCCGGGCTGATCCGGAAGGCCATGTCGTGAAGTGACACGGTTATGTGATCCTCGGACCCATTCGCTCAACTGTGCGTTATCGCCGCTGGCGCCATATTGCAGCCAAGGCTAGGGCCTTACGGCAAAGGTTCAATCGGCCGTCGCTGCGGCCCAAAAAGGAGACGACCCTGATGTATTCCACCCGTTCGATCATCCGTCTGTCCGCCGTCGGCGTCATGGTCGCCGCCATGGCCGCCTGCGCCCCGCGCCAGCAGCCCGAACCCATGCCGCAGCCTGGCCCTTCGCAGCCGTCGCAGCCTAGCCAGCCCGGCGCCCCCACCGGTCCCGTGAACCCGGGAACGCTTCCTGGAACCGCCGCGCCCGGCTCGGTCGGCGATTTCCGCCAGAACATCGGCGACCGCGTCTATTTCGATCTGGACAGCTACTCGGTTCGCGCCGACGCCCAGCCGCGCCTGGACGCTCAGGCTCAGTGGCTCAATCGTTACCCGAACGTGCGCGTGCGCATCGAGGGCAACGCCGATGAGCGCGGCACCCGTGAATACAACCTGGCTCTGGGCGCTCGGCGCGCCGAGGCCGTGCGCAGCCACCTGGTCAATCGCGGCGTCGCCGCCAACCGCATCGACACCATCTCTTACGGCAAGGAGCGTCCGATCGCGCAGGGCTCCAACGAGGAAGCCTGGGCCCAGAACCGAAACGCCCACACCGCCATCGTCTCCGGCGCGCCCCAGTAAGCGCTCCAGATGGAGAATGGGGGGACCGGCGTTCGCGTCGGTCCCCCTTTTCGTTACGCCTTTCGCCCGCCCGGCGCGCGGCCTTGCGTCCGCCGCAAACCGATGGAACCTATGCAGGCATGACCCAACTTCGTCCGTTCACCGTTTCCGCCCTGATCGCCGGAACTGCCCTGGCCCCCCTGATGGCCGTTGTGCTCGTCGCCGCGCCCGCCACGCCCGTCCAGGCGCAGCAGGTTCCCGACCAGCCTGTCGAATGGACCCCGCGGCGCCTCAACCAGCTTGACCGCAACGTCCGCCGGCTGGAACGCGCCGTGACCCAGCGCAACGCCGCCGGTGATCCTGTCCTGATCGAGACCGACCCCGAGGTCGTGGTGCTCCAGGGCGTGATGGACAACATGCAGCGCCGCCTCGCGGATCTGGAGGCTACGGTCCAGCGCATGAACGGCGACATCGAACGCCTGACCTTCGCCAATGATGAGGCCCAGCGGGACAACGCGGCCATGCGCCGCCTGCTGACCGACTCCAACAACCGCATCACCGCGCTGGAAGGCCAACTCGAGGCGGTGGCCGAGGCCAACGCCCCCATCGTGGCGGATTCGCCCACAGGCGATGCGCGTCAGGACTTCGACCGCGCCATCCGTCTGGCCAACGCCCAGGATGTGCGGGCCCTGCGCGCCCTGGAAGTCTTCGTCATCACCTGGCCGGACGAGCCCCAGGCGCGGGAGGCCAACTATCGCCTGGGCGATCTGCGCGCCCAGGCGGGCGACCAGACCGGCGCCGTGCAGGCCTACGCCTCGTCCCTGTCAGGCTGGCCGCGCACCTCCTGGGCGCCTGACGCCACCATCAAGCTGGCCTCGGGTCTGGACGCCACGGATCGCAACACCCAGGCCTGCGCCGCTGTGCGCGAGTTCTTCCAGCGCTACGGCGAGGGCGCGCCGACCACCCTGATCAACCGCGCCCGCCAGATTCGGGAACGGGCGGAGTGCCCGGCCTGATCGACTGCGTCACCGCCGCGCTCGACGCGCGGTTGTCTCTGGACGCGGATCGTCCCGTCGCCCTGGCCCTGTCCGGCGGCGGGGACTCCATGGCCTTGCTGCATCTGGCCGCCGACTGGTGCGCGCGGCGAGGCCGCCGCCTTCTGACCCTGACCGTCGATCACCGCCTGCATCGCGACAGCGCCGTCTGGACCGCCTTCGCCGGAGAGGCAGCCCGAGACCTCGGCGCCGACTGGCGCACCCTGTCGTGGGACGGCCCCAAGCCCGCCACAGGCCTGCCGGCCGCCGCCCGCGCGGCCCGCCACGCCCTTCTGGCCGATACGGCGCGTCAGGCCGGCGCCCGCGTCATCCTGATGGCCCACACCGCCGACGACATAGCCGAGTCCGACTGGATGCGGGATCAGGGGGCCACGCTTGGGGCCTTGCGCGACTGGTCCCCGTCCCCCGCATGGCCGCAGGGCAGGGGCCTCATGCTGCTGCGTCCTTTGCTGACTGCGTCACGCGCCGATCTGCGGGCCTTGCTGCGTGCCCGCAACGCCCTCTGGCTCGAAGATCCCGCCAACGCCGACCCCCGCTTCCTGCGCAGCCAGGCGCGCATGGCGCTGCAAAGTGAAACTCCGTCATTCTCGAGCTCGTCCCGGGGACCAACGGCGACCGCGAGCACGATCGTTGAGGCCATGAAGTCGTCGCCGATGATCTGGTCCGGACTCGTCACCCTCCCACGCGCCGTCCCCGCCCGGACCCTCGCCGCCGCCCTGCTCAGCGTTTCGGGACAGGCCGCGCCCCCGCGCAGTCCCCGCCTGACGGCCCTGCACGCCCGCCTGGCCTCCGACAGCGAAGTAACCGCCACGCTCAGCGGCGCCCGCATCCAGGCATCCGGCCAGACGCTGTTGATCACCCGTGAACCCGGCCGCACCGGCCTGCCTGCCGCTGCCTTGCCGCCGAACGCCCCCGCCGTCTGGGACGGACGCTTCGAAATCACCGCCCCGGAGCCCGGCTGGAGCGTCGGCGCGCTCAAGGGCCGCATGGCGTCTCTGGCCCCCGTCGATCAGGCGATCGTGAAGCGCCTGCCCGCATCCGCCCGACCCGCTCTGCCCGTACTGTTCCGGGACGCTGACCCCCGCCCGCTTCTTGCATGGCGCGTGGCCGAGACGCGCTGTCTGGTCGCAGGCCGCCTCATCGCCGCCGCCGGCGGGATCGGGCATGAGGACCAGTTGACGCATTCAAGTGGCGAAACGCCGCCCGCTGACCTATTTCTGAACCGTAGCGGCGGCTGAACGTCGCCGCACCGAGTTTTGAGGACCCTTATGAACCTTCGCACCCTGGCCATCGTCGGCGTCATCATGATGGCTGTTCTGGCCGCCTACGCCATGGTCGGCCCGTCCGGCCCCGGAACCGCCGGCAAGGCAGGCGCGGGCTCGCGTCCAGCCGAAATCACCTATTCGGAGCTTCTCGCCCGCATCCAGGCAGGCGACATCGCCTCGGCGACCCTGAAGGGCGACACCATTCGCGGGGTCTATGAGGACGAAACCGCCTTTACGGCCACTATCCCCTATCCCAGCGAAAGCGTGGTCGAGCGGCTCGAGGCGGCCGAGGTCCCCATCGATTTCGAGACCACCCGCTCGCCGTGGTGGATGAGCATGCTGGGTCTGGTCCTGCCCGTGCTGCTGCTGATCGGCTTCTGGTTCTGGATGATGAACCGCATGCAGGGCGGGGCGCGCGGCGCCATGGGCTTCGGAAAGTCCAAGGCCAAGCTGCTGACCGAGCACAAGGGCCGCAAGACCTTTGACGATGTGGCGGGCGTGGATGAGGCCAAGGAAGAGCTGCAGGAGGTCGTCGACTTCCTCAAGGATCCGGGCAAATTTCAGAAACTGGGCGGCAAAATCCCAAAGGGCGCTCTGCTGGTGGGCCCTCCGGGCACCGGCAAGACCCTGCTGGCCCGCGCCGTGGCCGGGGAGGCGGGCGTGCCGTTCTTCTCCATCTCCGGTTCGGACTTCGTCGAGATGTTCGTGGGCGTCGGCGCCAGTCGCGTGCGCGACATGTTCGAACAGGCCAAGAAGAACGCTCCCTGCATCATCTTCATCGACGAGATCGACGCCGTCGGCCGTCATCGCGGCGCCGGACTTGGCGGCGGCAATGACGAGCGCGAGCAGACCCTGAACCAGCTGCTCGTGGAGATGGACGGCTTCGAATCCAATGAGGGCATCATCCTGATCGCGGCCACCAACCGGCCCGACGTGCTGGACCCCGCCCTGCTGCGTCCCGGCCGCTTCGACCGCCAGGTGGTGGTGCCGAATCCCGACGTGAACGGCCGCGAGAAGATCCTGCGTGTGCACATGAAGGACGTGCCCCTGGGCGCCGACGTCAATGTAAAGACCATCGCGCGCGGCACGCCCGGCTTCTCGGGCGCCGACCTGGCCAATCTGGTCAATGAGGCGGCCCTGACGGCGGCCCGCAAGGACCGTCGCATGGTCACCCACCGCGACTTCGAGGACGCCAAGGACAAGGTCATGATGGGCGCCGAGCGCAAGTCCATGGCCATGAACGAGGAAGAGAAGAAGCTGACCGCCTATCACGAGGCCGGCCACGCCATCGTCGCCATGAACGTCAAGATGGCCGACCCGGTGCACAAGGCCACCATCGTGCCCCGCGGCCGCGCGCTCGGCATGGTCATGCAGCTGCCCGAGGGCGACCGCTACTCGATGAAGTACCGCCAGATGGTGGACCGCATCGCCATCATGGCCGGCGGCCGCGTGGCTGAGGAGCTGATCTTCGGTAAGGACAACATCACTTCGGGCGCCTCGTCCGACATCGAACAGGCCTCGAAGCTGGCCCGCGCCATGGTCACCCGCTGGGGCTTCTCCGAGAAGCTGGGCACCGTGGCTTACGGCGAGAACCAGGAAGAGGTGTTCCTGGGCCACTCCGTCGCCCGCAGTCAGAACGTGTCCGAGGAGACCGCCCGTCTCATCGACGAGGAGGTCAAGCGCCTGGTCACCGAGGGCTGGGACGACGCCCGTCGCATCCTGACAGAAAAGGCCGAGGACCACGAAAAGCTGTCCCAGGCCCTGCTGGAGTACGAGACCCTCTCGGGCGACGAGATCAAGGACCTGCTGGAGAAGGGCCTGGCTCCCAACCGCGACGAGAACAACTTCCCCAACGCCGGCCCCTCCGTCGCCGTCCCGGTGACCCCCGTCTCGGACGGCGTCGAGGTCGAGCAGGCCACGGTGCACTGAGGTGTAAACGTCCTTCCCATCGGCGATGGCCGACTGGGAAGGACAGACCTCGCCAGCGGTAGGGCTGGGGAGCGGTGCAGAGCGGTCTATTCGGAACCGTCGCCCCGCAGTTGCGCCACCGCCGCGATCAGCCGCTCGAGATCCGCGGGCGTCGACAGCCGGTGATCGCCGTCGTGGATCAGGTCCAGCCGGACGTCCGGCCCTTCGATCCGCTCGGCCAGGGTCAGGGCGTGACGCCACGGCACCGGCTCGTCCTGCTTGCCCTGGAGGATGTGCACCGGCGCATTCAACCGGATGGGCCCGTCCAGCAGCAGCCAGTTCCGCGCCTCCTCGAACATGGCGCGGGTCAGCACATAGGGACCGAGGCCCTCGTCGGGCATCTCGGCCTCGCCGTCGCGCAGGATCGCCTGACGAATATGGTCGGGCAGGGACGGCCACATCAGCCGCTCGGTGAAATCCGGCGCCGGGGCGGTCAGCACCAGCCCCGCCAGCTTTTCAGGCCGCGCCAGGGCCGCCAGCAGCGCCACCCAGCCGCCCATGGACGAGCCCACCGGCAATACCGGCCCCTCGATGGAATCGATCATGGCTATGGCGTCCTCGCGCCAGCGGCCGACCGTCGCCGCCTTCCAGTCGCCGGACGAGGCGCCGTGGGCGAAATGGTCATAGCGCACACAGGCCCAGCCCCGCTCGCGCGCCGCCTGGTCCAGCGCCACGGCCTTTGTGCCCTCCATGTCGGAACGAAAACCGCCCACCCACAGCACTGTCGGCCCTGTCCCGTCGACGTGCCGGAAAGCGATCCGCTCGCCGTCCGGGCGGTGCAGATTGTCGTGGCTCATGGGTTCTCCGCAGGCTTGAAAGGCTTGTCCCGCTTGATTCTGCGGGGGTTCGAGGTCATATATCCGGCGCGGAGGGAACGCGACCACGCGGTCGTGCGCTCACCCGTGCATCTATTGACCACATAAGGAAACGACGCCCATTCGCCGTCCCATGCAAGCGCCGCCCGTGAAAGACGGGCCCCGTATGAACCAGGACATCCGCGCCCCGCGGGTGCTGCTGATCGACCAGAGCGGTGAGAAACAGGGCGTCATGCCGACGTCTTCCGCCATGGAGGCCGCCGAGGAGGCGGGCCTGGATCTGGTGGAGATCGTGCCGAACGCTGATCCCCCCGTCTGCAAGATCATGGACTACGGCAAATTCCGTTTCCAGGAACAGAAGAAGAAAGCCGAGGCGCGCAAGCGCCAGAAGGTCGTCGAGCTCAAGGAAATCAAGCTTCGGCCCAACATCGACACCCACGACTATGAGGTGAAGACCAAGGCCATGCATCGCTTCTTCGGTGAAGGCGACAAGGTCAAGGTGACCCTGCGCTTCCGCGGCCGCGAGATGGCCCACCCCGAGCTCGGCATGAAGCTGCTGCAAAAGGTGCAGGAGGACTTCGACGAGATCGCCAAGGTGGAGTACGCCCCCCGTATGGAGGGCCGCCAGATGATCATGATCCTGGCGCCCCGCTGATCCGGCCCCACAAGACATCCAGACGCCCCGGTTCACGCCGGGGCGTTTTTGTTTGCGCCTATTCGCAGAACTCCTCGTCCTCGGGGATGCGGTTGAAGGCGATCTTGGCGCCCACATAGTCGGGCAGGTTCGCGCGCGGGCCGATGCTGACCGTGTCCTTGCCGAAGCGGGTGTTGAGCTGGTCCAGGGCCTTGGACAGGCGCAGCGACCGGGCCTGGCCGCCCCCATCCGGCGACCAGCCGAACAGGTCAGGCGTGAAGGCGTCCAGCGGCTTGAGGTCATGCACCGCCACCCCGACGTAGTTCGGCGCGCGCCGTCGCGTGTCCGCCTCCACCTCGCGCCACAGACCGTCCAGCATCTTCAGAAGAATGAAGCTGTCGCAGGTGGGTGCGAAGGCGCAACTGACCGAGGCCGCGCCGCGCCGGCGCGCCGTGGCGGCCGGGCCGTCCGGCATGTCCACAATCAGGGTGAGGGCGGCGCCGGTCAGCTTCATCCGCCGCAGCCGCGCACCGCTTTTGACGGTCAGCCGCCGCGCCACCGCCCGGGCGCCGTCCGACGTCCGCATGGCCTGGGCCAGGACGTGGCTGTGGCTGATGGAGGCGCGGGGCCGGTCGGGCGGCTCCATGCTGTCCAGGCCGTGCAGGCCGCGCCACAGTCGCTCGCCCTCTATGCTGTTCCAGATGCGCCGCGCCTGGGCCGGGGTCAGGGCCCACAGCCCCGCCGTGTCGGTGATCCCCGCCGCCTCCAGCCGCGCCAGCATGCGCCGCCCGATGCCCGGGTACCGGTCCAGCGGCAGGTCCAGAAGCGGGCCCGGCAGCCGGTCCGCCCGCAGCACCGTCAGGCCGGCTGGTTTCTTCATGCCGCACGCCGTCTTGGCCAGGAATCGGCTGGGCGCCAGGCCCACGGACGAGCGCAGACATTCGCCCACCTGTTCCAGAACACCCGCCTGAATCCGCCTGGCCAGCGCTGTGGCGTTCGCCTCCAGACGCTGCGGCCCGGCCAGTTCGCAGGCCGCCTCGTCGATGGAGCACACTTTCCAGATGGGCAGATGGCGATCGACCTCGGCCATGATCGCCTTGTGCACGGTGACATAGACGTCCGGCCGGGCCTCGACCACGTGCAGGCCCGGGCACATGAGTCGGGCTTCAGACACCCGTGTCCCGGTCCGAATCCCGAAGGCCTTGGCCTCATAGCTGGCGGCGATGGCGCAGGTGTGCTCGCTGGGGGCCGGCCGCACGATTATCGGCCGCCCGCGCAGTTCGGGTCGAAGCTGCTGTTCGACGCTGGCGAAGTAGCTGTTCAGGTCGATGAACAGCCAGCGCAATCCCGCGCCATCCTCCCATGCTTCGCGGCCTTCATCCATTCTCGGAACATAGCATGAACATAAAGTCGGGCGCGAGGGCGCGCGCACTCCCGCTCAGGGGATCGATTCTGTCGAAGCCGGCTGTCCAGAGGATTGGAAGTTTCCAGTGAGACGTCGCCCGTATCCGGCTTCCTGATCTGATGCCGCTTGCCTCCTTGGCGGTCCGGGTTAGTCTGTATCGATTGTTTGGGGGCATTCATGAAATCTGTTCTGGTCGCGGCCGTCATGGCTGTTTGCGCCTGCTTGGCGGCGCAGGATGTGGTCGCTCAGGAAGCGACGCCTTCGTCGGGTCCGGCGCTTGAGATCTATGGCCGCATGCCGGCGCTGGAGTCGGTTCGTCTTTCACCCGACGGAACCCGGTTGGCGCACATAGCCGTCGTGGGGGAAGATCGCAGTCTGATCATCCACGACCTCGCCGACATGAGTCTGATCGGCGGCGTCCGGGCAGGCGACACAAAGGTGCGCGATCTGGACTGGATCGGAAACGAGCGGGTGCTGATCACCACCACGGCGACCCAGTCCGGCGCCGCGCTCGGCATACGACGGCAGGAACTGTCGGACGGACAGATCTATGATATTTCCACCCGGAGGGTGCGCAATCTGCTGGACGGCCTTGACGGCTTCTTCCCCAAGCTGACGGACGCCGTGGCCATTCGCGGTTCCGGCGAGGACGCCGTGGTCTACACGCGCGTGCTGCCGCTTCAGCCTCCGGCCCGTTCCTACCTTTACCGGATTGATCCCTCCAACGGCCGAGGTCAGCGCGTCGAAACGGGCGAGCCGGATATGGGCGGCTACGTCCTCAACGCTGCGGGCGAAGCCGTGGCGCGCACCCGCTATCAGGTGCGTACGTCCACCTGGAGCCTTCACACCAAGCGAAATGGCTTCTGGCGAACGGTCTGGCAGACCGACGCTCCCATCGACACGCCGTCCCTGCTGGGGCTGGGACGCAGCGAGGACGCCGTACTGGTCTATGGCCAGCCCGAGGATGGTGAGGCGGGCTACTATGAGATCGGCATCGAGGACGGCGTATGGTCGCCTTTGTCCTTTGATTTCGAGCCGGACTTCATCATCCGTCATCCGATCACGCGGTTGGTGGCCGGCGCCGGGGTGAACACCGACCAAGGCGCGGACTATGTTTTTCTGGATCAGCGGATGGGCGCCATCTGGCGCGCTGTCCGCAATGCCTATCCGGGTCTCGTCATCAGACTTGAGTCCTGGTCAGAGGATCTGAACAACGTCGTCATCCACACCACCGGCGGCGGCGATTCCGGGACCTATCACCTGATCGATCTGGAGGCGGGTTCCGCCCAGGTGATCGGATATGCCTACCCGGACCTGAACGCAGATCTGGTGGGCGAGATGCGCGCCATCCGCTACGCCGCCGGTGACGGCATGGAGATTCCCGGATACCTGACTCTCCCGCCGGGCGTCACTGAGCCCCGCGACCTGCCGTTGGTGGTGCTGCCTCACGGCGGGCCTGCGGCGCGGGACACGATGGGCTTCGACTGGTGGGCGCAGGGGCTGGCGTCGCGAGGCTACGCGGTGCTGCAGCCGAATTTCCGCGGCTCCGCCGGACTTGGCGACGAACACCTCGAGGCGGGCTATGGGGAGTGGGGCCTCAAGATGCAGACGGACCTGTCTGACGGCGTGCGTTACCTGGCCGCCGAGGGCATCATCGATCCGCAGCGCGTGTGCATCGTGGGCGCCAGCTACGGCGGGTACGCCGCCCTGGCGGGTCCCACGCTCGACCCGGGCGTTTATCGCTGTGCAGTGTCTGTGGCAGGCGTCTCTGATCTGAGAACCATGGTCCAGTGGTCAGCGGCCCAGGCCGGTCGTCGCGACAGCCCGGTGGTGCGTTACTGGAACCGCTTCATGGGTGCTGAACGTCTTGGCGACCGCTCCCTGGATGACCGCTCGCCGGCCTTCCGGGCGGCCGAGGCCGATGCGCCGATCCTGCTGTTGCACGGATGGGATGACACGGTCGTCCCCTATGACCAGAGCCGCATCATGGCGGAGGCCCTTGAACGGGCCGGGCGGCCCTACGAACTGGTGCGCCTGGACGGCGAGGATCACTGGCTGTCACGCGAAGCGACCCGTCAGCGCATGCTCAACGAGACGGTGCGGTTTCTGGAGACGCACAACCCGCCACGCTAGAGGCAGAGTGCGCCCGCGCCCTTGCCATTCCGGGCGCCATGACGTATGAGCCCCGCCTTCGCGTACCGGACCGCCGGGCGAACAGGCATGCCTGGGCGGTTCTCAACGGTCTGTCGTTTTTATGGGCTCCAGCAGCCCATGGATGGCAGCCCACTCAAAATAGAGAGAGTGAAAATGCCGAAACTGAAGACGAAGTCGGGCGCCAAGAAGCGCTTCAAACTGACGGCGACGGGCAAGGTCAAAGCAGGCGTGGCAGGCAAGCGCCACCGTCTGATCAGCCACAACTCGAAGTACATCCGCCAGAACCGCGGCACCAAGGTCATGGCCGACGCGGACGCCAAGAAGATCAAGTCCTACATGCCCTACGCCTGATCGGCGTCGGCACGAACCCTCGATCTCCAACCGCATCAGTTTGAAACCACAAGCCCCTCATGCAGTGAGCCGCCGCGCGGCGAATGGTAGGGGCTTCCCGAAGGAAATATTAGAATGGCTCGCGTCAAAAGGGGCGTAACGTCCCACGCCAAGCACAAGAAGGTCCTGAAGCAGGCCAAGGGCTTCTACGGCCGCCGCAAGAATACGATCCGCACGGCCAAGGCCGCCGTGGATCGCGCCGGTCAGTACGCCTACCGCGACCGTCGCACCAAGAAGCGCTCGTTCCGCGCCCTGTGGATCCAGCGCATCAACGCCGCGGCCCGCGCCGAAGGCTTCACCTACTCGCAGTTCATGCACGGACTGGGCAAGGCGGGCATCGAGCTGGACCGCAAGGTTCTGGCCGCCATCGCCGCCGACGAAGCCGGCTTCAAGGCCGTGGCGGAAAAGGTTCGCGCCGCCCTGGCCTGACGCCAGTGCGCCGCACGGAGACTATCGACGCCCGCTCGCAACCCGAGCGGGCGTTGTCCGTTGGATCGAAGCACCTTGAAAGGAGCTTCCAATGTCCATCGCCCGCGTCACCGAAGTCACTGCATCCTCGTCCGTCAGTTTCGAGGACGCCATCAAGAAGGCCGTCGCCCGCGCCGACCAGACCCTCAAGAACGTCGAAGGGGCCTGGGTCCAGGAACAGAAGGTCGTGGTCAGGAACGGCGAAGTGACCGAATATCGCGTCAATCTGAAGATCACTTTCGTGCTTGAGGACTGAGCCGTCTTCGGGCCGCCCCTTCAGGCGGCCTGTCTGACCTGGCCTCCCACCGCCCGGCGGATAGCGTTCAGCAACACGTCCGGCTGGATGGGCTTTTGCACCACGCCGTTCATGCCGGCGGCCATATAGCCGACGGCGTCACGGTCATCCGCATTGGCCGTCAGGGCGAGGATGGGCAGGGTCGCTCGAGCATCCCCCATGGCCCGGATGGCGCGGGTGGCGGAAACGCCGTCCATAACCGGCATCTTGATGTCCATCAGGATCAGGTCATAGGCGACTGTCCGCGCGGCCTCGACCGCCTCCGCGCCGTTGGCGACCGCGTCATGGGTGCAGCCGAACATCTCCAGTAGCTTGCCCGCAAGGAAACGGTTGGCGGTGTTATCGTCCGCGACCAGCACATGCAGGGTTTCATGCGAGGTTGGTTCGGCGATGGCCAGGCGTGCGTTCTGGTCCTCCGCTGTCGCCCTGGTGAGCTTCAGGTCGAAACGGAACCGCGCGCCGCCCAGAGGCGAAGTCTCGGCGAGGATGCGTCCGTCCATGCGCTCGACGATCTGACGACAGATGGCCAGGCCCAGGCCGGCGCCGGCGCCCGGCCGGTTCGCATCGCCGGTGTTGAAGGGTTGAAACACCGTCTCCAGCCGATCAGGCGGCACACCGGGGCCGCTATCGTCGACCTGGGCTGAAAGGACCACCTTGTCGCCGTCGCGCCGCGTGGTGATCCGGGCCTCCACACGGCCATGAGGGGTGAACTTGATCGCGTTGCCGATCAGGTTGTTCAGCAGTTGCTTCAGCCGCGTCTCGTCCGCCTCGACCCATTCCGCCCCGTCGGCCTCACAGGCGACGGTCAAGGCCAGGCCCTTCTCTTCGGCCCGCGCCCGCCACAAGGCCTCAAGGTCATCGGCCAGGTTCGTGAGCCGTACTGGCCCTGGCTCGAGGCCAAGCATGCCCGCCTCGGCGCGGGACATGTCCAGGGCGTCGGTGAGCAGGCGAAGAAGACTGTTTCCCGAATCCAGAATGGTGCGCAGGTGCGGACGCAGCGATTCCTGTTCCAATTGGCGCTCCATCAGGGCGGCCACACCGAGCACGCCGTTCAGGGGCGTGCGGATTTCGTGGCTCATGACGGCCAGGAACTCCGATTTGGCGCGGCTGGAGGCGCGCGCTTCAGCTTCGGCCTTGGCCAGGTCGTGGGCGAGGGCGGCCATTTCGTCGGCCCGGCGCCGCGCCAGGGTTCCGGCCGCCTGAAGCACCTGAACCCCCGAGCCCACGCCCAGGTAGCGTCCCCGATCCGTCACGATGAAACCGGCCAACAGCCCGCTGAGGCCGGTGGCGTCCACGGTGCGGAACAGGTCTTCGGCCTCGGTGTCGCCCTCCAGGATGAGCGGTGAGGCGTCCATCAGGGCTGATATGGGCCGACGGGCGTAGAGCGCGCGACCGAATTCAGCCGCCATCTTCAGGGTGAAGGCGTTGCGCTCCACCAAGCCCAGGGGGCGAAGATCGGCGTCCACAACTGCTATGGCCAGGGTGTTCGGCTCATTCTGAAACCGGTCGAACACGACCGAGCCGCTGACGTCCGGCCCCACCGGGGCGGCGCTCACCACGAAATCCCTGATCCGGGCCATCACCCTACTCCTACTTCCGGGAGAGGGCTTAGGCGGCGAGCGATTAATGACAGCTTTGCCGTTTTAGAAGATTTTGCAACATCTTCATGCAGTTACTTCCGCTCCCGGAGCATTTTTCGAGCCGGCCTGCGATGACGCTCGCGGAAATGCCCGCGGGCCGTGGGTCATGGGGTTTCCGGCCGCGTCCTCAAAGGCTAGAGGGTCGCGGTCATGACCGACCTGAACCAATTGGAACTGGACCTGATCAACGCCATCGGCGCAGCCGAGAGCGTGGCGGGTCTCGAGGACATCCGCGTCGCCGCCCTGGGCAAATCCGGCTCCATCTCCGGCTTGCTCAAAGGCCTGGGCGCCATGAGCCCCGACGAGCGGCGCGAGCAGGGGCCGCTGATCAACGGCCTGCGCGACCGCGTGGGCGCCGCCATCACCGCCAGGAAGGCCGAGCTGGAGGCCGCCGAGCTGGATGCACGCCTTCTGGCCGAGCGCATTGATCTGACGTTGCCATCCCGTCCGCGCCGCAAGGGCGGTGTGCACCCTACCATGCAGGCCATGGACGAGATCATCGCCATCTTCGCCGAGATGGGCTTCGCGGTGGCCGAAGGTCCCGACATCGAGGACGATTTCCACAACTTCACCGCCCTGAACTTCCCGCCCAAGCATCCGGCGCGGGAGCTGCACGACACCTTCTTCCTCAAGGCTGATCCGGAAACGGGAGAGCGCAAGGTGCTGCGTACGCACACCAGCCCGGTTCAGGTGCGAACCATGATGAGTGAAAAGCCGCCCATCCGCATCATCGCCCCGGGCCGCACCTTCCGGAAAGACTCCGACGCCACCCACACCCCCATGTTTCATCAGGTGGAGGGGCTGGTGATCGACCGGGCTATCCACATGGGCCACCTGAAGTGGACGCTGGAAACCTTCGTGGCGCGCTATTTCGAGCTTCAGGGTGTCCATGCCCGGTTCCGTCCACACCACTTCCCGTTCACCGAGCCGTCGGCGGAAATGGACATCCGCTGCGACCGTTCAGGCGGTTCGCTGAAGCTGAACGAGGGCGACGACTGGATGGAGATCCTGGGCTGCGGGATGGTGCATCCCAATGTCCTGCGGAATTGCGGCCTCGATCCCGACGAGTGGCAGGGCTTCGCCTTCGGCATGGGCGTCGATCGCCTCGCCATGCTGAAGTACGGCATCACCGACCTGCGCCCCATGTTCGAGGCCGACAGCCGGTGGCTGTCCCACTATGGCTTCTCGCCCTTCGCAACGCCAAACCCCGCCTCGGGCCTGAGCTGACTCCAGGACACGACATGACCGACAAGACTGACACCCCGACCATGAGCGCCGAAGAAGCTGCGGGCCGCGCCCTTGTCGCGCGCAAGACCTTCGAGGGGGAGGCCGTCTGGCTGCCCATGCTGGCGGTTCAGCACTGGAACGCGGGCGAGATGGTGGTGGACGGCAAGACCTTCACAGACTGCCTGATCGAAGGCCCGGCCGTCATGGCCGTGATGACCGGCACCCAGTTCGACAGCTGTCACATGGGTGTCGCCGAGAATCCCCGCACGCTTCTGCTCAAGCCGGTTGGGGAAAAGATCGCCGGGGTCGTCGGCATGTCGAACTGTCGCTTCGTTCGCTGCCGTTTCGCCCAGGTGGGCTTCACGGGGACGTCCGAAATGCTGGAAGGCATGGAGCGCGACCTGTTGAGCGCCCGGAAGGAATCCGAGGCGAAAGGAGCCAAGGCGTGAAATTCACCCTCTCCTGGCTGAAGGAGCATCTGGAGACTGACGCCTCCCTCGGCGCCGTGGCCGACGCCATGACCATGGCGGGGCTGGAGGTGGAGGATGTCCTGGATTCCGCCGCCGCCCTGGCGCCGTTCAGCGTTGCCCGTATCGTTTCAGCGGAGCGTCACCCCAACGCCGACCGGCTGCAGGTCTGCCAGGTCGAGACCGTCGACGGGGTCAAGGAGATCGTCTGCGGCGCGCCCAATGCGCGGGCGGGCCTGGTGACCATCTATGCGCCCATCGGCGCTTACGTGCCCGGTCTGGACATGACCCTGGTGGAGAAGCCGGTGCGCGGCGTGGTCTCCAACGGCATGTTGTGTTCCGCCGCCGAACTGGAGCAGGCAGACGATAGCGACGGCATTCTGGACCTGCCCGAACACTGGGCCGTGGGCACGCCCGCCGCCGAGGTCTTCGCGGCCGAGCCGGTGATCGATTTCGAGGTGACCCCGAACCGCCCTGACTGGCTGGGTGTGTCCGGCATCGCCCGCGACTTGGCCGCCACCGGCATCGGCCGCTTCATTGACCGGACGCCGGAGCCTGTGAAGGGCGCCTTCCCATGCCCCGTTTCGATCCGCCTTGAGGCGCCCGAGCTGTGCCCCGTCTTCGCCGGCCGCGTGATCCGGGGCGTCAAGAACGGCCCGTCGCCCCAGTGGCTGCAGGATCGGCTCAAGGCCATCGGCCTGCGCCCGATCAACGCTCTGGTGGATGTCACCAACCTGATCTCCTACGACCGGGCGCGGCCGCTGCACGTCTATGATGTGGCCAAGCTGTCGGGCGATGTGATCGTGGCCCGGCACGGCCAGGCGGCGAAGGACTCGGGTGAGCCCGAGCATCTGATCGCACTGGACGGCAAGACCTATGCGGCGTCGCACGGCATGTGCGTCATCGCCGACGCGGGCGGCGAACGCCCCATCGGCCTGGGCGGCGTCATGGGCGGGGAGTCCACCGGCTGCGACGAGGCCACCACCGACGTCTTCATCGAAAGCGCCTGGTTTGATCCGCTCGTGACGGCCCAGACCGGTCGGACGCTGACCATCAGCTCTGACGCCCAGTACCGCTTCGCGCGCGGTGTGGACCCGGCCTTCGTGGTTCCGGGGCTGGAGCTGGCCACCGCCCTGATCCTGGACATGTGTGGCGGCGAGGCTTCGGACATCACCGTGGCGGGTGAGGCCCCCGCCGGGCCCGCCGCCTTCGACTTCGATCCGGAGCAGGTCTGCCGCCTGTCGGGCCTGGCCATCGGCCGCGAGGGCGTGGTTGAGGTGCTGTGCCGACTGGGCTTCACCGTTGAGGGCCACGGCGTCACCGTGCGCGTCACGCCGCCCTCCTGGCGTCGTGACGTGGAAGGCCCCGCCGATCTGGTGGAGGAAGTGGCCCGCATCGTCGGCTATGACCAGCTGCCCACCACCCCTCTGCCCGAAGTAGCCCGGGCCGCCTCCGGCGTGCTGGACCCTCGCCAGAAGCGGGTGCGCGTCGCCCGTCGGGCGCTGGCCGCCATGGGCTATGCGGAGGCCCTGACCTGGTCCTTCACGCGCCGGGACAAGGCCGCCCTGTTCGGCGGTGGTGACGAGCGGCTGGTGTTGGAGAACCCCATCGCCTCGGACCTGGACTGCATGCGGCCCGCCGTCCTGCCCAACCTGATCGAGGCGGCGGCGCGCAACGCCGCGCGCGGCCATCCGGACGCGGCCCTGTTCGAGATCGGCCCGATCTATCTGGGCGACGGACCGAACGATCAGCGCACGGTGATCGCCGGCCTGATTGCGCCTCACGGCCCCCGCCACTGGTCCGGCGCCGGCGAGGACGCCCTGCTGGCGCTCAAGGGAGACCTTCTGGCCGTGCTGGAAGAACTGGGCGCGCCGGTGGCCTCCATGCAGCTGGTGCAAGGTCAGAACCCGGAGTGGTGGCACCCCGGCCGCTCGGCCCGCCTGCAGCTTGGCCCCAAGGCCGTGATCGCCCATTTCGGCGCCCTACACCCCCGGGTGCTCAAGGCGCTGGACGCCGACGGCCCCATGCTGGGCTTCGAGATCGTGCTGGACTCCATGCCCGAGCCGCGCGCCGCGAAGACGGCCGGCAAGTCGCGCGGTCCAGCGGACCTGCCGGCCCTGATGCCCCTGACCCGCGACTTCGCCTTCGTGGTGGACGAGGCCGTGGCGGCGGGCGATCTGATCCGGGCCGTGGCCGGCGCCGACAAGGCCCTTATCCAGGACGTGCGCGTGTTCGACGTCTATCGCGGCCAGGGCGTGGGTGAGGGGCGCAAGTCCGTGGCCATCGAGGTTGTCATCCAGCCCCGCGAAACGACCCTGACCGACAAGGACATCGACGCCCTGTCGGCCAAGGTGGTGGCGGCCGCAGGGAAGGCCGGGGCGACCCTGAGGAGTTGATGCGCTTCAGGCCAGAAGTGCACTAATTGCACCAATTGCACCGTGCACACGGCCTCGCCCCGAACGGCAGATCAGCCCCGCTCCATGGCGTTCAGGATGACGCGGGCCGCGTCGTCGGGCGCTAGGTCGTGGGTCAGGGCGCTGCGGAACTCTCCATCAGGCCCCATCAGATAGACGGTCAGGGTGTGGTTCATGGTGTAACCCGGGCCCTCGCCCACCTTCTCGAAGAAGACGCGATAGGCGCGGGCCGCCTGGGCCACCTGTTCCGGCGTCCCGGTCAGGCCGATGACGCCTTCGGGAAAGCTGCTGGTCTGAAGGTAGTCGCCCAGGAACTCTGGCGTGTCGCGCTCGGGGTCCACCGAGATGAAGACGATCTCCAGATCTTCGCCCCGCTCGCCCATGGCGGCGCGTGTGGCCTTCAACGACTGGAGCGTGGTGGGGCAGTAGTCCGGACAGTGGGTGAAGCCGAAGAAGACGGCGGTCCATTGGCCTTCGAGAATGGACTCGTCCACCGCCTGACCGGTTTGATCCACCAGTTGGAACGGCCCGCCCACCTCCGCCGTGCCTGTGGAGACCGCCTCTGACTGCTGGCGGCCGTTCACCGCCACGACTGTGACCACGGCCAGCGCGGCCGCGATGGCGATGCAGGCGCCGGCGAACAGAAGAATGGACTTGCGCGGCATGGGGGCTCCTGGCGAGACGAAGGCTTCGCCCCGGTCTATAGAGGGGGCGTGAACCAGTCCCAAGCCGACCTGTCGCCGCAGCCTGATCCGCCGGACGCCGCCGCCCTGCCGCGTCTGGTGCGCGGGCTGGAGCTGCGCACCCTGATCGTTCTGCGCTGGCTTGCCGTGGCGGGCCAGACTGTGGCGGTTCTGACCGCGTCTCTGGTTCTGGACCTGGGCCTGCCCATCGGCGCCTGCCTGGTGGTGATCCTGGCCAGCGCCCTGATGAACATGACCGCCATGGCGCGGCTCCAGACCATTGAGGGGCGCCGTTCCGCCGGGCGCGAAACCACGGTCCAGCTGGGCTTCGACATTGTGCAGCTGACGGTATTGCTGGGCCTGACTGGCGGGCTGGAGAATCCCTTCTGTCTGCTGCTCGTCGCGCCGGTGACGGTGGCGGCGGCGGCCCTGCCCGCTCGCAAGGCCATGATGCTGGGCGGGCTGGCCCTGCTTTGCACCATGGCCCTGTTTGTGTGGTCCATGCCATTGCCCTGGAGCGAGGGGACGACGCTGAGCCTGCCGCCCCTCTACAAGGTGGGCATGGGGCTGGCGGTGGGGGTGGGGGTGATCTTCACCGCCGGCTACGCCTGGCGCGTGGCCGAGGACGCCGACCGTCTGGCCCTGGCGCTGGCGGCGACCCAGCAGGTGCTGGAGCGCGAGCAGCGGCTGGCGGCCCTGGGCGGACTGGCCGCCGCCGCCGCCCATGAGCTGGGCACCCCGTTGGCCACCATTCAGGTCGTGGCCAAGGAGATGCTGCGCGCCGCCAACCGCAAAAGCGGGGACCCGGCCGTCGCCGAGGATGCTCGCCTGCTTATCCAGCAGGCCGACCGCTGCCGAGAAATCCTCAAGCGCCTGTCCCAGCGCCCCGAGGATGGGGACGCCATCTACGCCGAGCTGGGCCTGAAGGCTCTTCTGGAAGAGGTTGTCCAGCCGCACCGGGGCATCGATCTCGACATGGACTGCCGCATCGAGGGGGTGAATGAGACCGACGCGCCCCACGTGCGCCGTCTGCCCGAAATCGTCCACGGCCTGTCGGCCATCGTCGAGAACGCCGCCGATTTCGCGGCCGAGCGGGTCGAGATTGTCGCGCGCGTTGATGCACGCCACGTGGAGGTGATCGTCTCCGACGACGGCCCGGGCTTCGCGCCGGAAATTCTGGCCCGTCTGGGCGAGCCCTATGTGACCAGCCGGCCGCTGGGTCGGTCGCGAAAGGGCAAGAAGGCGGCCGGGGCGGGCGTGGGCGGCGGCATGGGGCTGGGCTTCTTCATCGCCCGCACCCTGCTGGAGCGCACCGGCGCGCGGGTGTCGGCCGGAACCGGAGAAACCGGCGGCGCCCGGGTCACGGTGCGCTGGCCCCGCGCGGCTCTGGAAGCTGATCCATCTTGACCTTGGCCGAACCGCATCCGACTTGAAGATCAGGGAGTATTTAGAACCATGGCCAGTCTGGAAGACCGCATCGCCGCCCTCGAGGACAAGTCCCTGCTGCTGCTGGACGACGATCAGGCGCTGAGAACGCGTCTGGGTCGGGCGCTGGAATCGCGCGGCTTTCAGGTCACGACCGCCAGCTCCATCGCCGAGGCGCAGGACGCCCTGCGCGCAGGCCTGCCGGCCTTCGCGGTGCTGGACATGCGGCTGGAGGACGGCAACGGCCTCAAGATCGTCGAGGCCATCCGCGCCCGCCGTGATGACGCCCGCATGGTCATGCTGACCGGCTACGGCGCCATCGCCACCGCCGTGGCGGCGGTCAAGGCCGGGGCCGTGGACTATCTCTCCAAGCCCGCCGACGCCGATGACGTGGTCAAGGCCCTGATGAGCGAGGAAGGCGACGCCCCCGAGCCGCCCGACAATCCCATGTCCGCCGACCGCGTGCGCTGGGAGCACATCCAGCGGGTCTATGAACTGTGCGACCACAATGTCTCGGAAACCGCTCGCCGCCTGGGCATGCACCGCCGCACGCTGCAGCGGATCCTGGCCAAGCGCGCGCCCCGGTAGGGCTACTCCCTCAGACTCCTCATCGCCCCCAGCCGCGCGAACGCCAGCGTCAGGGCCTTGCGCCGCGCTGGAGCAAGCATCTGGTTCGGCGCCTCGCGCACGACCGCCCCGCCGAAGCCGTCAGCGACGATCAGACCCGGCTCGTCGGGCAGGATTCCCTCGGGAAACTCCGGGGTCACAGCGAAATAGAAGGCGTCGCAGAAGGGCGCGTACTCATGCCATTTGCGGTCGACGCGGTAGTCCTCGACCCCCGACTTCACCTCGCAGATGGCGATCTCGCCGCGCGGGCCCAGCGCCATGACGTCGGCGCGACGGCCGTTGGGCAGACAGACCTCCAGAAGTGGCGCATATCCCATGTCCGCCATTAGCCGGGCGGCGCCGCGCGTGACTGATCGGGTGGTCTCGGGCCGACTGAAGACCAGCTCGATATGGACGGCGGCGGCAGGCATGCAGCCATATGTTCCGTATGTGTTCCGATCGTCAAGATTCAGCCGGGCGTGCTGATCACCTCGGAGGTGTCAAAGCCCAGGGCGCGAGCGCGGGACAGGGCTGCGCGGCGGACGTCGGCCGAGGGGTTTTCCCGCCGCGACCAGATCCAGAAGTGGCTCTTGTCCGGCAGGCCCATGATCGCCCAGCTATAGTCGGGCGCGCGGTGCCAGACCCAGTAACTCTGGCTGGCTAGGCCGCCGAAAGACAGCAGTCCCGCCAGAGACATGCGGAACTTGGCATTGGAATCCGTGACCCGTGCATTGGCGTTCAGGGTCTCGATCTCGCCATCCGACCGGCGCGTGCAGGTATGGACTACCCGGTAGCGGTCGGAGTCCCGAGCCGTGAAATCGACCGCCAGACGGGTGCAGTCGCGCTGAAACCGGTTGGGATTGCGCGCGATCTCGTACCAGCGGCCAGAGAACCTGTTCAGGTCCAGATCCGAGACCTGTGCCGAGGCGGGGGTGGAGACAGTGGCCATGGCCGCCATGCAAGCGCCGATCACGAGGCGTGTGGAACTCTTCATGCTCAAACTCCGTGCGGGCGTGATGGCTCAGATACGGTAGAAAGAGCGACAGGGTTGCGCGCCCTGATCAGCCGCGCAGTATCTGAACCAATTGAAACAACGCCAGCCCCACGATCAGAAGGCCAATCACCCAGGTGAGGCCGCGCATGGGCAGGATGCGGGTGATCCATCCGGCGAGAGGCGCGGCGACCACCCCGCCGGTCATCAGGCCCGCTACCGCCCAAATGTGCGTATCCATGCGCGGGGTCTCGATCCAGTGTCCGGTGAGCAGGGCCGTGACGAAGGCGATGGTGACGGTGACCGCGACGAAAAATTCGGCCGTGTTGGCGGTGCCCACGGCATAACGGGGCGGCACGCCGGATCCCACCAGGGTCGTGGTCACCGTGGGGCCCCAGCCGCCGCCGCCGATGGCGTCCAGGAATCCGCCCGCCAGTCCCAGCACGCCGCGGCGCCGGAACGGCCGCACCGGGGGCGGCGCGCCACGCCAGGCCCGCCACAGGATGAGCAGACCCATGAACAACAGCCATCCGATCACCCACGGCTTGATGGCCGCGCCGGGGATGGCGGTCACCAGGAACGTTCCCGCAACCCCCCCCACGGCGCCTGCCAGGGCCAGGCGCCACAGGATGTCTTTGTCCACATTGCGGTGCATGAGATGCGACAGTCCGGAGGCGGCGCCGGTCGCAATCTTGGATGCATGGATGCTGGCCGAGGCGGTAGCGGGAGGCACGCCCATGCTCAGGAGCACGGTCGCACTGATCACGCCGTAGGCCATGCCCAGGGCGCCATCGACCAGTTGGGCCAGAAAGCCCACGGCCGCGAACAGGAAGAACTCCTCCATGGGCTCTCCAATACAGCCGCGAGCGCCTCAGGCGCTCAGCCGGCCGGTCTCCCGCAGGGACGAGACGATGAGGTCGCAAGCCTCTTCAGGGCTCAGCATTGCGGTCCGGACATGGATATCCGCATTTTCCGGCGACTCATATGGGCTGTCGATGCCTGTGAAGTTCTTCAGTTCACCGCGCCGCGCCTTGGCGTAGAGGCCTTTGGGATCTCGCGCCTCGACTTCTTCCAGCGCGGTGTCCACGAACACCTCGATGAACTCGCCATCCGGCATCATCTCACGCGCCATGCGTCGTTCGGCCCGGAAGGGCGAGATGAAGGACACCAGAACGATCAGCCCCGCATGGGCCATCAGCCGCGCCACCTCCGCCACCCGGCGGATGTTCTCGACCCGGTCCGCCTCCGTGAAACCCAGGTCGCGGTTCAGGCCGTGGCGGACATTGTCGCCGTCCAGGATGTACGCGTGCCGCCCCTCGGCGTGCAGACGCTTCTCGACCAGATTGGCGATTGTCGACTTCCCCGAGCCGGACAGCCCCGTGAACCACACCACCGCCGGCTTCTGGCCCTTAGCGGCGGCCCTGGCCTCGCGGGTCACGTCCAGCGCCTGCCAGTGGATGTTGTGCGACCGGCGCAGCGCGAACCGGATCATGCCCGCGCCCACAGTGGCGTTGGTGATGCGGTCCATCAGTATGAAGCCCCCCAGACCCCGGTCGATCCCGTAGGGCTCGAAGGCCACCGGCTGGGTCAGGGACAGGTTGCAGACCGCGATCTCGTTCAGGCCCACGGTCTTGGCGGCGCTCTCCTGCAGGCTGTTCACGTCCACGCGGTGCTTGATCTCGGTGATCTGGGCGGAGACGGTGCGCGCGCCGATCTTCAGCCAGTAGGAGCGTCCGGCCAGCAGTTCGTCCTCACCCATCCACACGATGGTGGTCTCGAATTGGTCGGCGACCTCGCATGGCTGGTCCGCCGCCGCGATCACGTCCCCGCGCGAAATGTCCACTTCGTCCGTGAGGGTCAGGGTGACGGACTGGCCCGCCTGGGCGTCGTCCAGGTCCCCGTCCAGGGTGACGATGCGTGCGACGCGGCTGGTGCGGCCCGACGGTAGGATCCGCACGGGATCGCCGGGCTTCACCACGCCCGAAGCGATCTGGCCGGCGAAGCCGCGGAAGTTCAGGTCCGGTCGGTTTACCCACTGCACCGGCATGCGGAAGGGACGACGCGCCAGGCGTTCATCGTCCACCTCCACCGTCTCCAGATGGTCGATAAGGGAGGTGCCGTCGTACCAGGGCGTGTTCGTGCTGGCGGCCGTGATGTTGTCCCCCATCAGGCCCGAGATCGGAATGCACAGAACATCCTCGATCCCCAGTTCGGCGGCGAAAGCGCGGTAGTCGACGACGATTTTGTCGAACACATCGCGGGACCAGTCGACGAGATCCATCTTGTTGACCGCCAGCACCACGTGCCGGATGCCCAGCAGCGAGACCAGATAGCTGTGCCGCCGGGTCTGGGTCAGCACGCCCTTGCGCGCGTCGATCAGAACGATCGCAAGGTCTGCGGTCGAGGCGCCTGTGACCATGTTGCGGGTGTACTGCTCGTGGCCCGGAGTGTCGGCGACGATGAACTTCCGCTTCGCCGTGGAGAAGAAGCGGTAGGCCACATCGATAGTGATGCCCTGTTCGCGCTCTGCGGCCAGACCATCCACCAGCAGAGCGAAGTCCAGGGCGCCGCCCTGGGTGCCCACCTTTTTCGAATCCGCTTCAAGCGCCGCCATCTGGTCGTCGAAGACCATGCGGGAATCATAAAGCAGCCGGCCTATCAGGGTCGACTTTCCGTCGTCCACCGAGCCGCAGGTTATGAACCGCAGCAGGCCCTTGGATTCGTGATCCGCCAGGAAGGCGTCGATGTCCTCGGCCGCCAGCTCGGCGGGCCGGTATCCCGTGTCCCGGGCCATCAGAAGTAGCCCTCCTGCTTCTTTTTCTCCATGGAGGCGGCCTGATCGTGGTCGATGGCCCGCCCCTGACGTTCCGACGTGGTGGTCAACAGCATCTCCTGAACCACTTCAGCCAGGGTCGAGGCTTCGGAGCGGACCGCGCCCGTCAGGGGGTAGCAGCCCAGGGTGCGGAAGCGGACCTTGGCCATTTCCGGGGTCTCGCCGGGCCGTAGCGGCATGCGGTCGTCATCCACCATGATGAGAATGCCGTCGCGCTCCACAACGGGCCGCTCGGCGGCGAAATACAGCGGCACGATGGGGATGCCCTCGCGCATGATGTATTGCCAGACGTCCAGCTCGGTCCAGTTGGAGATTGGGAAAATCCGGATGGATTCTCCCCTGTTTACGCGCGTGTTGTAGAGGCTCCAGAGCTCCGGCCGCTGCGCCTTGGGGTCCCACCGGTGGTCTGCGGTGCGGAACGAGAACACCCGCTCCTTGGCCCGGCTCTTCTCCTCGTCGCGCCGGGCGCCGCCGAAGGCCGCGTTGAAGCCGTACTGGTCCAGGGCCATCTTCAGGCCCTCGGTCTTCCAGAGATCGGTGTGGAGGGTCGCGCCGTGGTCGAACGGGTTGATGCCTCGGGCCTCGGCCTCCGGATTCTTGAAGACCAGCAGGTCCATGCCGGACTCCGCCGCCATGCGGTTGCGCAATTCGTACATCGCCCGGAACTTCCAGGTCGTGTCTACATGCAGCAGGGGGAAGGGCGGGGGCGCCGGATAGAACGCCTTGCGCGCCAGATGCAGCATCACCGCGGAATCCTTGCCGACGGAATAGAGCATCACCGGCCGTTCGATTTCGGCCGCCACCTCGCGGATGATGTGGATGCTCTCGGCCTCCAGACGGTCCAGGTGGGTGAGGTGAGGGGATGACGGGCCGGTGGTCAGGGTCGCCTCCTGGCGAAATCGTATCGGCGGGGTTCACATACATATCGCCCGGACGGACGAACGGAACCGCGACTTAGCCCCGGAAGCCTCCGGATGCGGCTGATATTTTCTGTTCCTGGCCTATAGCGCAGCCACAAGGGACCGATTCAGCGACCGAAACCCGCCACAGCCTCCACGATCCGGTCCTGTGTCTCTTCGTCCAGCCAGGCGTGCATGGGCAGGCTGATGACGCGCTCCGCCTTGGCTTCGGTCACGGGCAGGCCGCCGGGACCGGTCGGATAATGAGCGTAAGCCGGCTGGCGGTGCATCGGGATCGGATAATAGACCGCCGTGGGCACGCCCTGCGTCTTCAGGTGTGCGGCTAGGCCGTCGCGGTTCTCATGTTCGATGGTGTACTGGGCCCAGACCGAGACGCCGCCTTCGATCACGCCAGGGACCGAGGCCACATGGGGCTCGAGCAGGCGATTGTAGCGTTCGGCGACGCGGTTTCGCCGTTCGATCTCATCCGCGAAGATGGCCAGCTTTTCGATCAGGATGGCCGCCTGGATAGTGTCCAGGCGCGAGTTCATCCCTACGCGCATGTTGAGGTACTTGGGATCGTGCTCGAAGGAGCGGCCCTCCAGATCACGCGCCACTGCCTTTCCATGCACACGCAGGGAATCCAGCAACTGGGCCAGGTCGTCATCGTTCGTCAGCACCGCACCGCCGTCGCCATAGCAACCCAGGGGTTTGGCCGGAAAAAAGCTGGTTGTGGCCACATCCGCCCACGAAACCGGATGCTTGTCGTTCAGGGTGCAGCCGAAACCCTGCGCGGTGTCTGCGATCAGCTTCAGTCCGTGCCTGTTGGCGATCTCCGCGATACGCGGATAGTCGGCAGGCTGGCCGAACAGGTCCACGGCGATCACCACCTTGGGCGTCAGCCTGCCTTCGGCCTTCACGGCCTTGATGGCGGCTTCAAGGTGGTCCGGGTTCATGTTGTAGGTGACGGGATCGATATCGACGAACACGGGGGTGGCGTCGAACCAGGGAATGATCTCGGCCGTGGCGGCGAAGGTGAAGGAGGGGCAGAAGACCGCATCACCCGGCCCGACCCCCCACGCCATCAGGGGCAGGGCCAGTGCGTCCGTGCCGTTGGCGCAGGATACGGCATGCCCGGCCTGGCCGAATTCGGCCATCTGCTGCTCGAAGGCGCGAACTTCGGGCCCCATGACATAGGCGCCGCCGGCGATGACGCGGAGCACGGCAGCGTCGATTCGCTCGGCGATCCGCGCTCGCTGGGCCTGAAGGTCGATGAAGGCGATGCTCATGGAAGGGTCCTGTTGTCCGTATCCGTCGGCTTCGTCATAAGGCCGTCGGCTCTCGGGCGTAAAGCGGTGCGATTGTCACCATTGGTGTCGGTTCTTAACGCTTGAGGCGAGGCCTCCGCCCCGCTTGCGCAACCTGCTGTCGCATAACGGCCACGGTTTCGACCTACCCGACCCAATCCTGCCCCTGTCGTATCGACCTGCTGAAACAAGGCTGTTATGAGGATTGCGGGGCGGCAGGACCGCCGAGGAAACTGCGGAGAGGGCTAGCACCCATGCGCTTCAAGAATTTTGTGATGGCCACGGGCGCCGCCGCTGCGCTCGCTTTTGCGGCGACCAGCGTGTCGGCTGAGCCGGATGGCTGGTATGTCGCCGGCGATATCGGCGGTCATTTCCTGGAAAACGACATCAACACCCGTTCGGACCTGGGTCCGGCGTGGAACTGGGAAGTCAACCAGAGCTGGGCCGCTTTCGCCCGTCTCGGCTACCGCCTGAATCCCAGCTGGCGTGTCGAAATGGAGCTCGGCTATCGTCCGGGCGACATCGGCCGCGTGCGTCGTCCCAGCGACATGGCGCCGTCGGGGCTGTGCAACTTCCAGCCGGCCACCGGGCCCTGCCATTCGCCTGAAGGCGACATCAACTCCCGGACCCTGTTCCTGAACGCCATCTACGATTTCGGCGACTCGGACTGGCGTGCTCGTCCCTTCCTGGGCCTGGGCGTCGGCGCCAACTGGGTTGAGACCGAGACCACCGGCTCGCTGCGCAACAACCGCACCGCCAGCCTGGCTGTCAGCGACGACAGCGTCGAGATGGCCTTCCAGGCTCTGGCCGGCGTGGCCTGGGCGATGGGTGAGCGCACCAATATCGACCTGACCTACCGTTACCTGACCGGCGGCACCAGCTGGGACAGCACGACGGTCGGCGCTCCGGCCCTGGGTACGTTCGACGGCGACTACGACTTCAGCCACACCCTGACCGTGGGTCTGCGTTATGCGTTCGGTCCGGTCGCGGCGCCTCCGCCGCCTCCCCCGCCGCCTGCTCAGCCGGCGCCGGCTGCCGAACAGTTCGTGGTCTACTTCGACTGGGATCGCTCG